>BEHE01000013.1 GCA_002898395.1 Candidatus Calditenuaceae archaeon HR02
ATGCTTCACTGAGCGTCAGCAGTCTATCACTCATCATATAAACAAGTGGTAAAAATCGTTATGTAAAGTTAACTATTCAGAAACTGTTGAGAGACCCATTATAGACAGCTTCTGATTAGCTCTTCCGCCTCGTTTTTGTTCTCCATGTTGTATGTTTCGAATCCTTCTTCTTTTGCAGCTTTTAGCAGGAATTGGTCCGTTGCCACGAATATTGAACATAGCCCTAATATGGCTGAAAATAGATGAAGAGCATCACCTGCCGACAAGTGTTTTTCGACGACATAGCGGAGAGAGTTGCTAACATTCTCCTGCGTTACTGGTATTATTACGAGCTTTCCTTCAGCTGTAATCTACTGGTTTCGGCTAAAATGGTCGCTATTGCTTGATTCCTCTCTTGGAGCCTCGTCTCTCTTCTCCTAAACTTCCTATCTAGGGCGGCTATGGCTTCGTTTATAGACCAATAAGACATCACCATCAATACCCTGCCTTCTTCACATAACTCTAGAATCTTATCTACAGCTTCTGAGGAGGGTTCGGGGCTAAAATGCTTAACGTAGGCTGAGGTGTCAAGATATATCCTCTTCAAGCTATTCTTCCCGCATCTCTAGCACGATCTTGGATAGGGGCGTTCCCTTAGCTAGGCTTCTCCTAGTCTCTTCGAGGCTGGCCTTAGTTAGGTCTATCCCCAGCCTAGATGCGATGTTTGATATCTGTGAGCTGGCCTGCTCAGGTGTTAGTGCATAGACCCCAGCTTTAATGAACCTCTCCGCAGCCCTCTCTAACTCTCCCTTATCCACAGAGTTACACCGATAATCAACATTAGATTAGCTGCTTAAATAGTTATAGACAACAAGGAAGATGCAATTATGCGAACTCATATGCTCTATTTAAATAATTTAGAGATAATAGTATTAGATTTTTAGATGCCTTGTGGCCTAATTCCCTTGGTCGTATGTCCTCTTCTCTTGCTGGTGTTCCTTCATCCTAGGTTTACTCTGTGTTCAGGAGGAGGTTGTATATGATTGCCTTCTGGACTATCTCTGTTCTCATCCATCTTGGCTTCTTGGATAGTATCTCTTCCCCGAACATCGACTTGAATACTGAGATTGCTGTTTCTTTTGTCCACCTCCCCTCTCCAAGAGCTCATCTACGTAAAGCCTAACTAACTTCAGGTCAAGTACGATCTCTCCCCTCTGATCAGCCTCTCGTCAACTCTCTTCCAGTGGGGAGTCATTGAGGTTAGGGAAGTAATGACAGGCCATAGGCCTTACTCTTCACAAGGAACCATTTTCATAGCCCGGAAGCGCCAATACAAAGCCGGAGAATAGGCTCAGGAGCCGGAAAAAGACTATGAAATAAGCCACAAGGCACAAGGCACAGAAGAATTATATATTAAGTTTGATGTGGTATAGTGACGTGGTAATTGCAGTTAAGAACGGCAAACTGATGCATACTAGATTTAAAACATTTAGAAACGAGGAAGAGCTTAGAGACATCCTAGTGTCAAACATCGATGCCATTCCCGTATCAGAAATAAACGAAGAAGATGAAAGTATAGTGGCTTGGTGTAAAGAATTTCCCGTGGAAGGGGTTGGCTCTATTGATATAGTTGCCGTAGGAGATGGAGGGGGAATTTACCTAATCGAGACAAAGCTTTCCGGAAATTTTAATAGACGCGAAGTAATAGGGCAAGTACTCGATTATGCGTCTGGCATGTGGAAGTCTTTCGCCCGTAACGGAAAGGAATTTTTAGAGAGGTTAAAGAATAGAAGCGGGGCCGATATACCTCAAGAGGATGGTGAGTTTTTTAGGAAGTTGGATGAAAATTTAACTGAGGCGAATTTTAACATATTGATAGCTATGGATGGAGTGGATGAACAAACTAAAACTTTAATTAAGTTTCTAAATCAATTCACCGATCTTAAATTCATAGCGCTGGAGATAGAACGCTACGCTACCGAAAGCGAAGAACTGGAAATTATAGTCCCAAGACTGCACGGGGAAGAGGTTACGAAAATACCGCGTGCTCAACACAGACCGGATTGGTCACTAGAGAAAGTTGAGAACGAGTTACAGAAAATTTCCGACGAAAGACTGAAGGAGAGATTAAGTCGCATATTAGAATTTGCAAAGCAAAGAAATATTTTCCACCAATTAAAAAACAGACAGTCTCCAGCGTTTGGGATAGCATACAGAGGAAAATTGGTCTTGTCGATCGGTACAGACGGAGGTTTGTTTGCTTATATTGGGCAAAATGAAATAAAGAAATATCCATCAGTGGATGCCTGGAAAGGTTTTGTCCAATCATTAAAGGATTTAGGATTCTACCCACCTGACTTCAATCCTGAAACTCAGAGGGATGGAAGGAGCTCTCAAAGAAAGCTCAACGACCTTTCAGATGAAGAATTTGAGAGGTTCCTAAAGATTTTAGACGATCTTTTTAAAAACTGAGAATCAATGTCTTGGTTCCATTATTACGTAATGTTGTTCTGCGGTTTAACACCTCCTTTCACAATCTAACCGCGCGCTTTTTACTAAATTCCTTTTTCATGCCTGATTTAAGGGGATTGTGTATGATTGCCCTCTGGATCTTCATTCTTCTTCTAGTCTGTCAGCAGGACCTAGACACCAAGACGTTTCGATACGTTCTCGAGGGCCTTTCTGTGCTAATTCGCCTGTCCTCCTCCGCATACGCGCTCTCGACGAGCACAACCCTGCCGTCTTGATGCAGGCTAAATCCACAGCCTGCTCCTGGTTACCATTATCACAAGCCAGCCGTCCCTCTCGAAGCGACCCCTAACCTCGTATTCGAACCTCCTCCCTTTCAGGTAGCTCACCTAATTCACGCTACTTCAAAACATTTATTGATCGTGATCGCGGACCTGAAATATCCGGATGCGAATCTGGGAGGTCCCAAGCCAGGAGGACCCGTCTAAGACTTACGGAGGCACGTTCGACGGTGAGAGGTTCACTTGCACGTGTCCTGACTTCACCTTCAGGGCCAAAAAGCAGGGTAGGGAGTGCAAGCACATCTACGCAATCAGGGTCGCAGAGGGCCTGCTGACGGTCACCAAATCGAGCAAAGCGACGATTCAGGAGACGATTGAAGGGGCAGAGAAGGTTGAGACGACCGAGGATACCCGCTTCGTTACCTATCTGACCTGATAGCTAGGATGGAGGAGGAGGGTATAGGCACGGACGCCACAAGGGCGGAATACCCATCAATAATAGTGTCTAGGGGCTATGCTGAGAGGTCTGGTGGCAGGTATGCACCCCTACCCCTCGGGAGGGCCCTCATAGAGGCGCTAAAGGGGGTAGAGAAGAGGCTAGTCACGCCGGAGACGAGGAGGACGGTCGAGGAGTACATGGGGAGGATTGAGAGGGGGGAGGTCAGCATGGGGATAGCGCTGAGGGACTCGATAGCGACGTACAGAGAGCTCCTAGAGAGATGCGCATCAAGCATAGACGTTATAGCCCACAGACTCGCCACCGCCACCGAGGACAGAAGAGTAATACAGAAGAATAGGGCAGGGAGACGGAATGGGTAGATGAAAATGCACAAGCCTCCCACCAACAACCCAACTAACATCACCCTAACACAACCCCAATACTGCAATACATAGAAACACATTATCACTTTTCTGTGATATTGTTCTATGTTTTTGTGATGGTCTCTGAGTGGCAAATATTTGCCACCCTCAAAACGGCATAACTCCCCCGAACTCAGCATCTCTATGGGTGGGGGTTGGCAAATTTTTGCCAAGTATCACATAGCAGTGATTACAGTATTCAGTAAATGTGGTGATGTATGGTGTTGGGGCTTATCTTATTGCTGCGACCCGGCTGAGCATCATAGAAACATAATAGGGTGGTTTAATGAGGCCGCATAGCATCATCTAAATCCTTTTATCCATGGGGGTCTAGCGTGTTTTCTGGATTGGCTCACTACTCCCCGGGTGTCTCCGGGAGGGGGTGGGCCTCCCCAGTGGCTGAGTCGCTCGGTAAGCGGGTGGCCGCGAGACCCCCCACACCCGACGGGTGTTGGGGGGCGAGAAAAGACCCTCGGCCACCAGTAGTCTTGCCCTTCGGTGGAGGCATAGGACTTAGAGGATTCTCTCTTCCCGCCACTCCTAGTCTCTTCTCCCGCCCTAGCTGGGCGGCCACCCCCTTTACTGTTGTAGTTTGGGGTGGCGGGGGGAGTGGTGGTTGGCTTACAGGGCCTTGGGACGGCTCGCTCGGGCTGACTGGGGCTGGCGGCATGCATTGGTGAGGGTGGGCCCTTAGAGGCGGAAGCCCCTGAAACGGCCCGGAAGGCCCGCAAGGGCTGACGGGCGTGTGGAGGGGGACAGGGACGGCCAGAAGACTGTAGAGGATTTAGAAGGAGTGGATATTGTTCAGAGGCCTCCTTAATGATTGCGCTGTTTCGATACGCGCACGTCTCCGCACTCTTCCCTTCCCCGGGCAAGGCCGGCCTCCCGGGTCTAACGGGGGATGTGCATACCCAGGACGAACGGCGCGGCGTGCAGGGGGCCCCCGAGGGATGTGTGTGGAGACGGGCGCGTACCATGCCCGAAGACCACCCTGACGACGATAGATGAAACCCCGACGAACCCCCAAAGCCCGAACCCCCATTCCTTGGAAGCCGCCGGGCTCGGGGCTCCCAACCCCCGGGCCCGGTCTGGCTCCGGGTTCGGGTGGGGGTCTCGAGGGGAGTCTAACTCCTGGGACGATGGTTCCCGGGGGATTCGCCCGGCCCCGCTCTAGGGATCAAGTCCTTGGAGTCCGGCGGGGGCGCCTCTTCTCCCAGGTGAGAAAACGTGTCTGGGAAGGAGAGCCCCTCCCGAGGGGGTGGGGAGCGGCGCCTCCTTGGGGAGGGATAAGCTCCGGAGGACGACCGCCGCCGGGGGATGGGCTCCCCGGAGCGACGATGATGCTAGCAGACCCTCCGAGGCCCCTGCCTGCCCGGGGGCCGTTGAGGAGGGGTTGGAGGGCTTCAGGGCCGTCCGCACCCCTCTACCGCCCATCTCCACTATTGATGGGGTGAATTGGAGGATACGGGTGTCCTAGAGGCCCTCCCGAGGAGGGGGGATGTGAGATGATGGGGGACACTGTCTTTGCGGTGATAGTGCTTGGAATCGTAGGGGCTTCGCTGAGGTTGAGGTGGAGGCCACCGATAGATCTTCTACTAGCGAGACTACTAGCACTGGCTCTGATGAGATATATGCTACCACTGCTGGTTCAGGTGATATAGATGGTGAGGTTCTACTGTGATGTCCACAGGAAAAAAGATGACTCAGGCTACAGGATAACCTATACAACTGATGGCGAAGAATTTAGACACGTTGACTATCCTGTAGAGATTCCGGCAGGCCGTGGAGACCAGATATTCGTGGACGTAATTCCAGTCGTCCACACGAATGCTTTCATAGAGCTATTGAGGAGGGGTGTCGAGGTATACTACCTGAGGCGTCTAACAATGATTAAGAAGACCCGGGAAAAGCTGGGGATAAGGTCTAAGTCTGCAAAGACAGACATAAGAGTACTAATGGCAATAGATAGTAAATGGTTCAGAAAGGTGGATGAAGACTACTTGGTAATGAGAAGGATGATCTCGAGTTTTAGATGTGTTGAGAGGACTAAGCAGAGGCTGGAGAACCAGCTTAGGGCTTCTTCTCCGGCTGCACAGGAGAGTCTGAGGAGGCTGGTTAATCATGCAGAGGTGGAGAAAGAGGTCTTGGCGGAGCTGATCTCAGAGGAGGCTGAGAAGAGATATCCAGTCTTCAAAGAGATTTCTGAAGAGCTAGGGATAACGGGAGATAGCCATATATTGGCTAGGGAGGCTCTAGCCGAATTATTAACATATGTCGACTTTAGTAAGTCCTTTAGAAGTATTCGCGGATACTTGGGGCTATACCGAGAACGGTCGAATAATAAGAGGTATAGTCGTGGGGTGCGCGGAGTGTTGGTGAGGCTTACGATAGCGGTAATCGGTAGAAATAGGTCGAGGGCCATAGAACAAGAGGAAGTGCTGAAGAGAATATGGCTGATGTTCAGACGGGAGACTCAGAGGCCGGCGGACATACCGGCCCAGCAGCAGGGATAAAACCCAAGAGGGGCCGGTATGTCCTGTAATTAAACGGACTGGCATCTTCGCCAGTCATGTCCAACACATAAACAACCGGCCTCTCTTGGGTTTCCTAAGTGTTGTCTGGGCTGGTCGTCCGCCGGGCTAAACCCCCTCCCCTATTTTTCCTGAGAATACTGGGCAATATTTGCCATATACCTCAGTTTTACTTGACGCGCTTTTCTAGAATTACACATATGTATGCGTTCCAGACTACTAACCCTTCCTGGACATAAAGTCTGCTGCCACGCCTCCTAGCACGTTTTCTCTTAAACCTTATCCCAAGGCGAGCGTGTCGGAAAAAATCCTCCAACCTTCGCCAAGATCGTTCTTCTGGTTATATGATGGGGGTGGAGTATTACCACTGCCTAAAAACAACCGTGTCGCACCCATATAAAAGAGGTTAATGAACGAGGATTTTTTCGACACGCTCTCCCCAGACTTGGGGATGCAAAGCCTAAACAGGGAAGTTTAATTACAAGCCTGGTTGAATGGTTTTCAACGGTGAGGAGATGGAGAGAAGTTACCAGGTTGCCGAGGACTGCCTCTACACCAAGGACCACAGCTGGGTGAGGCTTGAGGGGAAGAGGTACGCTGTGATAGGCATTACGGACTATGCCCAGAGGAAGCTGCGGGAGATAATCTACGTCGAGCTCCCCAACATCAATACGAGGGTCCAGAAGAAGCAGCCCCTAGCAACGCTCGAATCAGTAAAGGCAAGCACAAGCCTATACTCGCCCATAACAGGTCGAGTAGTAGAGGTGAACACAGACCTCCTAGACAATCCCGAGGTCATAAACGAGTCGCCATACAGGGACGGCTGGATAGTCAAGCTCGAGTTCCAGAACAAGGAGGAGCTGGAGAGCCTACTGACCCCCGACGAGTATCAGAGATACGTTGAGGAGCTCGAAGAGATCGGTGAGGAGGCGGAGGAATGAGGGTCAGGGTGTACAGGGTCTCCTCCTACACAGACCCTGAGACCGGCAGGCCTGGCAAGGTCATAGAGCTTGTCGAGGTTAGAAGGATTCAGCAGGCCAGCGCCCTCGGGGCTGGGCCTGAAGAATACGTAATGGCCCAGAGGCTACTCCAGAGCCTCATGGCGCAGCTCCAGAGCATGGGCCTCATGCCGCCCCAAAGAGACATAATCATTCCCAAGATTACGCTGATACTGACCGAGGAGGAGTACGACCTGCTAGGCGTCAAGCTCGAGGTAAACGAGGAGTTCGACATCGAGTTCAGTGATGGGAAGATAACGTTTAAGCCAGTGTAGCCGGCTGCGTGTCCTCATGCCCCGGATATTCTTCAGGTGCAGGATCTGCCGCGAGGAGAGGGAGGCGGTGGTGGTCTTCGAGAAGGGAGAATATCTCCAGGTCACATGCGAGCGCGGCCATACACAATTCATAGCCAAGAGGGAGGCGCGGATCACCGGTGGGTGAAGATGTATCGGCCTGGGCCATCCTTTACGCAGTAGCCGAACCGCTCAAACTGTACGACGGCCCCCTCAGCTATCTCGGACTCGTAGGGCTCGACAAGCCCCTCAACTATTCTCAAACTCTCAACGTTAAGCCCCTCCCCGCGGAAAAGCTGGTCAGGTATTAGCACTCTTAGCCTGGCCGAGCCCTCCGGAACCCACTGGATCACCTGGAGTCCCGGCTCAGGACCCCCCTCCTCGGCCCGGCAGATTAGGCCGTCGCCATTCATATCCATGACCCTGAGGTTTACAAAGTATTTGAGTCTGAACCTGTCTCCCGGCTTTAGACGCTCGGCGTCGCTTCCGGGTATGTATACAGTCTCACCCACTTCGATGGGCCTGCTCCCCATATCCACCGACGGGTGGAGGGGCGCGGTCACAATCCTCCTCCCAGCACCCTGAATGATAATCCGCCTCGGGTTCGGGGTGAAGAAAAGCCTCGGCGTCTTCGGGTCTATTATCCTCTTGTTGATTGCGTATAGTAGCTCCCAGGAGTAGATCTTCCTGCTGGGCGTGAGGGCAACATAGAATTTGACGAACTCCCTTAAGGCCTCAGGCGATATGCCCCTTCTCCTCGCCGCGGTTACTGTGCCCAGCCTCGGGTCGTCCCAGCCCCCCACGACCCCCCGCTCGATCAACTCCCTTATCCTCCTCCTAGAGAGCGGCGTGCCCTCAAACTCGAACCTCGAATACTCTACGTAGACAGGGTTCTTCAACCCGAGCCTCTCGCGAATGGCGTCTTGGAGTGCGTCCCGGAACATGAACTCGGATGTTCTTAGGACGTGTGTGACTCCGCATACTGCGTCTTGGACTGCGACGGCGAAGTCGTATGTTGGCCAGACGATGTATCTGTCGCCCTTGAGGGGGTGTGGGTGGTCTACTATCCTGAAGAGGACGGGGTCCCTGAGGGCGGTGTTCTGGCTCAAAGGATCTCCCGCAAACCTCACGACGGCTTCTCCCTCAGACATCGCCCCTGAGAGCATCGCATCCCACTTCTCCAAGTGCCATGAAGTGTCAATCGAGCGGTGGCTGCAGGCTACTCCCTCGGCCCTCTGCCTCGACAACTCCTCTTTGCTGCAGTTGCAGACGTAGAGGTGGCCGCCCTCAAACAGCCTCCTCGCATAATCGTAGTAGAGCTCCATGTCGTCGCTGTTGTTCTTCTCCGCATCCCACTTGACGCCACACCACTTGTACCCCTCTCTATAGGAGTCGTAGTACTCCAGCCTCACCTTTCTAGGGTTTGTATCCTCAAACCTGAGCCAGAGGAATCCGCGATACCTCTCACGGTAGAGATAGTTCACTATTCCGTGGAATGCGTGTCCCAAGTGCATGTAGCCGCTGGGCTCCGGGGGTAGGCGGAGGACAACCGCGCCTTCAGCCGCGGCTGGAAGGTCCGGTAGCTGTCTCTCGGCAGCCTTCTTAGGGGCTTCTGTGAGGAGTTGTGGTGCTATCTCGGATAGCGAGGCCTCGATGGTCTGAGAATCTAGCGAGTTTACCCAGGAAACGGCCTCCTTGACGGCCTCGACTACCTGGTTTACGACCGACTTGGCGGCGGGAAATTCGGCGATAACCTTGGAAACTACAGGCCCGACCTGCGCCTTACCCTCGTGGTCGAAGGCGTTCTTGAGGGCCCACTTCAGGGCTGCCCTCCTAATCTCCTCTACACTAACCATGTCCATGGGCTGTGGCTGACTGGATCTTCACCACGTCCCTATCCTTCAGCCTATAGTCTGCCGGGAGCCTGAGCCCTGTTCTCGCGTCTATGGCGTAGAGTAGGCCTTTGGCCAGGTCCTTGTGAACCCTCTCTGCAAGGTCTCTGACCGTCGAGTCAGGCGGCATTAGTATGGCGTCTGGCAGGACATTACCCCGCGTATCAGTGTACTTTGTAATGTCTGCGACCGGGTATACAACGTTCATCCCCAAGAGCTTAAAGACCGCAGTGTTGATGGCGAATTGTACGCCCGTCCTCATATACCTACCCAGTATCCGCTCGTTAATCATTTCCAGCGCCCAGAGCTGCTGCTGGGTCAGCATAGACCTGCTGATTATCTGGAACTTCTCCTCGCCGGGGAGATACTTTATCAGCCCCTTCTGCTCGGCCCGTCTCAGAATAAGCTCGGCCTCCGCGCTGCATGGAATCACTATCTTGTCAGGGAACCTCTCCTGAAGCTCCCTGTAAAACTTATCCGAGCCCTCGACATCCATCTTATTGGCGATGATTATGGTGGGCTTGGACACCTCCCTCAAAACCTCACTGAACCTCCTATCATCCATCATACTCCAATTGTCAAAATCCTTCTCCTTGAGTCCGCTCCTCGCGAGGGCCTCCTCGACATGCTGCTGAGTAATCCTCATGCCTTTAAGCGGCTCGGAGAGGGCCTCTGCCAGGCTCTTCCCGGTCTTAAGCGTCTTTGATATCCGGTCTTGGTTCCTCTCGATAATCTTCATCAGCCAAATAACTATCTCCTCCTCTATGTCGAAGACGTCGGCCACCGGGTTACCCTTGCCAGGCTCGGTGAGCCTCCCCTCCTCGTCTACACTTCCAGAAGCGTCGACTACGTGTAGTAGTGCGTCGGACTGTGCGGCGACGGAGAGGAACTGGTTCCCAAGCCCCTTTCCAGCCCATGCACCCTTAATCAGGCCTGGGAGGTCGACTATCTCGATGGGAATGTGCCGCCACCCCTCCCTACAATACGAGTTCCTAGGACTACACTTCACCCCAAACTCCACATCCACGCAGGGGGTAACAGCGTAGCATGAGCCAACATTGGGAGACTTGGTGGTGAACGGGTATGTCGAGACCTCTGCTGAGAGTAGGGTGGCTGCGTTGAAGAACGTCGTCTTACCCGTGTTCGTCTTACCTATCAGACCAATCCTAATCAACCGATACCCCTGACCACCAGTTTGTCGCCGCTCAGAGAAAAACCTTCCCCACTCCTTCAGCCTCTCAGTCCTCAAGATGGGCGGGTCGAGCCATGGCTCGGTGCGCGTAGTCTGAGGTGGTCTAAAATAATTTCTGTGAAAACCCATAAATACGGCTCTAAATATAAAGTCGTTGAGAATGCCCACTATCAGCCCATTCATCATATACATACTTCGAAAGGGCTTATTCATCGCGGCTACCTTCTTCGCCTTCCTCCTGATCATATTCGCGCTGCCGCGGGCTATTCCAGGCAACCCGGTCGCAGCCCTACTCACCCAGATCTTCCAGCAGGCACAGGCGAACCCGGATACAGTCAAAGCAGTGTACCGTAAATTCTTGGAGGAGTTTGGACTGCATAAACCGCTGCACGAGCAGCTCTTCGACTTCCTCTCCCGCCTGATGACTGGTGATCTGGGGACATCAATAGCCTTCTATCCGAGAAAGGTTGCTGACCTTGTAGCGTCATATCTCCCCTGGACACTCGGTCTTTTAATACCAGCCATCCTTGTTGCCTGGGCTCTTGGAAACCTCTTGGGAGCGTGGGCAGCATATAGGAGGAGGACGAGGGTTGACAATGCCCTCCTTCCAGCCTTCCTAGTGCTTTCACAGGTCCCATACTACTGGCTCGCCATGATTCTACTCTATGTACTTGCTGTTACGGCGCGGGTATTCCCCGTGGCCGGAGCCTATCCGCCGGCCATGTCCCCCTCCCTCACACCAGCCTTCATTCTCGCAATGCTACACCACTACACGCTACCGTTCCTATCAATTGTTATCGTTGCTATCGGTGGCTGGGCGATAGGGATGAGGGTCTTGGTAATCTATGAGCTCAGGTCAGACTATGTTGAGTACAGCGAGCTTCTCGGGCTCAGCGACAAGAAAATACTCGGTTACGTGTTCAGGAACTCTATCCTACCGCAGATTACCGGCCTCGCCCTCTCGATGGGTACGGTGATGGGTGGCGCGCTGATAACTGAGCTTGTCTTCTCATATCCAGGAACTGGATACCTATTGTTTCGGGCCCTCTCAACCTTGGACTATCCTCTGATTCAGGGGACATTCATCATTCTTGTCTCAACACTGCTCGCAGCCAACCTGATAGTGGACATCCTATACGCATATATTGACCCGAGAATTAGGGTCAGCTACGTGGGTGACTGAGAAGGAATGCTACGCAACGTATCCAAGATTATCAGTCCAGAACTCTTCACAATCAAGAAACTCGACGCCAGCCTCGCCGCCCTCCTAACCATCTTTGCTCTAGGCTTCGTCGGACCCACGATCTACCCGGTCCAGCCGACGGCCGTGGTTGGGCCCCTCGAAACCCCGCCTTCACAACTATACCCCCTCGGGACTGATGCCTATGGGAAGGATGTCCTCGCCCAGCTCATGGCGGGTATCCGAGGCTCCCTCCAGATAGGTGCTACCGCCGCGGCGATATCGCTGCTCATAGGTGTCCTGATAGGCTTGGTGGCGGGGTATAAGGGTAAGATCATCGATAACCTCTTGATGATGCTGACAGATATCGTGCTACTACTCCCCTCGATATTGTTGATGATCTTGGTGGCTGCGTATTTTAAGTGGAGAGACCCGCTGCTGGTCTCCATAATCATCGGTGTTACTTCTTGGCCCTGGGTTGCCAGGGCTGTTAGGTCTCAGACCCTCAGCCTCAAGAATAGAGAGTTTGTCAACCTCTCGAAGATGGCGGGGCTAAGCGACTTCCAGATAGTCATCAGGGACATACTTCCAAACGTCGCGTCATATATCTTCATGGCCTATGTTCTCTTGATGTCGGGCGCCATGCTAGCTGAGACAGGCTTAAGCATGATAGGCCTCGGAACCACCCAGGGTGCTACGCTCGGAAACATACTTTTCTGGGCCCAGGTCTTAGAGGCTGTGAGGAGGGGGCTCTGGTGGTGGTTTATCCCGCCGGGAGCCGTCCTGGTTGCCATGGCCGCCTCCCTCTTGATGATAGCAACGGCGCTTGACGAGTACTTCAACCCGCGGCTAAGGGGTAGCTAGATGCCCGAGCCCCTACTACTGGGTCTTGGACTCCGCGCCTCCTATGTTCTACGGCTGGGGGAGGTTAGAGCGGTAGACGGTGTCGACATAGAGGTTCCCCGAGAAGCAATAGTTGGCCTAGCGGGAGAGTCGGGTTGCGGCAAGTCTACACTCGTCAACGTACTGCTTGCCAACATTAGGCCGCCCCTCAGGGTTAAGGCCGGAAAGATATTACTGGACGGCGTTAACCTTCTACAGATGAGCAGGGAGGAGATTAGGAAGAAGGTGTGGGGGGTAAAGGTCTCCTATGTCCCACAATCTGCCCTAAACGCCCTCAACCCCACCAAGCGGATAATCGAGCTAGTCAAAGACGCCATAACACAGCACACGCCAGCAACCGACTGGGAGGTTGTCTCCATGACTAAGAGGAGGCTCGAAGAACTGAATCTCCCGACAGACAGCATACACAAGTATCCACACGAGCTGTCAGGGGGTATGAGGCAGAGGGTCATAATAGCGATATCGACGCTTCTAAACCCCAGACTGCTCGTCGTCGACGAGCCTACCTCAGCACTTGACGTCTCGACCCAGAAGCAAGTACTGAAAATGATGCTGGACATGAAGAGGAACAGAATAATTGACAGCATATTATTCGTTACCCACGAGCTCCCGCTCCTTAGACAAGTGGCCACCCACGTCTACATAATGTATGCGGGAAAAATCGTCGAATACGGGCCCGCGGACCATATCTTCCAAAACCCACTCCACCCGTACACGAAGGCGTTGATGTATTCTGTAATGACCCCCGAACCCGAGGCTCGTGAGAGGGGTTTTGCGACGATTCCAGGCGAGCCACCAAGCCTGATAATGCCTCCGCAGGGCTGCAGGTTCCACCCCCGCTGCCCATACGTAATGGATATTTGCAGGAGAAGCGAGCCGAGGCTAGCCCCTGTCGGTGAGGGGCGGGGAGTTGCCTGCTTCCTCCACCACTCAGAGGTGGCTGGCTGAGAGATGCTCGAGGTCAAGAATCTGAGCAAGGTCTTCACCGTCGGGCTCTTCAGCAGGCACAGAATAGAGGCAGTGAAGAATGTTTCAATGAGGGTGGGTAGGGGTGAGATAGTCTCGCTCGTCGGTGAGAGCGGCTCGGGCAAGACGACACTCTGCCGAATGATTCTCAGACTCCTAGAACCTACTTCAGGCTCCATCATATATGATGGCGTCGACGTCACCAAGCTGAAGGGGAAGAAGCTGAGATGGTATTGGAGGAAAGTCCACGGAGTCTTCCAAGACCCCTACGCGGCATTCCACCCATTCTATCGCGTGGAACGCATACTCTACCAGGCCTTCAACCTGCTCCCAGGCCTCAGCGAGGAGGAGAAGAAGGCCCGAGTACACGAGGCATTAAAGATGGTTGGGCTCAATCCAGCCGAGGTCCTCGGCAAATATCCACACGAGCTTTCAGGCGGGATGAGGCAGAGGATAGCCATCGCGAGATGCTTCATCCTCGACCCCGAGCTAATAATAGCTGACGAGCCCGTATCGATGCTAGACGCCTCCACACGCATAGGTGTAGTCAAGTTATTCAAAGACTTAAGAGACAGTATGGACTCATCCGTAATATTTGTGACACATGACATAGGGCTTGCATATGTGGTGAGCGACCGGGTACTGATAATGTATAAGGGCGTGATCGTCGAGGAGGGAGACCCGGTCACGGTGATGGAGAATCCAATCCACCCCTACACGAGGCGGCTTAGGGAGGATGTCCCCCTACTCTACAGGAAGTGGGAGGGCTTCTAGGAAGTCTTGTCCTCACCTTTCCTCGAAAGAGCCCTACTCACAATCCTCGTATGGGGTCTACTCCTAGAGATTTTCGGGGTTATAGTTCTAAGCAGCCAGCCCTGGAGGTTCGAGTTCTCATACCTCGTAGTACTACTGGTAATAACGCTTGCAGCGATAATACTGATAGTTTCAAGACTAAGGAAAAAATATAGTATTGGTTTGCAGGTTAGCTAGCCTTTCTCCTTCTACCTACTAGCAGACCTGCTACAGCACCGACTATGAGTGCCACGATAGCAGCTACAGCGGTCATGGTAACGTCCGTGACTGTTTCGGTCCTAGTCACTACCTGCGTCTGTGTAAGCGCCACTGTCTGGGTGGCGAAGACTGTTCTCTCAAGCGTCCTCTCCAACGTAACAGTCACTGTAGTAGCGCCAGTGACCGTTGCAGGCGGCTGAGGCGGAGCAATAACCTTAGCCAGGTCGTCGAAGAACTTCGTGGTCGGGAACTTCAGCCTGTTTATCCAGGCTGGATATGCTGGGTCTTGCCCCTTCTTGGCGATATAGAACCATACTGGCAGATTAGAGGGCCATGACCACATAGTGTCGAACCATCCCTGATTCTCCTCAGCAGGCCAGCCAACCCAGTATTGAGCTGAGTACTCATACCAAACAGCACCGTAGAAGAGTGGAACACCTGGAAGATCCCTCAGAAAGATCTCTTGCAACCTACTATAGTACTGCTGGATCTTAGCAGGGTCGGTTTCTTTCGGTATGGCATCGATGAGTGGGATCACTTCCTGGTTCTTGTAGTTCGCCCAGTTCCCCGCTGGCCACGAGAGCCTCGGGTCCATCACCATCCTAAATACATTCCATGGATGAGCATATCCCACGCCCGCTGACCATCCGAGCCACAGGTCTAGCTGCTTGTCTATTGAACGCTGCCACCAAACGCTGAAGTCTGGGAACTCCGTGCTAACCTCTATACCTATTGACTTGAGGTTCTGTGCTATGATCTCGCACATGGCCATCCAGTCAGTCCACCCGTAGGGCACCTGAATCGTCAAGCCCTTCAGCGGGGTACCGTCAGGAAGCTCCCTCCACCCATCCCCATCCCTGTCGATTATTCCAGCGTCATCTAGGATTTTCTTAGCCTTATTTAGGTCATAGACAGGGTACATGGGCTCCAGCTTCTTGTCAATGTATTTGGCGGCGGGGCTTGTGTGGACGATGAGGGACGGTGACGCGCGGATGCTATAGTTATAGTATGGCTTGCTTATCAACTCATCGAACGGTATTGCGTGGGCGATCGCCCTCCTAACATTCGGGTCTGCCAACGCCTTCTTTTCATAGTTCATGTATAGGAGAATCGGGCTATCACCCAGGTAGTATGGCTGCTTGGCGAAGTATGTCCTCCTCTCAAGCCCTTTAACCTCCCACAGCTCCCAGATCTTAGGCGTGAAGTGGGTCATCGAGTCTATTTCTCCCGCCTCGAAGGCTAGCGCTGCAGCAGGGTTGTCCTTGAATGTCCTATGACATATGTACTTGGGGCGCGGAAGCCCAAAGAGGTCTCGACCCCACCAGTCATCAACCCTAGTATAGCAGAATGTGTCCTCGGTGAATCTTAATAGCCTGTAAGGGCCTGCTCCAACAATCTCCTCAGGCTTCTGCTCCATATATTCGCTGGCGATCTTGCCGCCAATCTGTGCCTCCAGAGCTGACCATCTGTGCTGGGGAAGAATAAAAGTCGTCAGTACTCCGAGAAGTTGGAAGTAGTTCAGCTTCGCCTCACTTGTAACCAGCTGAACAGTTTTTTGGTCAATCACTTTAACCTCCTCAATATAGTCCCACATCGGCGTTAACGCCCCTATGGTATATTTCTTTCCAAGCTCGAAGGTGTATTTTACATCATTAGCAGTTACTGGCTTACCGTCCCACCACTTCGCCTCAGGCCTAATCTTTACCTCGAGGGTGTACTTGTCTATCCATCTGTAGCTCTCAGCAGCGTATGGAATCCACTCATCACTAAACCTACTATACATGAAGAGCGAGGGATACATCATTTGCGTTCCCCAATCCACAGAGGGTAGTAGCGGGTTGAAGCCCTTTGGAGGCCCCCAGTCAGAGGAGAGGTAGACCGTCTCCTCCCGCGGGATCTCCTGCGCCTGCGCAGTCGTCAACAACAGCGGCAACAAAAGCGCAACAGCCAACAGTAAGGGCGCTGCCCTTTTCATAGCAACCATAGACCTAATGTACTACGATATAAAGATTTGAGGGGAAGATAATATCAGCTCTCACAGTTTTATGCATGCGCTCATCTCGGTCTCATAAGGGATTTATATATTCTCCTCGGAATTTTCTTTGGCCATGGACCCCGATGGTGTTAGGTCTGTACTCCTTCCGGATAGGGAGAAGGTTCCTGAACTACCTTGGAGAGTCAGGTTCAAGGGAGGTCTCAAATGCGTCTACTGCGGTTCCTCTGAGGTTAGGAAGGATGGAAAGGACAGGATGTGAGAACAGGCACTCATTCCTCAGGTCATTCCTATCGAGTTTAAGAGGGGTAAGCAAGAGGTACCTCCAAGAATACCTATCATTCCTAGCGCTTTTGATCAACAGGCCTACAAGGTGGTTCAGTACACTGCTATCCCTTACAATGCCGATATGAGCGTATGCATGTATACATCTAACTATGGGATTATCAGGGGGTGCTGTAGCTCTTGAGAGTATCCATGGTATGATGGCATAGGTTGAGGGGTCTGGATATAGCACTAGGTCGGACTCGTGTATGTCTACGAATCCCCTGATAGATGAGCCGTCAAGCTTTGGGACGCCTGAGGAGAATGAATCCTCGTCAAGGAATTTGGCTGGAATCGTTACGTGCTGGAGCCTGCCCGGAACATCCGTGAACTGGAGGTCAATGTATTTTATGCCATTTTCAACGCTCTCCAACACTTGGTCAAGGCCCATCCTCCACAGTACGAGCTCGCGTTGAAAGGGAGCTGGAGGAGCAGCTATTCGACAGGCTCGTAGAAGTTGAATTCCTAAGATCGCGAGAAGGCACTCTAAGCGGGGCTGAGGAGGATCAACTTAAAACAATCAATATCATCCGACAACCATAGTGAAGAATTAAACACCCAAACAACGGAAAAATGGGGGAGGGAGGTTAGCCCGGCGGACAACCATCCCAACAACACCTAGGAAACCCAAACGAGGCCGGTTGTTAAGAGCTATGACATGACTGGCGAAAATGCCAGTCTATTTAATTTTCTGACATACCTGCCCCCTGGGTTTTATCCCTGTTGCTGGGCCGGTATGCCCGCCGGCCTCTGGGTCTCCTGCTTGTATGTCAGCCAGATTTTCATGAGAACCCCCTCCTGTTTTCTTGCCTTTGGTATCCCTTCTATAAGCGCCATCGTCAGTCTTACCAAGGCATGTCGAATTTGGTGGCTGTATCTCTGGTTTTTCGAGCGCCTATGGTAGAGCCTTACATATCCACGAATCCTCTGGAATGATTTTGAAAAATCTACATATGTCAGAAGCTCAGCCAAGGCTTCTTGAGCTTTTGTGTCGTTTTCACCCGTTATCCCGAAGCTCTCAGCCATCCCATCGAATTGTGGGTATCTTTTCCTTGCTTCCTCAACTATCCTCTCAGCAAGCCTATCAATATCGGTATCCAATTGTTCAATAGTGTTCTTCAGATAGATTCTATCGCTTTGGTTTAGGGCTTTGGACATGCTCTCAAGCCTCCGACGAGACATCAGCAGAGCCCTATAAGCCGCTGTCAACCCCCTCATCACCAGAAAATCCTCGGAAACCTATCTAAACCACTTAGGCTCAATAGACATCAAGGCCCTTAAATCGTTCCTCGAAGTCTTACTCACCTTAAGCCTTTCACGCATCTCCTTAACAATCCTCGCCCTCCTAAGATAGAAGACCCTTACACCACGCCTCAGAACCTCAATGAACTCATCAGTAAGCTCTATGGGAATAACATCCACATAGAGCTCGTCCCCAGACCTGGCAGGCATATCTGTTGTCTTCTCAGCCTTGCCGAAAACTTCTCCATCAACAGTATATAGGTGAAAGCTCTCCTCCGTCTTATTTCGCCGCCTTTTGTTAGCCAACCTGTGAACATCACAGTAGAATCTCACATCTACACCATCCCATCGACATTAATATACGGTTTAGGCCACCTCTTCCCACATTCGCGACTAGGCCTAGTCCTCAGCCTCACACCACAGTGGAGGGCCGGGGCTCAAGATTAAGACTCCAGAACTAGAGGGAATGATTAATGGGGCGGTAGGGCTGTCATCGAGACTCCCCTCGAGAACGGCCTCTATATCAGGAAGCCTAGAATACGATATCGACTCAGGCACGCTTAGGGTCAGGATAACTGCCGAGGCCTCAGAACTATTATTAAACAGGGAAAGGCCAATAAGGGTGAGACTACTCAAGGACTACTTCTCAGACATTCTTAAAGTAAGGCTTGAGAATGTGAGTCTAAGATACTATCCCGCCGCTAGGAGTGGTGCATACAGTATGGGATTTAAATACCGCTCAAAATGCCAACAAATACATAAACACAGAACAGATTAGATGCCCCAGATGCAACACAAAACTAAGAAACAGGTCAAGAAGATAGCACTTAACTCACGACGGGCAGGATGTTAATTCCTAAAGTTCTCAGAGAGGAGACATGCTCTTCACTGGGCAGGAAGCCCTCAGCGCAGGTCGGTCTCACTACACCTAAGATATTTCATAAGCGTAGGGGCGGGAGCTGGCTTCGGGAAGCCTGGAAGAGCTTAGAAATTAACTAACTAATTTGAAAACTTTTGAGATATTTTCCTCGGAGTAGTAGTCTAACTGTGACGAATCTGTCCAGCCCTGAGGTGGCTATCTTTTTGCCGTAGACCTCCTCCACTTGGAAGACTCCCGCCTCGTTGACCATGTCCACCTCGACGATAAGTGGGATGTCGTCCCCCTCCTTAAGCTCGACCGACTTTATCGCGAGGGCTGAGAAGGCGTGTATGTCTGACTTTCCATACATGTATGGGTATCTGGCCCTCCCCTCGGCCATGTCTGTTCCGTCCGCTAGCTTGACTATCCCTGCCTCGAGGCTTAATGCCTGCACGTTATCATCATGTGCAAGTATGGAGTGGAGTATCTCTTGCCTAATCCTCATCTGTGCCTTCAGGTCTTGATAGTATTTAGGCAGTATCCTTGACAGTATTCCAGCCGCAACGTAGGTACCGGTTATGTGGTGCATCTCCCTGTGAATCATGTTGCCTATGTCGTGGAGATAGGAGCTTAAAAGGACAACTATCGCAGCGTCGCGGTGGCTGAGGCCATGCTGTACAGTCACCGGCCTCAAACCCCGCCTAGTCATTATGTCCAGTATCTCTAGCGCCGAGCCCGCGACTATCTTAGCATGCATTGGGCCGTGGTCGTTGTAGTAGAGCCGCTTAACCACCATGTCGTTACAGAGCCTGAGGGCTGTCTGAAGCTCCTCATCACCCTCCAGCTCGCGGTACAGTGTAGATAGGACCTCGTCTCCCTTCACCTTCTCCTCGACCAGCCTCTCCGAGACCCGCACCATGGCTATTCTTAGGACGCCGGATCCAATAAAGCCGCGCCTACTGCCCCCGGCCCTCCCTCTGCATCGTTAATTACGTGGGCGGAGAATTAGTTATCTAGGGTGGGGGTGCCGGGAGATGGGCTGGATACGTGAGCCAATAGTCGTGGTCCTAGGGCATGTGGACCATGGTAAAACCTCCCTTCTCGATAAGATGAGGGGCACAGTGGTTGCTAGGAGGGAGGCTGGTGGCATAACGCAGCACATAGGAGCTAGCCACTTCCCACTGGACGCGGTGCTGGAGACTTGTAGGCGGCTGCTGGGAGAGGTAAAGGTCCAGCTAAAGGTTCCCGGCCTCCTCTTCATAGACACGCCCGGGCACCAGGTCTTCGCAAACCTGAGGAAGAGGGGTGGCTCGATAGCTGATATGGCCATCTTAGTGGTCGATGTTATGCAGGGGGTCCAGGAGCAGACGGTTGAGAGCATCCAGCTCCTCAGGGCCAGGAAGACCCCCTTCGTGGTTGCCCTCAATAAGATAGACATGATAACTGGCTGGAAGCCTGTCGAGGGAGCCCCCTTCAAAGACTCCTTCAGCAACCAGCACCCCCGAGTCAGGGAGGCCCTCGAGGCCCGCGTATACACTGTAGTGGGACAGCTCTCAAGCCTCGGATTCCAGTCAGACCTCTACACCCGGATAACAAACTTCGCAAAGACCCTAGCCATTGTTCCGGTAAGCGCGAAGACAGGCGAGGGTATTGCCGACCTGTTGCTGGTAATTCTGGGTCTGGCCCAGGCCTACATGTCGAGGCAGCTGGAGGCCGAGGAAAAAGGGGCTGAGGGAACCATCCTAGAAGTCGTCGAGGAGGTAGGGCTTGGAGCCACGGCCAACGCCGTGATAAGCGACGGTATACTACGCGTCGAGGACAGGGTGGCTGTGCTCGGCAGGGATGGGCCGATGGTAGTAAGGGTCAGAGCCCTCCTAATGCCCAAGCCCTTAGACGAGATGAGAGACCCGCGAGACAGGTTCAGGAACGTTGAAGAGGTCAGGGCCTCCGCCGGCGTGAAGATTGTCGGCGAGGGCCTAGACGCCGCCGTTCCAGGCTCACCACTATACGCGGTCTCAAACGAGGAGAAGCTCGAAGAAGTCTTCGCAAGGCTTCAGAGCGAGGTTGGGGAGTTTGTAGTCAGGACAGACAAGATAGGAGTAGTCGTGAAGGCAGACACGTTGGGCACGCTCGAGGCGATGGTGAACTATCTGAGAGAGAAGGGTGTCCCTATAAGGTCTGCCGACATCGGCGACATCTCGAAGAGGGACTTGATGGAGTCAGCCGCGGTAAAGCTAAAGGACGAGTTTTTAGGCGTCATCCTGGCTTTCAACGTCGATGTGCCCAAGGAGCTTGAGGCGGAAGCCGCCAGTCGGGGGGTCCGCATATTTAGAGGAGAAGTACTCTTCAGACTGGTTGATGAGTATCTACAATGGGTTACTACGACACGCGAGGAGCGCGCAAGAGCCAGCTTCGAGAGGCTCGTCAAGCCGGCCAAGATCAGGGTCCTAGAGGGCTATGTATTCAGGAGGAGCAACCCCGCGATATTCGGCGTTGAGATTCTCTCAGGCCAGCTCACACCCCACGTGAGCTTGATGAACTCATCGGGCCGCGTTGTCGGCGTCGTCACACAGCTCCAGAACATGGGGAGACCTGTAGCAATTGCCTCTGCAGGGGAGAAGGTTGCCATCTCGATGAAGGAGCCAGTTGTTGGGAGGCACATAAAGGAGGGTGAGACACTATACGTCGCAATACCGGAGAGCGACGCCCGCCTCCTCTTAACCACCTTCCAGGACAGACTTAGTGAAGACGCAAAAACCACTCTCAACGAGATAGTCGAGATCAAACGTAAGACTAATCCCCTATGGGCAATGTAGCAGGCCCCGCGCCAAAATGTAAATCTCTACAGCGTAGCGGGGTCTGCGGAGGATCTTTAATACGACTCGATCTGGATCACGTGGTCATAGACCAATCCAACCACTATTATGCCTCTCATGCCTCTTCCTCACCAATTCAAAGAGTTTAAGCCATAAAATTTTGTCACCTTTCCATGAAAAATTAGGAATCAAAAAGATAGTCTCCAAAGACGAAGATTTCGATAAAATACCTGGAATAGAGTGTGTATGGTTAAAAACATAAGTTTTTATTCGGTGGTTTGTAAAAGATTTCTCCATCATATCAGAAGGCATTTGAAGATGTTACTATCTATGTAAACCAACTCGTGACATAATTTTCTTCACGGGGCATACTCTCTAATTATCTCTCCCGGATTTTCTCTATATGTTCTCGCGTAGTAATTTATTTCTTTAGTTCTATCCCTTCTCAGAGACATGTCGAGTTGCCACTACGGGCGGAACCCTGTAAACATTCTTATTCTCGCCCCCGTCTACAATCTGGGGAGCATTCATTAAACTATCTCATCGATCTTCATGCCAATCTTCCTATTACCGTATTTGACATATAAAATCAGAGCTATGTCTCCAAGTCATAGAGCAGCACATTTAATATGGGGATTTTATTGATTATTCCTGCTTATTTACGTGTTCTAGCAATCGTAGCGTTTTTGTGTCTGTGTTGGGGATAGGTTTAGACGTTAGTTTCTGAGACATATTTTAACCATTATACCTTCAGTACAAGTTCCCAAAGGGAAAAGGATAGGCTACAAGACACAGCACAATCAAAATGTAAATAGTGGTGGACAGTGGATAGTTTTGTGGCTCGTCCATTTCTTGGGATAGCTATCCCCCACTTCGGCCGCAATCTATCGCCCGACTCTGTCTATAGTGTTGCGAAGGCTGCGGAAGAGCTTGGATACGACTCGATCTGGACCACAGACCACGTGGTCATAGACCCATCCAACTACTACCCCTATGGGCGAATATACGAGAGCATAGCCGTCCTCGCGGCGATAGGCTCGGTCACGGAGGGAATAAGGATAGGGACTTCCATCATAGTAATACCCATGCGAAACGCAGTTCTCACGGCCAAGCAGCTCGCCACCATCGACTCACTCACTGGCGGCAGGCTCATCGTTGGCTTAGGCGTGGGCTGGAACTGGCAGGAATTCAGAAACTTGGGAGCCGATTTTAGGCGACGTGGCAGGATAGAGGAGGAGTCAATCAAGCTTATGAAAACCCTTTGGAGCGGTGAGAGGCCGGTATTCGCGGGAGAGTTCTACAGGGTTGAGGACGCCGTATTTGAGCCTCTTCCGGCACAGCAGGGTGGACCACCCATCTGGCTTGGAGGCAACAGCAGGGTCGCGTTGGAGCGGGCCTTGAGACTAGCCGACGGCTGGCATGTCACCGGCATGCATCCGAGCGATTTCGCGGATATGGTGAAGAGAGCAGCAGGGAGGGCAAAGCCCGAGTTTGTATTCTCGGCCAGGCTGACGGTTGAGCTCGGAGGAAAGGGGCCCAAGGAATATACATCGCCGCTTGGAGAAAGGCGTTTCATATTGGGTGGCAGCGCCGGACAGGTTGCTGATCAGCTATCGGCATATATACGGAGTGGTGCTAGTCACCTGGTCCTATATCTGGGAGACCTGCCGGCAAAAACCTACATCGATACCATGAGACGGCTTATGAGGGAGGTAGCACCCTCCATATCCGGCAGCTGAGCCCTGTATTTAACCAGCGGCTTTCAACCAAGTCGTTGAAGACTTACCAAGTCTCTAGAAAAGATCACGAAAAACGATGATTCACGCGTGACTTCCGTGCCGGTTATTGGGCTGCGTAGTTTAAGACTTGTTGTGTAAAAATGCTGAGGCTTTGAGCAGTCATAGTGTTTGAAGACTGCCTGCAAGACACTCTCGCCTCTCAGCGCCCTCCCCCACCCGTGTCACGATACCGTGCCTGAACTGTCTTACGGCATAAGCCTCCCGCATCGACTCTAAGACTTCCTCTCTTTTCCGACGCCTTCACAAGCCTACCCTCAGCCATCCCCATCCATCGCCCCTTCATTGATGGGTCAGAACTATTTTTCAGATATGCCTCGTTATTCAGCTTTTACTCACCGCGAGCGTGTCTAAAAATTCCGTTACGCGCTTAATCCAGATGTTGTGGGTTGGGATTGCTTCGGACTCTTCGCGAAAGGGGCGCTTTTCACGCCTTACAGAGCCTTAACTACCCCATTTCGCAGGCCTAAAAGACGGTAGAGAGCAACGCATATAAAATACACAGAAAATGGATTAAGAGCGATCTATATTGTAGTGAGGGCGAGGAAGTCTGTCCTAAATTCCGATAGGTCTAGGTCCTTTCTCGCAGGGTCTATCTTTATCATGTATGCCTCCATGTCTAATACCCCGAATATCATCTCCACTGTAAGCTCGTCTAGCAGGAAGGCTTCAACCCAAACCTCCCTGTCGTCTATATCAACCAAGACCTCGCAGACCGTCTCCAGCGTAACCCTTCTGCCGTCCGCCAGCGTAGCATACGTCGGGGCTATAATCTTCCTAGTGCTCGAGACGCTAGCTGCGACCTCCCTCTTTATGAGAGACCTAGTAGCCCCGGTATCAAACAACACGTCAACGACTCTCTCACCCCTATCACCCCTTACGTGCAGCCTCTTCTTGACCATTCCCATCCCTGCCCAAATAATCTACACTCGCCAGACGCTAATAAGCTTAATGAAATCACGAATAACCAAGTAAACTTCATAAGCATAATCTCTCATGAATTAAGGCTGAATATCTTCCACCAACCATTCTGGCTATTATCTACTTTCCTTCCTAAGGCCTGTATAGTATCATGTTCCAGCAAGTAAGGGATGCCAGGAAAGTCTCAGTCTACAAGGATGTGTTAGTGCAGAGCATGGAGCGGCTTGGGCTACATTTCGTAAGGCAGGCGAAGATAAGCCTTGGTGAGCTCTCGTCAGAAGCCGGGCACCATACTATCTAGCCGACTTCCTGGTAGGTGGCAAGCTTGTGGTGGACTATGATAGCTATGCGCACAGAACCAGCAGGAGGCAGTTGGATAGCAGGAGGGATGAAATCCTCCAGAAACTAGGCTACAAGATACTTAGGATAGATAACGAGGGTGTTAGACTCGGCCCTGACGTACGCGCCTACCGGTTAGCAAAAACACTAGGAGAACTCCCAATTCCAAAGACGGATGCCGCCTTCTCATGGCTGAGAATAACACGTAGCGCAGTATTGGCCGGTATAAGGGTTTCATGCAGCCTCGAGAGGCTAAGACTCTTCCTAGGAGAGACCATAAACTCCGAGATCGTTAGGGGATACCTGGCTGGTGGGAGGGATAGGCTAGTGGAGAGAAAGAGAACCAGGGGATCGGCGATAGAGGTAGAGGCAGAGTGGAAGAAGAAACTATCCACACACCAAGGATACACTCTAATAACATGCTCGAACATAAAACAAGTATCCTATAGAGATGAATATGGCTCAAGCATTAGATGGCTGCCCGATAGCGGCGTAACAGGCTCCCTAGCGGGAGAAGCAGGCATAGAGGCGTTACTCGCGCTGAATATGTCAACAATAAGAATAATTCTTGATAAGGAATTAGAGAGGCGATTCAGAGAATTGGCGATGAGAAAGTTCGGCTATAGCAAAGGCGCTATCAGTAGGGCTGCTCAGGAGGCTATAGCTATGTGGGTATCGTGGGTTGAGTCAGAAGGTTTTCAAGTTGAGGAAGACCCTATAGAGGCTATAGATGGGCTCTTATCTGACATTAGGCTAGACGCTGTGGAATTACAACATAAAGCGACTGAGTTTTGGATAACTAAAGTAGCTAGCCATGTATCTGATTGATATAAATATATTTCTCGAAGTTCTGCTAGGAAGACATAGGAAGGACGATTGCAAGAAACTACTTAGGCAAGTCCAAGAAGGGAAGGGTAAAGGAATAATAACTGACTTCACCATACACTCGATAATCGTAATAATGGATGGGTTTAGGAAGCTGAGTGAGTTAAGAACCTTCTTGACTAGTCTAACGGCCTATAAGGGGCTTCAGATACACATAACCACACTATCCGATGAGGTTAGGGCAGTAGAGCTAGCTACTAAGCATGGCTTAGACATGGACGATGCGATACAATACTATACAGCACTGAGCTTAGGCGTAGACGCTATAATATCCTTCGATAAGCATTTTGATAACCTTGAAATACCGAGAAAAGAAACCTGCGGATCTGCTAAGTAAATAGCCTGTGGACTCCCACTATGTACTATATTCAGCATTAAGTAAGCCGAGCGTGTCGAGAAATTCTTAGCCTAATAAGTCTTTCGTTATAATGGGATGCGGTTACTTATGAGGTGGTCTGCTGAGGCTGAGGATCTAGGTGGGCTAGTGTCTATAGTGTTGGAGTTTTCTTCTAGTTGTGTTGGGCTGGTGGTCAGGTGTAGGGGTGGGGAGGCCCTTCATGATTGATGGAGACTATGGCTAGGATGAAGCAATTGGGATAGCTAATTGGTAAGACCCGACACTAGCAGGGATAGGGGATACTATAGGAGGGGCTAGGAAGATATTCAGAGTACTAGCTGAATAACTATAGGGGTAATAGGCCCTGGGGGAGAGTCTACATTCGGATCACTCGTCAACGAGTTCGACGACAGGGTAAAGACAAGGAGAAACGATGCAACCTCCATGAGGATAATCTCCAGGCTCATAGCACAGGCAGCAAAGACGCTGATAAGGATAAGGAAGGCTATAATGGAATTTTTAGACACGCTCTCTATTAGGTTGTATATTTATGGTGTGGAGTTTAGGGAGCTTAGCGACTTTGAGTGGTGGTTGATTAGGTCGCTTCTCCCTCCTAAGCCTAGGGTTGGTAGTCCTAGGGCCGATGACAGGCGCGTTAAAAAAACGGGATACTCTATGTCCTCACCACCGGTTGTAGGTGGACGGATATGTCTGCCGGGTACGGTTCTTATAAGACGGCTTGGAGGAGGCTTAGGCTTTGGCAGGAGCTGGGCGTCTGGGAGGAGATATTGAGGGCCCTTGCATCGGCTAGGAGCGCGGATAGGGTCGCTGTTGACAGCACTACCGTTGAGGCAAAAAGGGGGAAGAGCTGGTAGGGTACGATGGCTTCAAGCGGAGGAAGGGTTCTAAGATACATGTCTGCGTCGATGGAGAGTCTATGGAGATAAGGAACAGCCCTCCTCAATGGGTGTAGAGGCTAACATACTAGTCAACCGTAGGAGAGGCAGGAGACCCAAACCCTACAACATAGAAGCATACAGGAGGAAGAGGAGCGCTGTAGAGAGGTTCTCCGCATGGATAAAAAGCCTCAGGAGAATCATTCATAGTAAGATATGAAAGACTATCATCAACATACACAGCACTAGTAAAAATAGCGTGCATAATAGTCAACCTAAGATACGGAAACGGAATTTTGATACTAGTTCGTTATTTAATCCCTATTTAGTGTTAATCCGCCCATACTTTGCAAAAACGGTGCATTGGGGTCCTAACCGGGTGGACCCGGCTGAGAGGAGTCTCTACTCTAGGATGTAGGTTGGTTGTGATTTTATAACCCTCGTAGTGACTAGGACGTTTACCTCTCTCACGCCATTAACTCGCTTGACCTTGTCGATGAGGTTTTGGAGGTCCGCAAGGTCTCGGGCAAATGCTACGGCGATCAAGTCGTATTCACCGCTGAACTGGTAGATGTTCAGTATCTCTCTCCAATTCTTCAGCTCTCCTATGGCTTCCTCTCTGAGGCTGGGGTCTAGCTTTATCATGAAGGCCGCTGAGACGGTTAGTCCGATCTTCCTCGGGTCGACTATCGCGACGAATCCTCTGATAACTCCCCTCTCAAGTAGCCTCTTAATCCTGAACCTGACTGTGTTCTCAGGCATCCCAATCTTCTCGGCTATCGTCGAGGCTGGCATCCGCGCATCCATCTGCAGTAGCCGTATTATTGCAAGGTCCTTCTCATCAAGTTCCGCCATCATAGCTAGTCTATCGATTCTTCTCTCTAAGCCTCCGCATAAGTGTTTTAGTAACTAGGACGCCGAAGAAGATTGCGGTGGCTACGCCCGCTATGGCTCCGCCGGAGCTTATGGAGAGGTAGTATGAGAGGTAGAGGCCGACTATGGCAGAGGATACGGCTATGAGTATGGAGGCTCCGATCATCTGGGTTATATTGCGGGAGATTAGCTGGGCTGTGGCACCGGGTGTTACGAGGAGAGTTATGACGAGGATTATCCCTACGGTGTTAAGGGCGCTGACAATGGCGAGCGAGAGCAGTATCATCAGGACGTAGTGTAGAAGTGTTGTCGGAATCCCTATCACCTTGCTGAATATTGGGTCGAAGGTGTAAGCCACTATCTCCTTTAACAGCACCGCCACGGTTAGGAGGACGAGAGCGCCGATGGCCGCTGATATATACATGTCGTTGGGCGAGACTCCTATAGGATTGCCGAATAGGACGTGGAAAACATCTACGGCAGGCCGCATCCAGCTCAGCAGAATTAGGCCTGTGGCGAAGGCCCCTGTCATAACCACTCCTATCGCGGTGTCATTCCTGATGCGGGCTCTAGACTCTACAAGCCCTATCAGGGCCGACGACCCGACCCCCGCGAGTAGTGCGCCAACGATGTAAGGTATGTCAAGGGCTAGAGCTATTGCGATACCTGGCAGGACTGAGTGTGAGATCGCGTCTCCAAGTAGGGCCCAGCCTCTCAGGACTACGAAGCTGCTGAGTATCGAGCACGTGACAGCCACTATGATTGACGTAGCCGTAGCTACTCTCATGAACTCATAACCCATAGGCTCGGCTAGAAGTTCGAGCATGCCTACCTCCACTTCGCCACCTTCTCCAAGTCGTCTAGATGTAGTGCTATGGTTGAGCCGCCGTAAGTATTTGCAAGGTTCTCGGATGTAAGCACCTCTTTTGGCGGGCCGAAGGCAACTAGCCGATTTCTAATAAGGGCTACGTAATCGAATATCTCCAGCGTCGCGCTGATGTCGTGCGTAGCCATTACAATAGTCTTCCCCTGATCCCTGAGCGTCTTAAGAATCTCTAGGAGGATGGTCTCGGAGGGCGCGTCCAGGCCTGCTATAGGCTCGTCAAGCAGGTAGACCTCGCCGCCTTGGCATATGGCCCGCGCTAGAAAGGTCCTCTGCTGCTGGCCGCCCGAGAGCTCAGAGATCTTCCGGGAGGCAAGGTCTTCAAGCATCACAAGCCTCAAAGCGGTATCAACTCGGCTGTCGTGGCTGTCAAGCCATCTGAAAACCCCCCGCCTCCTAATGTTACCCATGGCCACAACATCTCTCACGGTGAGAGGATACTCCCAGTATACCTCCTCCCTCTGCGGCGTATACGCGACCAGGCCACGGGTCTTCGACGGGTCTTTCCCAAGCACTTTTACCCTCCCTGATGTGGGTTTGACTAGGCCGGCTAGCATTTTGAGGATGCTTGTCTTACCGGCGCCGTTCGGCCCAATCAGTGCGATCATCTTCCCCGCTTCCGACCTGAATGTAACTTCTCGCAGGGCGACTACATCATCGTATCTAAGTGTCGCCGACTCAAGTTCTATCGCGTACATCAGCACCACCTTGACAGCTCCCTGACAATCGTCTCTACGTTATACCTCATCATCGAGATATAGTTGTCGTGTCCAATCTCCGCCGGCCCTAGCGAGTCAGTATAGAGTCTGCCAGCAACCCTGCCGTGGAGGCGCGAGGCAAAAGCCTCCATCACCCTCGGGCTCAGAGTCGACTCAATGAAGAAAACGCACAGCCCACTCCCCTCAACTCTCTTCTGGGCCCGCGCCACGTCGAGTGGGGATGGCTCAAGCTCTGTTATCATTGAGTAAAAGTATCCAACAATCTTGAAGCCGTACGCCCTTGCAAAGTATTGGAAGGCGTTCTCCTGGGTGAAGAGGAGCCTTCTCGAGGGCTCGATCTTCGCTACCTCCTCCCTTATCCAGGCGTCAAGCCTCCAAAGCTCCTCGATGTATTTTGCGGCCCGCTCCCTATATCCCTCAGCACCAGCCGGGTCTACCTCGATGAAGGCATCCCTAATCCTCTCTACATATCGTATAGCAAGTCCGACATCCATCCACATGTGAGGGTCCATCCTACCGGCGTAGGGCCCATCAGGAACTAGGAGGGCATACTTCTCGAGCCCCTCAGTCACTCTCACAACCTTCGCCCTAGAAGAGGCTGTGACAAGCCTTAGAATCCACGCATCGATTGTGAAGCCGTTGTAGAGTATAAGGTCTGCCTCCGCAGCCTTAACCATGTCTCTCGGCGTGGGCTCAAAGGTGTGCGGGTCTCTGCCAGGCATGACCATATACTCTACCCGCCACCCCGGCCCAGCCACATTCCTAGCCATATCCCATATTATTGTAGTTGTGGCGAGGGCTACTCGTCTTTCACCCCCCGGCCCGCCAGCGACTCCAACGTAAGTGATGGGGAAAGGTAAGAGTAGGATGATGAGTGCGGCCAGATATGCCAGCATGTAGGCGCCCCTAGTCATTATAAACACACCCCTCACAAAAACGCAGATTCAACCGCTGCTGAACATCAAATGGACACAGATCTTAATTAACTTAATAACCTAGATCGGGTGATGAGCTGTCCTAGTTAGGTCCTCCACGTGATAGGCGGCTACAAGAATCGTTTATGGTGAACCATGTTTAAGAGCTCGCTACCCTTCTATAAGGATTTAGATGGCAGCAGTCGGAGATGGTCTCGTGAAAGGTCTTCACCACATAACCCTAGTCACGGCTAGTGAGAGGGTTAACAGGCGATTCTACACCGAGGTGCTGGGGCTCAGGCGCGTCAAGCTATCCGTGAACCAAGACGACATCTTCCACAGACACCTATTCTACGGGGATGAGCGGGGGTCTAGCGGTTCAGTGGTAACATTTTTCGAATGGCCACACCTCGTCAGGGGCCATCCAGGCCTCGGCTCGCCCCACCACCTAGCATACTCCGTCAAAGATGTGGAGGCGCTCCTGAAGTGGTCATCGTGGCTTAAGAGGAACGGTCTACGGGTGAGTGGGCCACATATCGTGGGTGATAGGGTCTCGATTTATTTCAGGGACCCAGATGGCTTTCTTCTTGAGCTTGCATCTAGGATTGAAGGCGGCATCGACGATGCTGCCTTGAGGGAGATGTTCGTCGAGGAGGTTGATGTTGACGGGATAACTCAGGACATGCGCCTCTCGCTGATGGACCATGCTTCACCGCTTGCCACAGATGCGGCGCAGCTGGAGCGTTTCCTCTCAAAGACCCTCGGACTAAAGATGGTATCTAAGAGAGAGAACCCGCACGACAGCCAGGCCGTGATCCTTGGATTCGGATGCGAAGACCATGACTTCCTCAGATATATTCTGAAACCATCCATCCGTGCAGGCTTCGTAGGTATCGGAAGCATACACCACATAGCGGTTAAGGTTGAGAGTGATGAGGACCAGAAGAAGGTAATGCAGACCCTCGACTCGGTAGGCATCAGACACTCTGGGATAATCGACCGGTTCTGGTTCAAGTCTCTCTACTTCAGAGACCCATTTGGAAACCTTTTAGAAGTGGCCACGACCGGGCCGGGATACACTGTAGACGAGGCGCCGGGGGTCGCTTGGCTCCAGACTAGTTCTTCCACCATGGCTCGAGCCCGAGAGGAGAAGGATTGAGGAGGCCCTCAGGCTCCTAGATGAGAAGTTTCCAGCAAGGTGGCCACCGATATATAGTCCGGCTCCCGAGAAGCCTGAGAGGGTGGCGTGACATACCCACTCGTGATATGACTCAAAAAAATCTTTTATCCTTAAATCAGGTCTTTAAAGAATGTGAAAACTCTACACGTTCTTCCCTTTTTTGAGCCCGCAGGCGGGCCTGCAACTCATGTTTACTATCTTTCTAAAGATTTGGCTGGAAAAGGGATAGAGTGTGTGGTCTGCGCTCGCGAGGTATATGAGTGGATTGGCAGTGATGATATATGCCATATCCAGCAGTTTCTAAATAGAATGACTTAAATAGACATAAGTTGTAATAAATGTTGATGGAGAGGCTTTACACTTTAAAGGAGGCTAAGAGGGTCTTAGGCTTACGAGGTTCGGTTTTGAAACGTTTAGGAAGATTTTTCAGACATTCGGCACATCTATCGAAGTGGTAAGCCATGAAGAAAAGACTCCGCAGGAAGAGCTTGTAGAAGACTTGATAACGGTGGTTTCCCATTTCGCCGGAAAGCTCTACGGTATGAGGTCTCACAAGTACGAGGAGGTGGTTGAAGGTGTTAAACAGCTCATATCAAGTTAGAGCATACAACATTAAGCACAATTGCGATGTGAAGGGCTTCCTCGAAGCTTACAAGCTCATCCTCCAGAGAGCAATAGATGAGATTTGGGGCAGGATTAGGTGGGTTGAAAAATACGAGAAAGGTAGGAAGAGACTTATCCCTATAATCCCAAAGGAGAATAGGTTCAAACATCATTATCTGAGAAACCTGCTCATGGAGGATTGGGGGTATTCAAGGCATTATATTGATTCAGCCATCAAGCAGGCTTACTCCATACTCCACAGCTGGAGGAGAAACTATATTAGGGGAGAAAGAACTAGAGAGAAGCCCATTGTTAAGAGGAAGTTTGTTAGAATCAAAGAAACACTATACAGCTTTAGAGATGGAAAGATAAGGGTTAGCGTTAAACCATACGAAGAATACCTTACCTTCGACATCTCCATAGCATGGTTCTTGAACAGGACAAGGGGCAAGATGGGGGAACTAATACTTAACGAGAAATACCTGACAGTAACCTTCAGGTTCAGGGAGAAGTGGATGAAACCTAATGGCAAGATAGCATGGGATTCCAACGAGAAGAGCCTGGATGGGTTTAGTCCTAAAATTGGCTGGGTGAGAGCGGATTTAAGGGAGCTATTCCACATACATAGAGTTTATGAGCTAAAGAGGAGGAGGCTTCAAACACTTGCATCTAAAAAACATAAGATTAGAGAAATTTTGAGAAAGTATTCTAGACGCGAGGGTAACAGGGCTAAAGACTTTTGCCATAAGCTTACCTCACATCTAGCAAAAACCCTCCACATGTATATCCATGGTTTCGAACTCTTAGAGAAGAGGAGGATGATGAATAATTCTAAGAAACATAATAGGAGTATAGCTAAAAGCGATTGGAGAACGATATACACTTACATGAGCTATAAGGCTAAGGTGATAATCCTCAACCCTAGAAACTCAACAAAGGGATGCTCCAGATGTGGGATGATAAATGCCCCGAAAGGAGCATTATACGAATGTTCAGGGTGCGGGTTGAGGATAGATAGACAGCTGAATGCTGCAATAAACCTATACCTTCAGATGGAGGGTCTTACCCCAAGCCCAAAGCTCTTTGAAGGGCTGATGAGGGCTTGGGGAGGGTTCACCCTGACAGGGGAAGAGGCCGGTGAGGGCTCCGATGAACCCGTGAGGAGCCCTAGGCTAATGAACCCCCAGAGCTATGTGTGTCTATCAAAGACTACATAGCTCAGAACCCCTATTACACGGGTTATAAGGTTGAAGGAGTTAAACAGGCTGATTCGATGCTCACCGCCCGCCAAGGAACCGGATAGTCGTGAATTTGAAGAATTACTTGGGCGTCTGTCCCACCAATTGAAAAAGATTATTGAGAAAGAGAAAATCGACATCACCCACAGCCACGACATCAGGACCAGCCTAGTATTGGAGAGGGTTGAGGGGGATGTGGGGATTCCTTTCGTTGCCACCGGGCATAACACCATAGCACCAGTGAAAATACTCTCACAGCTCTATAGGGGAGAGGCAGTCTACAGCTATCTTGAGATGCTCTCATCATTCTTGAAGCGGGCGAGATATGACAAACTCATATGTGTCAGTAATTTTTCCTACGAGATGTACACCCGCTTTGGGGCCCCGAAGGGCAAAACTGTAATGATATATAATGGCGTAGACGTGGAGGCATTCAATCCATACATCGACGGATCTACTGTTAGGGCTAAACTAGGTGTCAGTGCAGAGACGTGCCTGATATTCACTCCCGCCCGGGTAGAGTATAGGAAGGGTTTTGACACCATTTTCGAGGCACTCCATAGACTTGCCAGCAAGGGCTATGATTTTAAACTCCTAATCTCGCCTTGTATAGGGACCTCATATCATCGCCAAGCTGAGGGCGAGTTAGTAGGCCTTGCTAAGAGGCTAGGTCTTATGGACTACATAACGTCTGCCACGTTTAATCAGAGGTCTATGCCGGAGGCATATGCCGCCTCAGATATTGTCTGCCTCATGGGTTATGAGAATTTTGGATATGCGGTGGCAGAAGGGATGGCCATGGGGAGGCCGGTAATAGGTGCAAAGTGGTCAGCTTTACCAGAGCTTATAGAGCATGGTAGTAACGGTTTCCTGGTTGAGCCTGGCAACCCAGACCAACTAGCCTACTATCTCTCATTACTACTTAGGGATAGGGTGATGAGGGGGCGGATGGGTAGTGTTGGGAGAAGGATAGCTGTAGAAAAGTTCAACCTGGCCGACAATATCAAGAGACACGTGGAACTCTATGAAAGCCTGTTATAGACCCTGCGAGGTTCTAGAGGCTATCTTAGGAGAGAATATTTTCACCGTCGTGTGGAAACTTTTAAGTCTAAAAAAGATGCCTGGAAATGAGGAGGCTCTTGCCACAAAACGGTTACGAGCACCCTCCCCCTCGTCTACATATGATTAGAATTTTACTCAGAGGAAATTTTCTAGTTATGCTTATTGGGTATTGTATCGCTGTGCCACTAATCGGAGCAACTATAGCGTATCTCCCGTTATACCTTGATGGGCTGGGGGCCACTCCGCTCATCATAGGGCTCGCTATCGGTTTCCCAGAGTTTATCGCCCTAATACTCCGGATACCAGGGGGATACATAGGCGACGCCTACGGAAGAAAATATCTAACCGTTCGGATGAACTTCGTGTTGGGCCTCGTAGGAGTACTTATTGCATTTACGCCGAGCTGGGAGGTGCTACTAATTCTACTAGTGGTCAGGGCGATGGCTGGATTCTATATGCCAGCCGAATATGCCCTGCTGGCTGACTCGATACCCGAGAGGCTCAGGTCGAGTGGATATGGATTGTTCTGGACCATTGTCGGGGCTGTCGGTATAGGAGGACCTATACTGGGCGGCCTACTGTACGAGTACATGGATATTAATGGTCTGAGAATAGGCTGGCTAATATTCGGCTCGGCCGACATGATAAAAGCGGTTTACTATCAATTCTTCTTGAGGGAGACGCTTCCAGGTCAGCCAGCCAAGACAAGTGTCTGGAACATAATAGTAGCAAGCTACAGGGACGCGGCACCTAGATTAGCTTCGATCCTGAGGAACAGGTCTCTATCGGTAGTCGTGGCGCTTGGCATTCTTGGGATCTCCGTCAACGCCCTATCATCAACCTACCTCATACTATACTTCACAAGGGTCCTAGGTTTCTCAGCACTCCTATGGGGGTCAATAATCTCTGTGGCTAGAGGCATCACTCTCCTTTTACAGACCCCTGTTGGGATATTATCGGATAGGTTTGGGCGGCGGGCCATCCTGTCTGTCTTCATTGCAGCCTCTGGGGCCTCCCTAATACTACTCGGCTTCCCCTATCTCCCCATAGAGGTTGTATCGCTCCTCACCCTCACCATCTTCACCACCAGCCTAGTACAGGGAATCCCCAAGCCTATACTTGACGCTGCACTCATAGATTGGATTCCCGATGCTGAGAGGGCTAGGCTGATAGGCATAATATTGACTGTCTGGGGGGCTACGGCGCTCCCCAGTAACTTGGTCTGGGGATATGTGTATGGATTCTCACCACCACAAGTCTTTCAAATAGGCGGAATAATGTCTCTCGGCCTCCTCCCTCTCCTTCTGGCAAGGTTCCAAGAGGCTAGAGTGCGCTCATCTTCAGGTGCTGTGGGGTGATAGCCATTCTCGCCCCTGAATGCCTGGCACAAACCAGTTTAGCTGACGAGAACCGCGTTAATCTGCACGATATCATCGCTTATCACGTTACCCCTCACTGTAACCCTTTTCCTCAACCCTTTGAGAGCCCTCCTATTCCTACTCTTCTTCCTCTTAGATGGTGGTTTACGCCTCGCGTGGAACCCGATACCACGCGTCAGGATTACGCGGGCAAGCCTCGCCCCACTGACATCAGGCCTCATGGGAATCCCTGCCTTATCCGAGCCGCCAGTAATCCTGATCTTCCCGCTTCCGAGACCCAGGGCTGAGGCGTCAATCTCGTCTCCAATCCTCTTCCCCCTCAACGCGCTCATCTGCTGAGGCGTCAAGGGAATGGTCTTCGCTGTGCCATCCTTGGGGTTTGAGAGGACCAGCCTAGGACCTGCAGCCTTCTCCGACAAAGCCTTTCCCTACCCATGGAAGACCCCCAGCTCAATTAATTAATATGACCCAACGGATAGCTGGGAGCTGACTAACACACGGCCATGTACCACCAAGATTTATCCGTAACCAAACACAGGATTATACAATGCAGATTGGCAGGACCGAACTACTCTACCTGAGGGATTCATACCTTTCAGAGTTCCATGCCGAGGTTGTGGGCGTGGGTGAGGATTATGTCGTCCTTGACAGGACAGCATTCCATCCGCGCGGTGGGGGACTGGTCTCAGACACCGGCACTCTCTTCAGGGGTTCAGAGGTCTTCCAGGTGCTCGGAGCAGAGCAGTCTGAGGAAGGGGTGAGACACATGGTCGATAGGGCTGGTCTCGAGGTAGGCGACAGAGTCCGAGGAGCCTTGGACTGGAGCAGGAGATATAGGCTCATGAGGATGCACACGGCCCTCCACGTACTAGTAGCCATCGTCAACTCACGGACAGGCGCCCTCATAACAGGCAACCAAGTAGAGCCAGACTCCTCAAGAGTAGACTTCAACCTAGAGAAGATGGATAGAGCCCTCATAGAAGAGTGCGTGGCCGAGGCTAACAGGCGGCTAGCAGAGGGCCATGAAATCAGAATCAGGTTTATAGAACGTGAAGAAGCCCTCAAAATACCGGAACTCGTAAAGCTCGCAGCCAAAGCACCACCAGAAGCCCCGATACTCCGAATAGTCGAGATCGGCGAAATCGATGCACAGCTAGACGGAGGCCCACACGTCAAAAACACCTCCGAGGTCGGCCGCATAGTCATGAAGAAGATAGAGAACAAGGGCAAATCCAACAGGAGGCTATACTTCACTCTAGACCCACCATAACTCAAGCCCGGCAAGGCTGGCGCGGCATCAGGTTTGGGCAGATGACCCGCTACCCCACTCTAGCTCTTCTCCCCGCGTCTACATGTGTTTGGCCTCATAGGCCGGGAAGCTCGGTGGCCTGGGTCCCACGCTACGCGTCCTCTTGAGTATTTTTGGATTAGGCTCTGCAGTCCTTTGTTATGACTTGTGTGAGGCTACTCAGGGATTTGGCTGGCGTTGACTTGCTGGAACTGCTTGCCTTAGAGTTGGGAGGAAGTGCGTGTTGAGGAGTCTTATGAAGGCCGCTCGAGTTTCTAAGCCTCTCTGTATCCTGCAACCAGCCATAGTCTCAGCATCTTCTAAGGAAAGATGGATACCCTGTATCAAGATGCGAATACGTTCCTTACCCCTAAAGCCTCTTCTCCCAACGCCAAATAGCAACGCTACTCATAGCTGTGAAGGAAATACCGCCTTCGCAACCCATAAGACCATTAATCGAGAACCTGAAACATTGAGACTATAGAGCGCCATGCAGAAGGGTCCTTCAGACAGCTCAGGAAATCCGCAGGGGAGATAGAAAAGACTGGGTCATAAAGGAAACTATTAAAGCAGCTTAACAGGCTATCTCCTCATGGGTAGAAGGCCTCTATACGCTCTATCCAATGGTCTGAAGATAGCTTACGAAGACCACGGACGTGGAGAGCCGGCGCTCCTATTCATGGCCGGTTGGTGTGATAATCGTACACAGTATCGTGACCTAGTTCCACACTGTTCGTCACGTACACGTTGCCTCGTCATTGACTGGCCTGGACATGGAGAATCAGAAACGCCGGCAGGTGATTTTGGAGAGAAGGAACTGGTTGCAGCAGCAATATCTGTTATCGAGAAAAGTGGAGCACGGAGAATAGCCACTGTATCAACCGCTCATGCTGGGTGGATCGCCATAGAGCTAAGGCGTCAACTTCATGAAACAATTCAGAAACTTGTTCTGCTGGACTGGCTGGTTCTCGAACCTCCCCAGCCTTTCCTGGAGGCCTTAAAAGGTCTGCAGTCCCGCGAGCACTGGGAGCAGGTCAGAGAGACTCTTTTCTCAATGTGGCTCTCAGGAATCGTTGACGATAGAATTGTTCAACATGTGCGACGAGAGATGGGGTCTTATGGCTTTGAGATGTGGGCACGTGCGGGGCGCGAAATAAGCGCAAGCTACGATCGTTTCGGAAGTCCTTTAAAAGCATTGAAAGAGCTGGAGCACCCTCCTCAAGTTCTACATCTTTTCTCCTTACCCAAGGACGATGACTACCTAAAAGCGCAGATAGAATTCACCAAAGACCACCAATGGTTCAGCGTTCATAGACTGGACACCAAGACACACTTCCCTGCCCTAGAGGACCCTAAAACAGTTTCGGATCTCATCAATGATTTCTTAGACTAGCCCGCATTGGTGCCCTACTGAAGGGGTGGAAGCGCTAGGGTTATTTGGATATTGCCACATCACCTTACCACGCCTCGAAGAGAAATACACCAAGTCCTCCTTTCAGACAATCAGCTTATGGTGATGCAGTTACCGTAGACAATCGCCCTCTATACCGCCGGCTAGTTCTTAGTCTGGGAAGACTACGTGCTGCCCTGGATGGTGTCCCATTAGTGTTATCAAGTTGTTGACATTTTGCACGAATATGTAAATCAGGTTTTAATATATATGGAAATTTGCAGTTTCATCGATGGATAGTAAATCCCTCCTAGAGGGCTCCAAGCTCTGGGTCGTGGAAGCGCGCATTCAGCTCAAAAGTTCCCTCAAGGACCCTGAGGGAGAGACTATTCTGAGGGACCTGCTTCACAAGAGGGGGGTTAGTGGGGTTGAGGAGGTTAGGACGGCTAAACTTCTCCGCTTCAAGGTAAGGTCGCATAGTAGAGAGGATGCCGAGTCCTTAATCAGGAAGGTCTGCGATGAGCTGAGACTGTACAATCCTGTCTCGCATACATGCTCTGTTAGAGTGGGTGAAGAGGTGTGAGGGTTGCTATAGCCAAGTTTCCGGGCAGCAACTGCGACCAGGACGTAGCGTATGCTATTAGTAGGGTGCCAGGTGCCTGGTCAGAGGTTGTTTGGCACACAGAGCTATCTCCAGAGCGATACGAATTGGTGGTCCTGCCCGGCGGCTTCTCTTATGCAGACAGGCTCAGGGCGGGGGCTATAGCTGCTCATACACCACTTATTGAAAAGCTGATAGACTATGTGAAAGATGGAGGCCTTGTCCTAGGGATATGTAATGGTTTTCAGATCTTGGTGGAGGCCGGGCTTCTTCTAGGCTCGCTCCTCCCCAACAAAGGCCTGAGGTTCATTTGCAAGTGGGTCAGCCTCAGAGTCATGAACTCTGACACTCCTTTCACCAATGCATTCGAGGAAAGCGAAGTGGTAAAGATGCCTATAGCCCATTACGAGGGGCGATACTATGCTGGAGGTCAAGCCCTACGGCTTTTTGAGGAGCGTAGAGTAGCATTCGTGTATGCCGATGAGAGGGGGGGCGTGTCGGAGGAGTGCAACCCCAATGGCTCGGATAACTCCATAGCCGGCGTCTTTAACGATACTTTTAACGTGTTGGGAATGATGCCACATCCTGAGCGTGCTTCGGACCCCCTCCTCTCACCCTATGGGACAGAGCATGGCCTCCGAGTTTTCCTCTCAGTTGCAAATTACGTGAAGGGTGGTGCATGAATTGAGGTTAGTGGAAGAAGTGGCTGTAACCCTCACAAGTGAGGAGAGGGAGGTGGTGAGGAAGCGTCTAGGGCGTGAACCAAACATTATAGAATGGGCTGTGATTGAAGCATTGTGGTCTGAGCACTGTAGCTACAAGTCGTCGCGGAATATACTGAAAATGCTTCCCACAGAAGGTGTCCAAGTCCTTGTGGGCCCGGGCTTCGACGCGGGATTAATCGACATCGGCGATGGATTCGTTCTCTCGGTACACATCGAGAGCCATAACCACCCCTCAGCGATAGACCCGTATGGAGGCGCCGCGACAGGTATAGGGGGAGTCGTGAGAGACATACTATCTGTTGGGACGAGGCCTGTTGCTTTACTTGACTCCCTGCGATTCGGCGAAATAGAGTCTAGCAGCCATTCGAGGTGGCTTCTGAGAAACGTCGTTAAGGGTATAGCGGACTACGGGAACTGTATTGGCGTTCCAACGATAGCTGGTGAGCTGGAGTTTGACCAATCATTTGAGAGGAACTGCTTGGTAGACGTCATGTGTATCGGTGCGGGGCGGAGAGAGGAGGTTGTACTGCCGATGGCTACTAGACCTGGCTGCCTCGTAGTCTTGGCCGGTAACACTACTGGCCGGGATGGAATCCTAGGCGCATCGTTCGCCTCCCAAAGCCTAGACAGTGATGAGGAGGGAAAGCGGTCTGCTGTGCAGATCCCAGACCCCTTTATCGAGAAGTTGCTGATTGACGCCTTGACGGAGATGTTCGAGCAACGTTTAATCTCCGCAGTAAAAGACTTGGGCGGAGGGGGCCTTGCTACAGCGTTGTCTGAGCTGGCATACAAGGGCGGCGTTGGCGTAGACGTGGACCTCTCGATGGTTCATAGGAGAGAGACAGACATGACGCCGGTAGAGGTACTCGTCTCTGAGAGTCAGGAGAGGATGCTCCTCCTAGTTGAGGGTCAAAAGCTCGAGCGTGTGTCAAGAATGCTGGAGAAATATGAGCTTCAGTTCTCTATAATTGGCAGAACAGTAGAAGAGAGGTTTGTTAGGCTGCGCTGGGAAGGGACACTAATCGCGGAACTTCCACTTAGTGTCCTCGGCGATGCCCCCTCCGTAGCGAGAGCCTCGAGAAGGCCAGAATACCTCGACACACTAAGGAACACTCCACCACCAAGGGAGCCTGAGGACCTGAACAAGGTTTTCCTAAACCTCCTCGCATCCCCCAACATCTCCTCAAAAAGCTGGGTCTACGAGCAGTACGACTATGAGGTTGGTGTGAGGACGGTGGTTAAGCCGGGTGATGCGGATGCAGCCATCATTAAGCTTCCCAACGGTAAACTAGCAGCTGTTAAGCTTGATGGAGACTCAAAGAAATGCTACATAGATCCTTATAGGGGGGCCATGTGGATTGTTTCGGAAAACTTCAGGAATTTGGCTTCTAGTGGTGCTAAACCCTGCGCCATTGTAGATCACCAACAGTTTGGTGATCCAGGTAAACCTGATGTTTATTGGTGCTTCAAGGAGTGTGTCAGGGGGGTTGCAGACTATTGTATGGCTGTTGGGGTGCCGGTAGTTGGGGGGAAGGTCAGCTTCTATAATGAGGACCTCGTAAGTGGAAGGGCGATAAAACCATCCCCAGTAATCGGCGGCATAGGGTTACTCTCTGACGAAGATATGGTGACGACTCTCTCCCTTAAGCGGAGTGGTGACTACATCGTTGTCCTAGGCGTCACTACAGGTGAGCTTGGCGGTTCAGAATACTATGAATACATTCACCGCATATGCGGAGGTGAGGTCCCCCTCGTCGACCCATTGAGTGACTGGCAGTTGATTGAGGCAGTTCTTAATTTGAGGAGAATGGGTGTACTGCGTGCTGCTCACGATGTATCGAAGGGGGGATTAGCTGTATCGCTGGCTGAGATGGCGGTGAGGGGGAGGATTGGCCTGACAGCCGAGCTCTCCAAACTCCCCGTCAGGGGTAGGGTTCTCAGGCGGGATGGGCTGCTGTTCTCGGAGGGGGGAAGCAGGATCGTTGTAGAGGTTGATAGGGAGAGGTTCAGGGAGGCTGAGATGGCCCTTAGGCGCCACTCCGTTCCATTTGCTGTGATCGGTGAGACCGGCGGAAATGAAATCTCAATTAAGATGAACGGTGAACAGGTCATCAACTTGACTGTTGGGGAGGTTGAGGAAAGGTGGCATTATTCTCTTGAACGTTTAATGGAGGGGTATTCATGAGAGAGAAATGCGGAGTTATAGCTGCAAAGTCGTACAGCGGTGCGGGAGTGTCATGGACCATAGTTAATGGGTTGAGGGCTCTGCAACATAGGGGGCAGGAAGCGTGGGGGATATCGCTTTCCAGCGGGTGGATTTTCAAGAGGTCTGGGCTCGTATCCGAAAGCATCAAGGAATTTAGAGAGAGGCTATCAAATAGTGATGGATGCGCCGGTATAGGACACGTAAGATACTCCACCGTCGGGGGCCAGGAGCATATCCAACCAATAGACGTCGGCCCTTTCAGAATAGCGCATAACGGAACAATAGCAAACTATAGGAGTCTGATGAATGGAGTACTGTCAAGCATCGGAGAGCATCCGAGCGACACACTTGTCGCCGGGTTAAAGCTCAAAAGTATATTATCTGAAAAGGGGTATGACTGGGCCGAGGCGCTCAGAGAGTTCTCCAAAATGGTGGCTGGGTCATTCTGTTTCACGTTGGACCTCAAGTCTGGCCAAGTTATGGCTATAAGAGACCCGTGGGGCTATCGGCCTTTATGCATTGGACACGTGGAGGAGAGTGACACGTATGTGGTCGCCTCTGAAAGCTGTGCACTAGACCTCGTCGGCGCCAAACTACTCCGCGACGTAAGGCCTGGAGAAATCGTATATTTAGGAGAGGATGGGCCAGAGTTCATTCAGTTTGAGGAGAACAGGGTTAGGAGGACGTGTGCCTTCGAGTACACATATTTCGCTCATCCCAGCTCAGTGATTGACGGCGTAAGCGTCTATGGGGTGAGAAAAAGAGTCGGGATGCTGTTAGCCGAGAGGTATCCTATAGACGGAGACGTTGTAATTCCTGTCCCCGATTCCGCCAGGCCTGCGGCTCTTGGTTATGCTGAGAAGCTGGGAATACCCTTCGAGGAAGGCCTCATAAAGGACAGGTACTCGAGGAAGGGGGGCTGGAGGAGCTTCATAGAGCCAGAGGATAGTTCGAGAAGGGAGATAAACAGCTGGATGTTCCCCGTAAAGTATAGCGTGTATGGGAAGGACGTTATATTGGTTGATGACAGCATAGTGAGGGGTGTCAGCTCCACCGAGATCGTTAGGACATTGAGGAGGGCTGGTGCAAAAAGCATCAATCTAGTCGTCACATTTCCACCCATCATGTACCCCTGTTTCATGGGCATTGATTTCCCGGAGCCGCAGGAACTCGTCGCACATAGGGCAACCGACGGTAGTGAAATGAGCTTGGAGGTGGTCGGTGCAAAGGTAGCTAAGATGATAGGGGCTGATAGGGTCGTCTATAACGATCCGCTAACATTAGCTGAGGCGATAGAGAAAGAGCTGGGCGAGTTATGCATTACATGCCACACCGGCGAATATTATCCTCTGAGGGGAGTGCCTCTCGGCATAAGTAGGAAGGTACTGAAGGGGTGAGCCCCATGACAGGGGTATTTGCGTTGTATACATTTGGCGAGGAACGGGAGAAGTGGAACTCCATAAGATTTGTTTACTACGGGCTTCAGGCTTTGCAGGGGCGTGGACAGGAGTCGAGCAGCATTGCGTGGATTAATTCCTCAGGGGAGCTGGTGACCGCGAGTGCGAAGGGGCCTGTCAACCGGCTCTTAGACATCGTCGAGAAGGAAAAAGGACATACCGCTATCGGACTCGTCTCAGCCTACGAGGAGGATTACATAGTATGTGTAGAGAAGCCTGTAAAGCTGGTAGTGGCGGGTGATGGGAGAGTGGGTGAGGTTGAAGACAGGCGGGAATCCTTCAGGCTGCTAGGACAGTACGTAGCCGGAGAGGTCGCAAGGGGCTGTGACATCTTGAATGCTACGGTCAAGGCAGTGTCAGAGCTAGATGGTGGCTACTCATTCATAATCTTGACCGAGCGGCAGGAGCTTGTCTGCGGCCGCTCGCGTATAGGAGTTAAGCCCTTGGTGATAGGTAGCATTGGATTCGATATGGGTTGTGTGTCGTCAGAAAGTGCCGCCGTTGACGTGGTAGGAGCCACATTGTCATCAGAACTATCAGCGGGTGAAGTGGTCGCAATGACTCCACTCAGTATTAGACGCGACAAAGCTGACGGCGGGAGAGAAATGATCTGTAGCTTCGAGTATGTCTACTTATCCAGGCCTGACTCGCAAATACTCGGCCGCCCAGTCTACGAGGTTAGGGAGAAGATCGGAGAAATCCTTGCAAAGCATGACGATGTTTCAGCAAATGTTGTTATAGGTATCCCTGACACCGCTATACCCTTCGCCCTCGGCTACTCGAGAATGAGGGGGCTGCCTTGCAAGCTAGGTTTCGTGAGGACAGGCGAGCCCGTTAGATCCGCGCTTAAACTTACGCAGCTGGAACGCCTCATTGGTCTACAGCTAAAGCTAAACCCGATAAGCTCTTCGGTAGATGGTAAGGACATAGTCCTGATCGACGATAGCCTCGTTAGGGGTAACACGCTGAAGAACGTTGTGTCATCGCTCAGGAGAAAGGGGGCTTTACAGGTTCATGTCAGGGTGGGTAGCCCTCCTATTGTCGACGGGTGCCCTTACGGTGCAGAAATACCCCCCGTCGACGAACTTATCGCACGTGACCTTAGTAGCGACGAAATAAGCAGAGTAATAGGCTGCGACAGCTTCTCATACCTAGCGGTGGCGGACTTAATCGAGGCAATAGGGCTGAATTTGAGTAATGTCTGTGTAAAGTGTTTTCGGGGAGGGGACAGAAGGTGATTCGCACTCCATGATAAAGGTCTTAGGCGTTGGTGGGGGTGCTAGGGAACACGCCTTGGCCGAGAAGATCAGAGCTAGCAAATACTCCCCAAGAATCTACTGGATTGCGGAGTGGAGGAACCCTGGTATATCTAGGATCTGCGAGCAGAGCGGTGGAGCCTATTTCATCGGCAGGACTACGGACGCCGCACTGGTATCCCAGAAGGCGAAACAACTCGGCGTGGACATGGTGGTTATAGGGCCTGAAGAGCCAAACTTCTACGGAGTTGTTGACGCGGTAGAGGGTGCTGGTGTCCCATGTATAGGTGCTAAACGAGAACTAGCTGTGATCGAGCAGTCAAAAGCATCCCTCAGGAGGCTCCAGTGGGAATACAACCTTCCCGGTAAACTTCTATTTAAGACCTTTACCGACCTCGACTCCGCGCTCTCAGCCCTCCAAGAGGCTAGCAGGTCGTTGAGTTGGATGCAGAACGTAGTCCTAAAACCAGCTAGACAGGCCGGAGGGAAAGGTGTCAAGGTAGTTGAGGACAGACAGGCATACCTGATCAACGAGAAGCTCTCATTCAAGCTGGGCCATACAGAGTGGCTTATGGAATACATGCGGGGATATAACGACATAGAGGAGAAGATCTTGGTGGAAGAGAATGTCTGGGGCCCTGAATACACGTTGCAGGCATTCTCTGATGGAAAGACGCTCGTGGGGATGCCGCTGGTACAGGACAATAAACACGCATTTGACTTCGATATAGGCCCTGAGACGGGTGGAATGGGAAGTATAGCTGGGCCGGATATGACACTTCCATTCATCACGGAGGAGGAATACGATACATCATTGAAGACGGTAAAAGCGGTGGTTGACGCAATTCAAGACAGGACAGGCCTAGAGTATAGAGGGTTTGTTGCGGGCCAAATGATGCTGACAGAGGTAGAGGGCCCCACCGTAATTGAAATGTACAGTAGGCTCGGCGACCCCGAGGCCCTCAATGTCCTCTCCATGCTAGGGACTGACATATTAGATGTCCTCTACGCCATCATAGACTCCCGGCTTTCAAAGACAATTATACGGTTCAACAACGTGGCCACAGTTGTTAAGGCCCTAGCGCCAGAGGGCTATCCAGATTACAAGGATGCTGCTAAAGGCCACGAGGTAATGGTCAATGAAGAAGATGTTGAACGCAGGGGGTGCAGGCTCTACTGGGGGGCAGCACATCTAGAGGCGGGCAGAATAGTCACAACAGGGTCGAGGACAATCGAGCTGCTGGGAATGTCCGGCACGATAATGGAGGCAGCCAAGCTTGTGAATAATTGCTTAGATATTCCACAGTTGAGGGGGTGGCGTTTCTTTTACCGATACGACATAGGAACCAACGAGCTGATGAAGAGAAGATACAAGCTGGCGGAGACCGTGAGAAGGCTGTATAAGTTTAGGGCCTCGCGCGGGACCTTAGCAGTGAGGGTAGACTGGATTCCTGGTAGAGGGTTGATTGATCCGAGTAATGAGGTGTTGAAGAATATTGCCTAAGGTGGCTATAGTGGCGGGCAGTAGGTCTGACGAGAAGCTGGTCAACGAAGCCAGAGAGGTCCTCGAGAGTCTTGGCATAAACAATGAGGTTGCGTTCATCTCAGCCCACCGGGACCCTGAGAGGCTGAGAGAGTATGTCCTAAGGACCGATGCGGACATCTTTATAGCCATAGCAGGCCTAGCAGCACACCTGCCAGGAGTAATAGCCTCCACCACAATCAAGCCTGTGATAGGAGTACCGGTATCCGCAAAGCTGGGCGGACTAGACTCACTACTCTCAATTGTCCAGATGCCCTACGGAGTACCCGTAGCTACGGTGGGAATAGACAACGCTAAAAACGCGGCTATACTCGCAGCCGAAGTCTTAGCTTTGAAATACGAGGAGATTAGAGAACGCCTCTCCAATCTACGCGAGTCTCTGCGAGGTGGGGTGAGGTGAGGCTTCTAAGGCGCGGAAAGGTTAAGGATATATACGAACTCGACGAGAAGACACTTCTCTTCAAGTTTAGTGATAGAGTTTCAGCCTTCGACGTAATTCTCCCCACCCCCATCCCACGGAAGGGAGAGGTCTTGTGCAGGTTTGCAAAGTTCTTCTTCGAAAACCTAGGGGTTGCACATCATATGGTCGAGATGAATCCACCCAACAGCCTGCTTGTCAAGAAGCTGAAGATAGTTCCTATAGAATTTGTTGTACGCGGCTACCTGTATGGAAGCCTCTACGAAAGAGTAATCAGGGGGGAGGTGAAAAACTTAGGAATCGAGTCCATTCTAGCCGCCAGACTACCTAAACCACTACTTGACCCGACAACTAAATCCGACTTGATGGACGTCCCAATAACTCGTGAAGAGATACTGTCATCATCAATAATCGATGAGGAGAGGCTCAGATACATGGAGTCGACTTCAATAGCAATCTATGAGAAGATTAGTAGGTTGGCGGATAAGGCAGGATTCATATTAGCTGACCTCAAGCTAGAGTATGGTATCGACGAGTCTGGCGAGGTCCTCCTAGCAGACTCCATAGGTCCCGACGAATTCAGACTATGGCCCGCGGAAACGTACTCCCCAGGTAAGCCGCAGGAGAGTTATGATAAGCAGATTGTGAGAGACTGGCTCATAAAGACCGGATACAAGTCTAGGCTAGATGAAGCTAGATCGAAGGGCTTGCCCCCGCCCCCACCACCCGAGCTACCTAGAGAGATCGTGGAGTTTACCTCCATGCGCTACATTGAGGCTTACGAGAGGCTGACGGGTGAGGTGTTTGGGTAGTTCAGAGAGATGGACATATGCACAGGCAGGTGTTGACAGAGTGGCCATCTCGCGCCTCCACAAGATGTTGTGTTCTCTCAGAGTTAATCGGAGGATAGTTGTCAAGGGCCCCGGTGATTATGCAGGCATAATTAGGATTAAGGGTCTAAAATTGGCGTTACATGTAGATGGAGTTGGGACAAAAACTCTCCTAGCTTCAGAGCCCGAAGAATTCAGGGCGATAGGAATAGATGCTGTAGCCATGAATGTAAATGACATTATATGCGTAGGTGCGAGGCCCCTCGCGGTGCTGGACTATATTGCTCTCCGAAAACCGATGCCAATGGTTGTAGAAAACATAGTTAATGGTATAAAGGAGGCCTGTAGTAAGGTCGGTGCTGAGCTGGTCGGAGGCGAAACCGCTATTATGCCGGGGCTATTCTCAGAAGAGTCCTACTTAGATGTGGTGGCTGCATGTGTCGGAGAGGTGGTCTACGGCCCTCTGCCAGGGTATCTGAAGGCTGGTGACCAACTCGTAGGGCTGGCTAGCTCTGGCCTGCACAGCAACGGGTTCAGCCTAGTTAGGCAGCTACTGTTAAAAGGCAGGGGGTACAGATTAGACGATTATATACCGTCTCTGGGGAAAAAGTTACGTGAAGAACTGCTCAAGCCAACTAGGATCTACGTAAAGCCGCTGATGAAGCTGTTTAGATACGGTCCTAAGCCAATCGCAGTGGCGCATATAACTGGGGGTGGTTTCCTCAAAACTAAACGCATTACGAAGGGCAGAAAGCTGGCCCTGATCTTCGACTCACTCCCCAGTCCACCCAGAATCTTCGAGCTTATACAGGAGGAAGGAAATATTGACGAGCTTGAAATGTACAAGACCTTTAACATGGGCGTCGGCATGGTTCTCTGCGTACGAGGTTTTCAGGCACAAGAGGTTGCCAAGAAGTTAAACCGTATGGGCATCCTATCGTCAATCGTTGGGCGGGTCGAGCGTGGTGAAGGGGTCTATATAGGTGAAAGGAGGTTGGATGAATGAGGCTCGCCGTCCTCGCCTCAGGTGGGGGCTCCATCTTCCAATCAATAGTGGATCATGTGAGGCTTGGGGTACTCCAGGGAGTAGAAGTAACTCTCCTCGTCTGTAATAGGCCCGGCGCCGGTGCATTGGAGCGCGCAAGAAAATCTGGAGTAAAGTCGCTCCTTATAACCTCCAGACGGGATGATGGATCAAAGAAGAGCAAGGCTGTTTTTGAATCGGAGATAATAGGGGCGCTCAAGGAGCACGGAATAGATCTCATCTTCTTGGCGGGGTGGGACAAAATACTGGACGCCACGGTCGATGAATATCCATACCGGATAATGAATAGCCATCCGTCGCTTCTACCCGCCTTCTCGGGCTTATATGGCCTTGACGTACACAGGGCAGTTTTAGATAGAGGGTGTAAGATATCGGGATGCACAGTGCACTATGTTGACAAAGGTGTTGACACGGGACCAATTATACTGCAGAGAGCTGTGCCCGTCTCTGAATATGAGACGCCTGAGACGTTAGCCGGGAAGGTTAAGGCCGTTGAACAACTGCTCGCGCCGATGGCAATTCAACTACATGTCGACGGACGAGTATCCCTCGTAAACAAGGGTCAAAGCATCGTCACACACATCGATTACAGCGGGGGTTGGCTTGAGGGGTGGAGGGAGAGGCAGCAACACTACCTAGAGGTCCGAGGTGAGGTGTATGGGGAAGGTTAGGATCGCCTTCATGGCGTCGGGTCGTGGAAGTAATTTCGAGGCTGTGCTGGACCATGTAGAGCTGGATGTGTTAAGGAACTGCGAGGTTGTGTTGCTTGTAGCCAATAGGGCAGGCTGTCGTGCTATACGAATAGCAGAGGAGCGTGGAATAGAGTATATTCACATGGACCATAGAGGAAAATCTTTACACGAGTATGAAGGTGAGTTGGTCCACGTACTGAAGGAGAAGAGGATAGATCTAATTGTCTTGGCGGGCTGGGACTGGATGGTGGGTAGAACTCTCCGCACTGCATATGAGTGGAGGTTAATGGCAATACACCCATCACTACACCCCTCCTTTACCGGCGACCTACTATCAGCGGAAGAGGTCCACAGAGCTGTTCTGGAGAGTGGAGTAAAGGTTACTGGATGTACTGTCTACTATGTTGGTGTAAACGTCGATATGGGTCCTATAATTCTCCAGAAGACGGTGGAAATCACGAATGAGGTTCTGGAACTCTATATTCGAGCCCCTGTTGAGGCAGTCAAGAGGCTGGAACAAAAAGTCCTATATCAGGAGCACCTGATGCTGCCTAAAGCTATACAGCTTCATGTTGACGGAAGACTTGAACCGGTTCTGATTAGGTCTGAGGACATGGATAGGTGGATAGTGTTGGTTAGAGAGGACCCGGATTGGAAGAAGTGCTGGGAGGCGCGGCAGTTGAGATACATTGAATTTAAGCTGAGAAGGGCTGAGGTCTCGCAGGGGGTTGAATAATGGCTGTAATCATTGATGCGAAGCCCCTTTTCCAGAGGATTAGAGAGGAGGTGAGGTCAGAGGTCTCAAAGCTTAAAGATGCTGGAATAACGGTTGGTCTAGCAGCCATCCTCGCAGAGGACGACCCTACCTCTAAGCTCTACGTGTCTAAGAAGGTGAAGGACTGCGCGAAAACAGGGATTTACAGTGAGGTTTGGGAGATTTACAGGCATCCTCCCGCCTCGAGGGAGAGAGAGCTTATAAAACTCATCCGCGAATTAAACTTGAGACACGACATAACTGGTATTCTGGTGCAGCTGCCTCTGCCACATTACATGGACCTCTACCGGGTCTTGGCATGCGTGTCTCCTGAAAAGGATGTCGATGGCCTCACACCATTCAATAAAGGTATATGGATGAGCAGCTACGATCCCCGGAAGAACCTACTGCCCTGCACTGCAATAGGAATCCTAGACCTTCTTGATCACTACCGGATCGACGTCTCAGGAATGTTGGTGGTTATAGTGGGGAGGAGTGAACTTGTCGGTAAGCCCCTCCACAAACTGCTACTAGATAGGGATGCAACCCCAGTCTGTGTCCACCGTAAAAGCAGAAGGGCTGCTGAGTTGATAGCAGAGGCGGACATGGTGATATGCGCGGTGGGCCGCCCCCCAGAGCTCTGCCACGTTGACCCCTTCAAGCTTACGGGAGACATGATAAGGGAGGGGGCCATAGTCATTAACGTCGGCATAAGAAGAGATGATGAGGGGAATGTCTACTACGATGTCGACTTCGAGAGTGTGTGCGATAAAGCATCCTACGTCACCAAGAACGAGACTGTAGGATACATGACGAGGGCTTGGCTCCTCAAAAACACGGTAATAGCCGCGCGAATCTTCGGTGAAAAGCTCGGAAGAGAAAAGATACACCAACTAAACAGGTAACAACATAAATGAAGCCCATAATATATCGTTAGTAGGCAAACGTCCCGTTATTGTCTTTAACGCTAAGCTTATTGTGAGGTACCTTGAGCATGCTAGGCCTGTCCCGGATTAGACGGCTTTTAGAGTCGGTGAGCGGGCCTGCGACTCATGTTTATTATCTTTCTAAAAGGTTGGCGGGATAGGGGATGGAATGCATGTCTGAGACATACGCGAGGCTGGCCCATGGTCACGGGGTCCGCATAAGGTTCGTCAAGCATGAAGAGGCTCTTCAAACGCCGGGCCTCATAAAGCTAGCAGCCAAGGTGCTTTCAGACACACCAATACTACAGGTCGTCGAGATAGACGCGCAGCTAGATGGAGGCCCACATGTCAAAAACACCTCCGTGGTCGGTAACATACTCATGAAAACGGTCTAGAACAAGGTCAAATCCAACAGAAGACTATTCTTCACCCTCAACCCCTAGGGAGGCAGCCTCGCTTCTAAAGGCATTAAGCCTTCCTGCAATCCTGCAGGAAGACTTAATGCCCAATACCACAAGAGTGAATCGCGTGAATCTGGAGTCTCTTCTAAGGTTCAACATGGGACTCGGAACGTTACCGATAATAACTGATGGAGAGACTCGCTCAATATCGCCCGAAAACCCTACAGGTGAGAAGGGGGGCGGTGCAAGAGCAGAGCCAACACCTGAAGGCCCAGCCTCACTGCTCGGTAAGGGGTGGAAGGCTAGACCATGCATAACATTAGAGGCAGGGAGTGTTACGACTATCGCAGAGATCGAGGGATGCGGGCTGATTCAGCACATTTGGATGACTGTCAGCGAGCAGGCCTATAGGTCCTGCATCCTCAGGATGTACTGGGATGGTGAGCCTAATCCATCGGTTGAGGCGCCGCTGGCCGACTTCTTCTGCTGCGGCCATGGCCTCAGATACGAGGTTAACTCCTTCCCAATAGTCGTTAACCCTGTAGGTGGTTTCAACTCCTACTTCCCAATGCCCTTCAGACGGAAAGCAGTCGTTACAATCGAGAACCAGCTCGAAAGCCACATACCCGGCTTCTACTACCAGGTCACATATACACTATTACCAGATCTGCCCGGGCAGGTCGGATACTTCCACGCCCAGTGGAGAAGAAGTATGACGACTAGGGAGCGACCTGAGCACGTCATCCTAGATGGCGTTAGGGGCAGAGGCCACTATGTAGGAACCTTCCTAGCCTGGACACAGCTCTCCAACGGATGGTGGGGTGAGGGTGAGATCAAATTCTACATAGACGGAGACACGGAATATCCGACAATCTGCGGTACAGGGACTGAGGACTACGTAGGAGGGGCGTGGGGCTTCGGCGGCAAAACATACTCGACACTCTTCCTCGGATACCCACTAAGAAAAGCAGACCCCGGCGAGGTCCCGAGACACTGCCTCTACAGGTTCCACATCTTAGACCCCATAAGATTCAAACAAGACATTAAGGTCACGATACAGGCCCTGGGCTGGTGGCCCAACCACAGGTTCCAGCCACTAACCGACGACATAGCATCAATGGCATATTGGTACCAGACGGAACCACATGCCAAGTTCCCAGAAATCGCGCCACTCCAGCAAAGATGGCCCAGATAGAATTAGGACGCAGCATCAAGGGATGCTAGGGAAGGCCTCAGACTCTACTTACTCCTCCGGCGGACAGTGCATAGTTTCACACCCCTAACCCAGATTCAGGCTCCGTAGGGATACCTGTACCGCAGCGGCCTAAAAACTTCCTGACAACCTCTATCACCCATGCATATCTCTAACGGTCCGACCGGCGAGGCGAAGGCTCCTATAACTACTCAGCACATGGCTAGTGGGCGGCCCCTTAAAGTCAACAATCCTTATCACGCCGAGCACAAAGCCATTGGACAGCAAACATATCCTTCTGCCAACCTTATCGGCGGGAGGAGCCTAGACCTAATCTCCCACTATGATCAACTCCGCATAAGGCTGCTTGACAATGAACCCGTCCATAATCGTCTACCCCCCAGAGAAAGCGGAAACTAGTAAACATTCTCAAACCTATGTTCCCAGAATAGTTCGCAGCACTGGCCGGCGAAGGGATGAAGTGCACCATAATAGATGAGCCCACAAATACACCTAGACTTGGTGAAGGAGAGTAGGATCGTAAAACCCCTATCGAGCCCCAGAAGAGAGCGGGGACCACTACCATAGGCAGTAATAGTGACCTGCTACAGGAAAGTGGAGGAAGCCGCGGACCAACTATACGAGCTCACGAGAAGACAGAGGTACTTACACACTACAATAGCCGAGCTACCCCCAGCTACTATAACCTGCCAACTCTTAACAACTTTGACTAGATACTCCTTCAATTCCTCTTCGGATTCAAGTGGAGTAGCTGAATCTGGACTTCGCGGTTATAAAGAGCTGATAGATAACGTGTATAATAATCTAGGGCGTAAGATAGAAGATAGGAAGATAGATAAAATGTTGAGAATTTTCGCGACTTGTTGATTAGTAAAAGATATGATTTTGAACAAAGCTTAAATATATCTACAACGATGTACACTACGCGGTGATTTGACTCAACGTAGGTCTCCAAGTATGAGATTTGTCTTAGCGGTTGTTCTCGTTGCCGTTATAGTAGTAGCTATTGGTGTTGCGCTTCTAGTTGGAATGCAGAGGCCAGCAGAGAAGATTAAGATCGAGTGGTGGGATGAGTGGGGTGAGGCTCGGCTAAAGTGGGCTGAAGAGATGGAGGCCGCGTATGAGAGAGCTCACCCCGACGTGGATATAGTAATTGTTGAGTTCGCCTCTGACGAGGAGTTTAAGACAAAGTTTGAGTCGGCGATAGCTGCCGGTCAGCCACCCGCGGTCTTCAGGACCCTTGGCGGGGGTATTCTGAAATCCTATGTAGATGGGGGGCATGTCGAAGATCTAACAGCCCTACTGAACGAGGAATGGGCCGTGCGTCAGATACCAAGAACCATGCTTAGACAGTCAACCTGGAACGGAAGACACTACGCGGTGCCCTTCGACCTCTGGGCTGGGCACTTCTACATAAACAGGGAACTTTTCGAGAGGGCCGGGGTACAGATTCCGCCGATAACAACTACTTGGACATGGGATGAGTTTAAGGATGCCATAAGGAAATTCAAGGAGGCCGGAATAATACCCATTGCGGTAGGTGGCAAAGATAAGTGGGAATTATCGTTCTACTACATGTATATAGTAGATAGACTAGCGGGATCGGATGCGTTTAGAAAGACGATAAACAGGGCCCCAGGGTACAGCTTCACCGACGAGCACTGGGTGAGGGCTGGATACCTTTTCAAGGAGATTGTAGACCTAGGTGCATTCCAGGAGGGATTCATCGGTGCTAGTTATGATGAGGCCCAGAACCTATTCTTCACGGGAAAGGCGGCTATGTGGCTCCAAGGGCCTTGGATCCTTGGTGACCTCTTTGCCTCGTTCCCAGATTTTCCGATAGATATCATCAACTTCCCCACAGTACCGGGGGGCAAGGGAGACCCGACTATGCTATTAGGTGCAGTCCAGCACCATTATGCAATCGCTAAGAATATACCTGACAACGTGAAAAAAGTAGCCTATGACTTCCTTAGATTCATCTGTAAAGAAGAGAATGTCATTAGGTATGCGGAACTGAGCGCCTCACCTCTAGCGCAGAATGTTAGGGTCCCGACAGAGCATTATCCCGCAGTACTGGTGAAGGTGATTGAGTCGACATCGAGGGCGAGCTGGCTACAAATGGCTTATGACGAGTATTCTCCGCCAAAGTTTGCTCAAGTGCACCTTGACTCGCTAGCCGCTGTGGCAGCGGGTACAATGACGCCGGAGCAAATGGCTGAGGCGCAGGAGCGCGTGGCAAGGGAGCTTGCAGAACAGGGGATTCTGCCACTTGAGGAGGTCTAGCCTAGAGACGAAGCTTGAATCACAAACAACCACATTTTTTATCCTCAAAAAGTTAAGATACTTCATAGACAGGCAAGCAGGTCTACTGATGTCTCTCCCGGCCCTTATCTTTGCAATCCTCTTTATCCTCTATCCGCTAGCCCAAATGTTCTATCTCAGCTTATTCAGATGGAACTTCGTCAGCCCGAATATGTTCTTTGTGGGTCTGGAGAATTTCGCGAGGATGTTCTTCAACGACCCGGTCTATCTTCGCTCGCTACTTAACGTATTATTGCTTGCAGCCCAGTCTTCAGCTATTCAGATCCCCATCGGTGTAGCCATGGCCACCATTATAATCAGGCATAGGCGCGTTGGAAGGGCGATCTGGGCGATAATCTTCCTACCTTACGTCATATCGTCTGTAGCCGTATCGCTTATCTGGACATGGATGTATAATCCATACTTCGGTTCTGTTAACGGATTTTTACAGTTCATCGGTCTAGGATTTCTAGCGCGGCCGTGGCTTAGCGATATTAACACCGCTCTCATAGCGATATTCGGGACGGTCAACTGGATCTACATAGGGTTAACAACGACCATGATTATCGCCACTTTGAGGAGTATTCCGCCAAGTATATTCGAGTCTGCGCGAATAGACGGCCTCTCAGGCTTTCAAGAGTTTCGAAAAATAACTCTCCCACTCTTAAAAGAGCTTATAGTCGTGCTCGTCATCATCGACATTGCAGGGGCCTTTAAGTTCTTTGACCTCATCTGGGTCATGACGCAGGGGGGTCCAAGCGATACCACACACGTTACTACGACGTGGCTGTACAGAGCTGCATTCCGCGCCTCAGAGCCTGGATACGGCGCCGCAATAGGTGTTACCATATTCATTTTCAGTTTCGTCATTGTGCAGCTGCTAATAAAGTTCACCCGCTCGCGGCTAACGAGGTGACTGGCAGGTATGAATGTTTCTAGAAAAATGGTTTTGAGGAGGCGTGCGAGGTTATTTGGATTAGCAGTTGTCTTGTTGATCATCTCAATCATAATGATTTATCCCCTATTCTGGACACTGGTTACGGCCTTTAAAACCAACAGAGAGCTCTTTCTAGACCCATGGGGCCTACCAAGTAACCCCAGCTTCGAGAATTTCCTTAAGGCCATCGACAGGGGTAACATGGGCACAGCCATTGTGAATAGCCTCATAGTATCTCTCGGCTCGGTGTTCTTGATCTCCATTATAGCGCCTATGGCTGCATATGCCACGTCGCGTATCGATTTCAGGTTGCGAAGCGCCGTATCAAATCTACTCATAGCCGGCTTCTTCATAGCACCTCATGCAGTCCTTGTGCCGCTTCTCCTCCTCCTGAGGGATATGGGGCTGGTCGATACACACATTGGGCTGATTCTCTCGTATGTGGGCTGGAACCTGCCGTTTGCGATACTCTTCATGAAGGCATTTTTCGTCTCGATACCCGGCAGTATACAGGACTCAGCACGCATAGATGGTCTGTCAAAATACATGATGTATAGTAAGATAATGCTGCCCTTAGCCTTACCAACTATTCTAACTGTCGCCATTATTATGTTCATCGGCATCTGGAACGATTTCCTCTTCGCCTTCATCTTCCTGCGCTCTCCCAGCAATTTCACTGTGCCGATCAATTTGCTGAACTTCACAACAGGCAGGTATGGAAACGACTACGTTGCCCAGAGCGCCGCGGTGCTGATCTCTGCGGTACCGACTATCACTCTCTACCTCGTCTTTGCTGAGAGGATACGTAGAGGTGTTTCTTTCGTGACCTTCGGCCGCTAAACTATTAACTGTTCTGTTTTTTTGTCGAATATGTGTAATTTCTCTACAAGGAGTTTACAATAGGCTTTATCCCCAACACGAAGACCTATTGAGGGCGGGGTCTGAGCCACAAGCAGCACATCATCAATCTGAAGCGTGACGAATGAGAGATTACCTATATTCTCGATAAGATATGTTGTGGCCTCTATGAACCCCTCCCTCTTTATCGTCGAGACCAGAATATCCTCTGGCCTTATGCCTACTAACAACTCAGAGGTCGAAGCATTTTGCTTAATAACTTCAGCCAGAGAATCCGGTATATCGATATCGAAGCTCCCGGCAGCAAGTCTCGGATTTTTATCAATTACGAAGCCCGCATCAAAGATGTTCATCTTCGGGCTGCCAACGAACTCTGCTACAAATCTATTGGCCGGTCTACTGTATATCTCGTTTGGTGTCCCAATCTGTTGAACTTTCCCGTTTTTCATCACAGCTATCTTGTCAGCCATAACCATAGCCTCAACTTGGTCGTGGGTCACGTAGATAGTTGTTGTCTTAAGGCGTTCATGAAGCTTTTTGAGCTCCCCCCTCATCCTAGCCCTCAGTGCTGCATCAAGGTTTGAGAGCGGCTCGTCCATCAGGAAGACTGAGGGCTCCCTAACTATCGCCCGTCCAAGCGCTACACGTTGCTGCTCCCCCCCACTAAGCTGGCCAGGCTTCCTCTCTAATAGATGCTTGATTCCTAGAAGCTCGGCTACCTCCAGAACCTTCCTCCTTATTTCGTCCCTAGGGACTTTACGTATCTGGAGGTTCAAAGCTATGTTATCGAATACCTTCATGTGGGGGTATAGGGCGTAGTCTTGGAACACCATCGCAACACGTCTATCTTTAGGCTCCAGCTCGTTTACGACCTCACCATCAAAAAATATTAAGCCACTTGTAGGCTTCTCGAGCCCCGCTATGAGCCTAAGAGTCGTGGTTTTTCCACAGCCGGATGGTCCAAGGAGTACCATGAATTCACCGTCATTGACCTGGAGGTCCACATTGTCGACAGCTTTCGTCTCACCAAAGTATTTGCACACTCTATCTAGTTTGACTTCTGTCACTTTCTCCCCCCTATCCAGCTAGCTCATCCACATTCTCCTTAATCTTCTCTATAGCTGCTACTATCATGTCCAAAGCTTCCTTCTCACCGAGCAGAACATAATGTAATAACGTTACTTCCTGCCTTGTGAACTCCTCTGCACCAGGCAGATACATTTTATCGTAATTAGGATATTCTATACCCGGCGGCATGACTTCGAGGAAAGCTTCGCGGCTGAAGGCCTTCTGTTTGTAGAGAGGCATTCCATATCCGATATCGGCTGGAACACCCTCCGCCCTGAGAGCCTCTATGAATCGCTGCTTAGAGAGGCCTCCAAACTCCTCTGGATTGTATCTGAAGACGAAGTAGTAGTAGCCACGCTTAGTCACACCTTCCTCCATCTTCTGGGGCTCAACACCCTTAATTCTCTTCAAGCGGTCTGCGAGATATGCGCCGTTCCTGTGCTTCCTCTCTACTTGTTCCTTGAACTCGTCAAGCTTAGCTAAGAGAAGTGCTGCTTGAAACTCTGTCATCCTGTAGTTTGAGGCAAGAATGTAATGCTCATAACCCGGCCTACCTACAACTCTACCTATATTGTGTATCAGTCTTGCCTTATTGGCGTATTCGTCATTATCGGTTAGGACAATTCCTCCCTCACCGGCGGTAAGCGACTTACTTTCTTGAAACGAGAAGCCTCCCATATCACCTATAGCCCCAACCCTTCTACCCCTCCATTCCGAACCATGTGCGTGGGCGCAGTCCTCAATGAGTTTTATCCCACGCCTGGCTAGAAAGGGTTTCAGCTCGTCGAAGTTCACTGGGTTACCTCCATAATGAACCGCAACCACCGCCCTTACTCCATCCTCCTGCTCTACAATATCTCTAACTGATCGTGGCGAGATATTCCCTGTTTCCGGGTCGATATCCGCAAAAATGGGTATGGCCCCGAGCTCTGTGGCTGCTGATGCCGATGCAATAAAGGTGACCGCCGGTACTACGAGCTTATCACCCTGCTTAACCCCTACTGTCTTCATGGCAAGTTCCAGAGCAACGGTTCCATTAGCCACAGCTATTCCATGTTTTGCGTGATGATACTCTGCGAACATGTTCTCGAAAAGCTCCGCCCTCGATCCTGGGTAAATCCTACACCACCTCCTGCTCTCGAGGACCTCAATGAGCGCCTGCCTCTCCTTTTCACTATAAGTAGGCCAAGGAGGGATGAGTTTAGACAAATCTTCCGCTACTGGATTCCCACCCTTAATAGCTAGGCGAGGCAAAACAAGCCCACCCTATATCACTACAATAGCCCCACCCCCTTCGTAGCATATAAACCTCCCCACATCTCAAATAAATCAAGAATGTAGAGTTAAACCGACGCAAGTGGATAGGGTTTATCCAAACTCTCTTGGCGCTCCAAACGACATGAAGTGATTCCTTAGCCTAACAATAGTAACCTAAAAGACTCTCCATCCTAACAACAAGAACTAAGAGCCTTCTCATTTTGGGCCTCGATTGGATGGATAAATGCTTCGACGGCCTGTCGACAGCTTAAGGGAGATAATCGAGCAAGGTTTAAACGAGGTGGATAAATTAGTTTGTTCACGGAATTTGGCACTGTCAACCAGGTATTACACCTCCTTCTCCAATTACGTTCAGGAGTGAGTTGTGGATCAGAGCTATTGCACTCACCAACTCTTCTAGGCTCTTGA
>BEHE01000014.1 GCA_002898395.1 Candidatus Calditenuaceae archaeon HR02
TGCAGAAACACCCCCAGAGGAAGAATAGAGAGCAAAAAGACTAAATCAAGCCACAAAACACAAAAAACAGCCTCGGAATCTCGCAAAGAGAGTTGAAAGGCCTCTTCGTTCTTCACATCCACCGCAAAACTTATATAGCCGAAGAATCTCGCAAAGAGAGTTGAAAGTGCCTGATGCTTTTGTGCCCATTGCCTGGACCTTTCTGGAATCTCGCAAAGAGAGTTGAAAGTCCATGAACTGCTCGGTAAACGTCTTAATCTTAGTCCGACGAATCTCGCAAAGAGAGTTGAAAGTCGAGAAGAGAGAAGCCTGGATAATCCAGGCCATAGGGACTAAGAATCTCGCAAAGAGAGTTGAAAGGCACTTCCATTCGCTCGCAATACTCCGAAACGGCAACGGAATCTCGCAAAGAGAGTTGAAAGACAGCCCCCACTGTAACCTTAGTCGTCATTATTCATCACTTGAGAATCTCGCAAAGAGAGTTGAAAGCCTCAATCACCGCATGTAATGTATGGTTGAGGTTGCTGAATCTCGCAAAGAGAGTTGAAAGAGTCGCCGCAGACGTAGATGCTCCAGCCAACCCAACGTATGGAATCTCGCAAAGAGAGTTGAAAGGCTCGAATTTTGCGATTCTCGAACTACAGCAATTACATCTGAATCTCGCAAAGAGAGTTGAAAGCCTCCTCCGAGACTACCTGGATCCGCCAAATAATTACGTGTGAATCTCGCAAAGAGAGTTGAAAGTGGATATAAGCAATGCAACGATCGATAGCCTTAGGAGCTATTTGGGAATCTCGCAAAGAGAGTTGAAAGTGGCGGTTATCGAGGCGCCAGTCGTTGGTGATTTGTTTACTGAATCTCGCAAAGAGAGTTGAAAGCTTATAGGACGGGATATTGCTTAGCGGGGTTTTGTAGTTGAATCTCGCAAAGAGAGTTGAAAGTATGAGGCACGCATATCATGATGGGTATAGGTATTGCACACTTTCAACTCTCTTTGCGAGATTCAGAGCGAGAATGCCGCCGAAAGCGCAGAGGAGGTTACTTTCTTTCAACTCTCTTTGCGAGATTCAATAATGGTGTTATTGATTGGTGTTTGTGCTTGTCTGCTTTCAACTCTCTTTGCGAGATTCTAGAAAGAGCCAGGTCGTCCACGTAGGCCACGGATTTCCTTTCAACTCTCTTTGCGAGATTCCTTAGAGTTTAGTTTCCTCTTTGGCTCCACTTTTCTCTCTATCTTTCAACTCTCTTTGCGAGATTCCCTCCGCCTCCCAGCATTTTCTCAGCGGATTCCACTTCCTTTCAACTCTCTTTGCGAGATTCTAGTAGCAGTATTTCCGTATCGCCTTTTTCACAACTCTTTCAACTCTCTTTGCGAGATTCTAAATGCTCCAGCCAACCCAACGTATGACGTTAAGCTTAACGTAGCTTTCAACTCTCTTTGCGAGATTCGTAATTGCTGTAGTTCGAGAATCCGCCAACTCGAGTGGGCTTTCAACTCTCTTTGCGAGATTCGAAGAGCCGTCTTATACTATGGCTGAATTCCCTACCCGACAACTTTCAACTCTCTTTGCGAGATTCCCCAGTCTGCGGTCGCCTACTACGCCTAAGCAGCCGTAACTTTCAACTCTCTTTGCGAGATTCCGAGGCTGTTTTTTGTGTTTTGTGGCTTGATTTAGTCTTTTTGCTCTCTATTCTTCCTCTGGGGGTGTTTCTGCATGGGGGTATATAAAGAGCAGGCGAGTGGTTGGGGCTCGGTATTTATGTTTTCGCTCATCTCTGGCGGGGTCTGTTAAGTTGCTTTTATGGTTTTGTTTATGGCCTGGTTTTCTTGTTCTTTGTTTATGGGTTTTCTTGATGGTCTTAGGACTCCGGTGCCTGTAGTCCTCTACGCCCTATTCCTGATAGATGATACTGAGGTTAGGTTGGGTGGTTCTAGTGCTTGGTTCTTTATAGCATATGAGCCATTAGAGAGGAAGATACTGGGTATGTGGCTATCTTGGACTAGGAACCAGCTGGTAGTTGAGAGGTTCCTGAGGGAGCTTGTCAGGAGGTTTGGGAGGCATCCAGTATATGCTGATGGTGGGAGTCATTACTTGGCCGCTTGTAAGAGCCTAGGCCTAGAGCATAGGGTATAAGGCTTCGGTAGCTGGATGAAGCTAAGAATACTATTCCAAGAAGAATGGATAAAAAACACTAAAAAGACTAGTATGAGAGATCAAGATTGAGTAATACCAACTTAACAGATCCTCTCGGGCGATAGTGTCCGGATAAGGGGTCTTTATTAGTAATACTTCTTGGCTTGCTCTGTAAATTTAAAAAAGGATCGTAATGACGTCCTTGAGGCCCTCTACGGTGCTGCAGGATGCCCGGCACCTTAACCTCAAGACTCTCCGCTACATCTGAAACGATATCATTACGACCAGGCCCCGCCTATAAATTATGGCAGCTTATCCGGACACTATCCCTTGTCAACCCTCATCATTTTTAAACACTTCTTGCAATCAAATCTCAGCCTTCTTTCCCATTTAGAGCACACGATTTTCCCTTTTTCAGCATCTCTCGCAGCACTCACCAACACTTAGATTATCTAATTTAGTCCCCCCTTCTAGTCTCCCTCCTCAGCATCTCGGACCGGACGAGAACCTTCGATGTGCGTGGGATAAAGTTGGTGTTTGTCCATGGAGTTCGCCCCACATGATCTGCTCTTCTACTCCCCTCACCCCGCTCATTCCGCTGAAGATGTCGTCCTCGCGTTACGCGCTGAGCTCTACACAATTTCAGGTCATGAAGTAGACGCGCTAAATTCATCAGTAGCTTTACCGCATGCGAGTGAGTTCTCGCCAGCAGACTAGCTCGCGGTAAAATTTGCCCGATTTAGTGAGCGAAGCCACCGCCTCTCTTTTCCTCCCCTTGGAGAGCTCAAGGAGCCCAGCCTCAGCGAGTCGTCGGAGTCTGCGCCAGACGGTCGGCTTCGAGAGTCCCAGACGCTCAGAGAGGAGGCCCAGCGTCATCGCTCCGTAGCCGAGCGACTCGATGATCTGCCTGTCCACCTCGTCCGTCTCGGGAAGCGTCAGAACGGTCGTGCTGAACTCCGCCAGCACCTTCCCATCCTCCGACTCGATCTCCACCGTCATCGGCACGCGCGAGAGCAGGGCTGCGCTTAGCGCTTCTGCCACCAGAAGCCGCATCCCCCCGCTCAGGTTTAGCACCACGGGCCGCTCGGTCCAGCTGCGGAAAGTCCGGGCCAGCATGAGCACCGATCCGAGGAAGTCCTCAACCGGGACAGCCAACCGCTCGATGCCGCGCCCCGTCACATATTGGGTCACGAAGTCGTTCAGCACCGAGAGCGCCCTCTCGAGGCGTTCCTGCTCGCCTTCCTCTGGGACCAGGACCGCTATCCTGACTGCCCCGCGGATACCCCGCCTCATCAGCGCCCGTATTGCGAAGCGCTCGTCAAACCCGAAAGTGAGCGCAATTATCACGATCATCATTTCGAAATGCTGAAAAATAAAGTATTCTTTTTCCCTACAACGAAACAATAGGTTGTCCTATGAAAAAAGGCTTATTATCCTGTTAATAACATATCACCTGCCATGAGTGAAGTCAGGGAACAGGGGGAACCCGCAAAAAGAGGCCAGGAACTGGAGGAGCCGACAAGGAGGTACCGGGACGTTGCGGTCCTGCTTGCCGCGGCATCTGCCATGACCGGTTCGCCGTCGCTGATCGACCGGATGACGTACGCCCTAGGTCCTGAGCCGGCGATGAAGGCGGTGGCCGACGCGCTGCGCATAGTTCAGAGTGATCTCTCCTCCCAGAGGCCCGCGATTTCGCAGGGGGCGTCGGAGAAGGGGTATCCCGAGGTCCGGGTCAGGGACGAGGCTGGTAACACGTCGGTGGTCATACCAGGCAGGCTCCCCGGGAGCGAGACCGTCCGGAACTTCCTCGAGGAGGTGAGCCGGGACGTCTCCATCGCCAGGAAGATTGGGACGTACGCCTCAAGCCTCCTCGTCGGTGCCCTCATCAAGGCGGAGGGGGGTGGATGAGGTGTTCCTGAGCTGCTCCTTCAGGTTGCTGGTCAACGTCGAGTCGCTGAACTCGGTCGAGAGCGTCGGCAACGTCTCGAGACATAGGTCGGTCCCGATCGTCGTGCCCGTGAACAACAACTACTCGATCAAGTACGTCCCAGCGGTATCCGGAGAGAGCATCGCCCACGGGTATCAAGCCCTGCTGGCTGACGTCGCGCGCAGGGAGGGGCTCCCGGTGGGGGTCTACTCAGGCAGGAAGGAGTTCATCAAGTTCTCTGAGGACGACTACCTGAAGGACGAGGGGATAGAGCCGCCGAAGGACCACGACGACGCCAGGCGGTTCGAGGTTGACGTGTTGCTCAAGGATTTGGTCGCTGACGTCGGAGGCTTCCTGTACGCCGGTAAGATTCCCGTGAAGAGGACGTCGAGGTTCCAGGTCGGGTACATGTTGCCAGCGCTGGAGGACGTGACCGATGCATCAGCCCTCGAAGCACAGTTCCACGTGAGGTTCCTGCAGTCGAAGCCCACCAAGTCCTCGGACCAGGAAGGGGCCAGGCTGGGGCAGATACCGTACAACATTGAGGCCGCGTCGGCTCTCTACACGTTCACCCTCAACCTCGACATCGACGGCATAGGGGTACCGTCGACCGTCTACGGCAAGAGGGACTCGCGGAAGGAGATGGAGTTGGAGAAACAGCGTGCCGCGAGGGTGAGGGCCGCGCTGAAGGCCCTGGGCCTCTTCGTCTCACAGATATCCTTCGGGGCCAGGCACGCGAGGTACCTGCCTAACGCCGAGCTGATGTCGTGCGTCCTCGCGGTCTCCGACGTGCCCTTCACCGTCTCTGCCGGCAACTTCCGGGGCTACGTCGAGAGGACCTTCGAAAGGGCCGAGAGGACGTCGAGGCTGCTCGGCGTCAGGACCAGAGTCTGGGCCGTCGTTAGGGAGGACGGCGTTAGGGTTCCGGAGGACGTGGTGCGGGTCAACTCACCCGAGGAGGTTATCGAGGAGCTGATCAGGCAGCTGGGGCAGTGAGGTAACCTAAGGGATGTTCGGCGTGCTGATGAGGGTGAGGTTCGCGTGGGGCTTCTCGGTTAAGGCTCCGAAGGAGGCCAAAGCCCAGTCGGCCTACTCGGTCCCTCCTCCGACCACGCTGATCGGTGCCGTATCGAAGCACCTGTCCTCGTCGAGCGGCCTGGGTGAGACGGTGGTCTACCAAGTTAGTAAGAAGGAGGTCATCGCCTCGGCCGCGTCGAGGTTCTCCTCAGTCTTCAGGGCGGCCTCGGCGTTCTACGATAACGAGAGGAGCGGCAGGTTCCCGCTTGGGAAGTACTGGGAGGACCAGATCCGCTACCAGGTGCTCCAGTTCCAGAAGCCGACCAGGAGGGGATTGCCTCAGTTCCGATTCAACCTGATACCAGCCGGCAAGGTCTACTTCCCCGGAGGGGAGATGGTGGTCGGCCTTCTCGGGTCGGAGGAGGAGGTGCGTAAAACGATCGGCGACCAGTGGGCCGTTAAGCTGAGGGACGCCTGCTACGCGGTCACCTCCATCGGATCGAAGGAGGGGATCGTCGAGGTCGAGGAGGTGGAGGTCATGGAATCCCTGAGCCCGATCAGCGGCGAGTTCGAGACGAGATTCTACCAGCGCATGGACCTGATCGAGGAGGTCCTCGAAATCGATTACGGGTCGGCTCCATACGGATTGGCTGGGGCGTACGTGGAGCGTTTCTGGGAGATGGGGTACGGGTGGGGGGTTCAACAGAGGCCCGTCGAGTACATCGTCCCGGGGAGGAGGGACCCTGTGACCAGCTGCAGGATACGTGTCAGGCCCACGCGCAACGCGGCGGTCTACCTGGTGGGAAAGGATGGGATCGCCGTCCCTGCCTGAGGTTTACGAGCGCATCTCCGAGATCTTCAGCCCGCCTGGTCCCAGGCCGTTGCTCACGCAGGCCCTCGAGAGGCTCGACGAACACCTTCGCGAGGATGAGCGAGTCGCGGTGTTCCTTGAGGCCCCCACGGGCTACGGGAAGAGCACGCTCTCCTTGGCGCTGTACGCAGCGATCAAGCTGGGCCGCCAAGACCTCGGCCAGAGGGTCATACACGTGCTGCCGCTCCGGTCCATTGGGACCGATCTGAGGGATAAGTCGATCAATCGGATCTACACAGTGAAATCGTCAATCGGAGGCCAGTTCTCCGTCCTCAGCGAGAAAGACGTCGGCCTCCAGCAGATGCACTCGCCGGGGAGCCCTATGCTCTGCAAGCGCTTCGTCATCACGACCCTAGACACGTTCCTCACCTCCTTCTACAAGATGCCCGCGTCGGAGATCCACAAGCTCTTCGTCAGGGGGACGGCCCACTACGAGGTCCCCAGGGCCTGCATATACACCTCTGTCGTGGTATTAGACGAGTTCCACCTCTTCCTCAGCTCGAGGTCGCTCGTGGACGGCAAGAGTAAATCGCTCACCTCGGCCGTGGCGTGCATCCGCGCCCTCCTGGACGCTGGGGTCCCGGTCCTCGTGATGACCGCGACAATGCCCGAGGTCGTCAAGGGGGCTGTTATGGACCAGCTGGAGACCGCAGGGCTCGAGGACGCGGTCGTCGAGGTCAGACCACCTCCCGGAGACGCCGGCCCCGTCAAGCGCAGATTGAAGGTAGAGGCGACGAAAGAGGACCCAGTTAGCCTGCTGCAGCACATAGGTGGGGACAGTAGGGTGCTGATCTTGCTGAACACCGTGCGCGAAGCGGTCGAGCTGTACCACCGCCTGAAGGGGAAGGGGTACTCGCCGGTGCTGCTGCACTCCCGCATCGTGGAGCGCGACAGGGAAGAAAGGCTGATGCTGATACGCGAGGGGCGCGAACGCAAGGTCTTCGTCACGACGCAGGTTGTAGAGGCGGGTGTTGATGTGAGCTTCGACGTGCTGATCACCGAGTCAGCTCCGCCGGACTCGCTCCTCCAGAGGGCCGGCCGCGTCGCGAGGTACGGCGGCGAGGGCGAGGTCTACGTTATGCCGGTCACCGAGGGTGGACGCGCGGTCTACGGAGATCAGCTCCCAGAGAGCTCGTTCGAATACGTCGCGAAGAAGGGAACCCTGGGCACTGAGATGCTCGGATTGATTGACGAGGCGTTCAGGGGCAGGAACCCGATTGACCTCTATCACTACAACATGCTCACGGATATAGACAGGTACCCGTCGTGCTCTCACAAGTTCGCGATGAAGGTGTGGGATGTCCTGTGCGGCTTCGTCAGGGACGGCGAGCAGATAACCGCCATCCCCCGGCAATACCTCAACGGGACCGTGAACCTACAGGAGCAAACGTTCGCGATGGACGAGGACCTCTTCCTGAGGCTGGTCGAAAGGTCAGGGACTGTTGAGGTGCTGCTGGAGTCCCTCGAGAGGAGATCGGTGGGGTTCCAGAGGAGCCACGAGTGCCTGGCGAGGGACCTCATCACGAGCGGAATAGCCGCCGTGATAGTCGACGGTTACGACGAGGAGGTCGGGTACGTGGGATGAGGCCCTGCGCATTCACGGGACACCCGCTGGGAGAGCACCTGAGGGAGACCGCCGCGCTCGCCCAGTGCCTCGTGCGGGGAGGGTACGCGCTCACGGTCGTCCGGAGGCTAAGATCCCTGGGGCTGGGAGCGGAGCCGGAGCAGGTGGTGGAGCTCGCGGTGCTGGCATCGATCTTCCACGACACCGGCAAGGCCGCGGAGCACTACCAGAGGCAGTTCGAGGGCGACTGCACCTGCGCACAGGGCCGCGACCCGTCCTTCAAGTACCACGAGCTGATCTCCGCCGTCCACCTGAGGAGGTACTTCGATCTGACCAGGGCGTACGACGATGGGCTCGCGTTGCTCGCGGAGATGGCCGTCCTGAACCACATGCACGCTCTGCGGGACTACAGCGCCTTCAAGGAGGTGCTCGATCCTCAAAGATGGTTGCCCTATGACCTCAGGTCAATCCTCGAAGGCTCCTCCGTCAGGGAGGAGGACGTGGAGGCCCTCGTCTCCGAGGTGAGAGGCTTCGACGCGCTCGACGTGGAGGCCTTCAGGCGCGCCCTTCCGGAGAAGGTGAGGCTCAACGAAGAGGTCAGACCACTCCTCAACAGGATCTCCGAGGCCGAGAGCCGAAGACCCTTCACGAAGCTCTACGTCGCACTGCTGCTCCCAGTGGTGGTCGGCGACAACCTCGACGCCCGCAAGAAGAGGAGGGACGACAGCGATCACAAGGGAAGGAAGCTCTTCGCGGAGGAGCTGGAGAGACTCCTAGAGGTGACCTGCTGATGGCGGAGGTCAGAATCCCGCTTCCCCCGAGGTTCGCGACCGAGTGCCTGATGGGCCTGCTCTACCACATCGACCCGGCATACACTATAACGCTCTCGGCAGGCGAGGCGACAGTGGAGGGGCCGCACCCGAAGAGGGCGTTGAGGGACGTTCTGGAGCTCGCGGCCCAGGTCCTGGAGGAGAGGGCGCAGGCGGGCCTCCGGGTGGAGCTGGGGCTTAGCGGCAACGACAGGAAGTATCACGGCCAGATCTGGAAGGCCCTCTCGCTCCCGCCAGATGCGACTCCGGTCGAGATGGTCAGGATCCTCGCGTCAAACCCGCTTGTCGATGCCGGAAAGGTGAAGCTACTCTCGGCGCTGAAGCCGGAGTACTACGAGTACAACAGGATTCCAGGGTACGCAGGCAGCGAGAACGTGAGGAAGGCTGGCGAGGAGTACCCGATCAACGTAGTCGCCATGTGCCTGACCGGTTATCTGCTCTGCAGGGTCGGTGCCGCAAGGCTCGAGAGGGGGATGACGGTGTCCGTCGTGCTGGCGCCAGTGCTGGCTGGTCGCGGCCTCGCGGTCGACCCGGATTACCGCCTCACCCTCTTCGCAACGCCTCTGAGGAGGTTGAGCACCTCGCTCCTCGGCAGGAAGGGGCTGCTCGCGGGTCTCTTCCCAGAGACCGCGCTGGCCCTGCTCCTCGCCAGCCGTATGGGAAGTTCCCTCTTCAGGCTGTACGCCATCAAGGAGGCGAAGGGCCAGGAGCCCGCGACGGTCTTCGCCGCGATGCAGATGAACCTGGTGCCGTTGCGCGAGGCGATGGAGAGAATGGGCCTCACCGAGGACCGGTACGCCGAACTGGTGGAGCGGCTGGCCGAGAGGAGCATGAACGTCAACGTCCAGGGGGTGGAGAAGACGTTGGCAACTAGGTTCTCGTCGCTGCTGTACGAGGTCCTTTCCAGAACGAGGCCACCGGAGGAGTTCGTGAGCGTCGTCAATAGGGAGTACGTCTCACTCACCCTTCCCAGAAGCGCTTCTAGGCGAAGGTATGACGAGGATAGTCGGATGGAGAAAATGGTAGAGTCGGTGGTATACCTAGCGAACAGAATATGGAAAGCGGTCATAAGGGGCGAGTTCTCATGACTAGCCCCTACCGGTCAGGGCATCCCCGACTATCAAGTGCCCCTACGAGATTTCTGTCCCTCGCCATAAGAAACATCGATCACCCATACCCACTCAGACTCAGATACCTTGACGGGAAGAGAAGTGGACGCGACCTTGTAGGTGGGGTGGAAGAATGATCTTTGAGCTACAGGCTCGGATTCTCGTCGATAGGCCGGTCAGGTTCCAAAGCTTCTCGGGCTTCGCGGTGAGGGGCGTTTTCTATGAGCTCCTCAATAAAGTCGACGAAGAATACTCCGACAGGCTCCACAAGGGCAAGAGTCTAGCGCCATTTACAGTTAAGCCCCCCTCTCTAGACGTGTCCGGTGGGCGGTATGTTTTCAGGTACGTCAAACCCCCCTCCGAGGTCTGGCTTCGACTCTTAACCTTCGACAAGAGAGTGTTCACGGCATGGAGGAAGATCCTGATAGAGGGTATGCTCGAGAAGGTAAGTCTCGCGGAGCAAGAATTCACGGTCAGCGAGGTAAGGCTAGTCATCCATGATCCCATCACGATGCTAGCCGAGAACTCTGTTGAAGATGTTTCAGGGTTTAGGGTGGTTTTCGAGACACCCACATTCTTTAGGATGACTTCAAGAAATGCGGTCACATCACAGGGCCTGCATATCTCGAGGGGGGTGGTCAAGGCTCGTAAACAAGCCTACCGGTTTATTCCTCTCCCCCTCCCAAGCCTCATCTTCAGGAGCCTCACGCGGCTCTGGTCCACCTTCATAGAGCCTTCATTCGATTACCGGGGGCTACTCGAGTGGGTCGACGCAGGGGGTGTAGTGGTCTCCGGATTCCCGGAGGGGATATACACCCAGAGACTCTACGAGCACCCGACACTCAACAAGTGGGTGGTCGGATTTACTGGCAGCGTCTACTACTCCATTCCAGACGACCTTTACGATAAGAGGGTGGCTGGGAAGGTAATTGGGTTGCTACGATTCGGCGAGCTCACAAACGTGGGTGGGGGGCGAACCGCCGGCTTCGGCTCTATGAAGCTGATGCTGAACCAGCAGGTGAATGAATAGTGTTCTTTTTAAGGAGGGAAGAGTTCGAGCGGCGGCTCCGCGCCCTGCGGGACCAAGTCGATGCCGCCATGGTTAGCCCGGAACTAAGGGGGTGGAACAGCTCTAGGCCACCTGTGAAGCCTTTAGGACGCCATCTCCTATCAGTCAGCGAGCTAGCATCTAGGTACTGCCCGACGATGAGGGACGTCTATCTGCGCCGGATCGCTAGGATTTCCCCGCCACCTAGCTTCAAGATGTTTCGAGGCCTAGTATACCACTTCATCATCAATCAACTGACGACAAGGTCCAAGAGATACATATTCGAGAGAGGTAAGATTCCGGGGCCAGAGCTCTTTAAACTCCTCCTCATAGACGAGCCTGTAGCAGTCGAGTCAGCAGTTCGTGACGCCTCTACAAAAGTTCAAGTCGACGAGGACGAAGTACGTTCTCTAACACTTCTAGCCTCCAGGCTATACCGTTACTTGGCTCTTCAAGTTGCCTCTGGCGTAGATTTAACCCAAAGCAAATTTCCGCACGTGGATGTCGACTCACTTGTGAATGAGTCCATCCCTGCCGTCAGTGAGATGAAGGTGGACGGGTCGCTGGTTGGGCTTAGCAGAGAGCTTTCAGTTGACATATATACGCCGTACAACACGGTGATTGACATAAAGACTGGTGATATTAGGTCGTTCCACAGGTATGTAGGTGCCGGCTACGCACTCGCCATCGAGTCGGATAAGGGAGTTGAGGTTGACTTCGGGGTCACGATATACATCTCAGTACAGCCGTCCGCCCCCGCACCTGAAGTGAAGGCGGACTACTACTTGATCGGCGATGAGCTGAGGCGTGAGTTCTTAGAGCTAAGGGACGAGGCACAACTACTCATCGAGAAGGGCAAAGATCCCGGCATGCCTGTCAAATGCCCAGAGTTCTGCCCATACTACACTGTCTGCAACAGGTGACATGAGGAAGCTCGTCATAGCCGAGCCTGGACTCTTCCTCGGCGTAAAGGAGGAGCGGATAGTAGTTAGGAGGAGTGGTGAAGTGGTTGCTGAAGTCCCGGCGGCTCAGATCAGTCACGTCTTTGTATCGACGAGGGGTGCCTCTCTGTCAAGTGCTGCTCTATCTCTTCTCCTGCGGCATGGAGCGCAGCTCGTGCTGCTGGATGGTAGGGGGAGGCCGCTGGGGAGGCTGCTTCCGCTGATGAGGCGGGGACTCAGGGCCGTAGAGGCGCAGATAGAGGCTCTTAAGGATGAGAGGGGAGCAGCCCTTGCGAAGGCTTTTGCATCTTCGAAGGCCTTGAATCAGGCAGCTCTTCTCAGGTCTGCCGCACATAACAGGGCAGAGTCTAACCCGCAGCTAGCCCGCATGCTGCTCGAGGCATCAGTCGAGATTAAGAGTTACGCAGGTTTGATACTCCAATTCGAAGGAAGGCTTGAGGAGATTAGGCCCGAGATCGTTCGGATGGAGGCTGCCGCCGCAGATATCTATTGGAAGCTAGTTGCGGAGCTTCTGGGCGGGTTAGTTGATTTTCCAGGTAGGAGGAAGCGGTTCGACGAGCCGAAAGACCCAGCCAATCTGCTCCTTAACTACGGCTACGGCATACTTTCATCGATCTGTTTCCTCGCACTGGAGCTCTCCTCCCTCGACCCTTACAGGGGATTCCTCCACGTCAACTCTCCGAGAAGGCCCGCACTAGTTATGGACTTAATGGAGGAGTTCAGGCAGACTGTAGTCGACAGAGTTGTATTCAGGCTTCTCCGGGAGCTTGACCTAAGGGCGGTGGTAGGTGCTGATGGGCTCACTAGAGAGGCTAGGAAGGCCTTAGCACTGAAGATTCTTGAGAGGGTGAAGGAGAGGACTACATTCCGTGGGCGGTCTCTACCCATAGAGGCGCACATTTACCTGCAGGCAAGGAGGATACGGGGGTTCCTCCTTGGGCACGAGCCCGAGTATAGGGGGTACGTCGAGAGGTGAGGACCCTTGTGATCTACGACATATCCTCTGACAACATCAGGAACGAGGTCAGCGAGACCTGCAAGAACTTCGGGCTCTCGAGGATACAGAAGAGCGCATTCATGGGTATCTTGCCGCCTGGGAGGAGGAAGGAGCTTGCGGCGAGGCTTAGGAAGGTATTAGGAGAGAGCGAGGGGAATATCCAGATCTTCGTCATCTGCGATGCCGACTTGGCACTCCGCGAGGTTATTGGGAGGGAATACGTGGAGGGTGGCGAGGAGGTCGTGATTGTTTGAGTGAGGATGATGGCGACCTCATACCCGTAGTGCTTGTGAAGCAGTATATCTTCTGTCCGAGGATTGTCTACTTCTCTGAAGTCCTCGGGCTAAAGGAGAGGGAGACAGAGTTGATGTATGAGGGGCGGGATATGCAGTGGGCGGAAGACCGCCGTGATCGGAGGAGGAAGAGGGTGCCTGGCACAGGACTTGAGGCCAGGGGGGCAAAGCACGGGGTGCTATACGTGTCGAGAAGGCTTGGCCTCGCCGGTGTGGTTGACCTAGTCGTAGATGAGGGGGGCGTAGCTGTTGTTGAGCGAAAGGCGGCCAAGCGGCCGAAGCGGGTGCATAGGAACCACCTCTATCAGTTGGCGGCGTACGCTCTGCTCGTCGAGGAGGCCACCGGTAAGCCAGTCATGCGCGCATACATCCACTACCTCAAGTCTGGCGACATTGTTGAAGTCACACTCACAGATGAGGCTAAGCGGCACGTGCTCTGGATAGTCAGGCAGATCAAGAGTATAATCTGGGAAGAGCGGCTCCCACCCTATTCTGAGAAACCGGCCTGCAAGAGCTGCGGCTACCGATGGATCTGTAGGCAGCTCTAACACATTAGACCAAAAAGTAAAACATAAATACAAGACCAATCGTCTACGCCTGCACTTTATATACCCCCTCGCAGAAACGACACCAGACGAATAAAAACATACAAAAAACCTAAATTAACCAATAATACCAACAAATACGGCTCGGGAATCTCGCAAAGAGAGTTGAAAGAATAATAGCTTATCCACAAACAATGACCCATCGATTAGGGAATCTCGCAAAGAGAGTTGAAAGCTCTATTAGACAGTTACCGAGCGTGAATTGAATATAGGAATGAATCTCGCAAAGAGAGTTGAAAGCATACGGCTCGAATGCGATGATGCTGCTCATGACTCTTGAATCCGAAGAGGAATTGAAAGTACCCCCCAACTGCATCATCACCACGAGGAATCCCCCGAGCCGACCGCCGGGTCGAGAACATTGAGAGAAAGCAGCTTCTCCCTGAACTCCCTTATCGCGCTCTCATCCCTACGCCTCTTCAACTCCTCCACATGCAGCTCCAAACCTTAGACAAACCTCAGCTCACTATTCCTCCGCTGCACGCTCTCCTCCAACCCAAGCCGAGCCGCTATCGCCCTCCTACACATGAAACCTATCTCGTTCACGGGCGTGTAGAAGGTGCCTCTATTACCACGCTCATGCTCTGGCAACATGTTTTCTAAAACTGTTTCCAGTAGAAGCGGGTCGTTGCTTACCTCAACCTCTAGCGGATAAGTCTCGTAGACGGTGAAATTATATCCGTTGAAGAAGTTCCTCGCCTCGTAGAATATAGGATTCATCTTCGCGGCTAGTTTCTTCTCAACCATGTCGGTAAGGTATTCTTCCCGTTCAAACAAGGAACCGTTCAGAAAGGATTCCCTCCTCACAGTTTTTCCTGTTTAAGCTATCGTAGAAGAGACGGTTTAGCTCGAGGTAATCCTTTATCTTGTTTATGAAGCTCCTGTCTCCCTTAAGCCAGCCCTTCCTCTGCAGAAAGTAGAGAAACATAAGCCGTCCAAGGAAAAGCTGAGCATACGCGGCAGCGTTATCGCCCAGAACACTCTCCACCGCGTCAACTATTCTCCCATATAGGCTTCTGTAGCCTTGGAAGAACTCTTCCTTAACCTTGTCGTACGGCAGCATCTCGCTATCGTATGCCTTTTTGAGGCTCTCGTGGTCGCCTCTGTATCTAAGACTCTCAATCACCTCTATATCCGTCCTGTAGAGCTCATCCTCGATATGGAGGGCCCTAGCCTCTCCACCCACTCTTAGTTTTAGTGTCCCTCGAGGCGGAATAGGTTTGTTGACCTGGCTTTTTTCTTTTTAGGATAAGGATTGACCTCCGAGGTATGGTTGTTTGGTAAAGCCGTAGTTCATGGTCTAACGGCTGACCGTTGCTAAGAAGCGCGAAGTGTTCAACCGGTAGGGTTATTTTGGCGAGAAAAACTTTAACGCCATTTCTATTATTTGTCTTACGGTCGTGTTTCCGTCGAGGCTCACCGTGTAATGGGGTTTACCCTTCATGATTATTGCTATCTTCCACTTACGGTAAAGTCCATAGGAGCGCGCGAAAAGGTACCACACCAGAATCCTTATTGCTACGGACACAGATAGCACCAAGTAGATCAATAACGCGTATTGAACTAGCTGGGGCTGTATGAGTATGTAGCCAGTGAACGCGTATAACAGTATTATGGCATTCCACATCAGGATGCTGACCGACTCTTTGCCGGGAAAAACGTAGGGAGCGTATATCAGAACTCTATCGCCAATTTTTTGGGTAAAGAGAGGCCGGAACTTTAACCGGTTTATAAACGGTATCCGGCGTAGAATTCTGAAGCGTCTTAGAGGAACACCTTCAACCACACATTCCCTTATGTAGTTCTCGATTGTCCGCTGAGATACAGACGTCTCAGTGGATTTTCTAATCTCTTCCTGGTATTTAGCGTAATTGTTTCTCTTCAGAAGCCAGAGAAGTTCATTGAATTTTGAGGGCCTGCCCTTGCTTTTCCGTCTACCTGTATAGGGGGTTGGATTTTTTGCGGACAATTTTGCCCCCTTTCGCCGCTGTGAGGCGTTTTTTCTACCATCAGAACTTATCAAGTCCCTTTTATCTTTTTTGCTGGAAATGATGGGTTTGGTGGTCGCAGCGTTCATGGCTGCTTACGTGTTTCTCGTAGCCTACACAATCTTAACGCATTTTGCCGGAAGACACAGGCGATGTAAAGCTCTGGCTCTTCTGTTGGCGGTGGCCTCACCCTTTGCTTACTTGGCGACAAGTTATCCCGCTGACCCAGTGGTCGTAACTCTGCAGTCAACGCTGCAAACAGCTACTGTTCTTACCTTAATTCTAGCACCTCTAACAGCGTTGGCGGCTTTGCTGCAGAAGATGGCTGACGGACAGTTGGAACGATACGTTACAGAAGACATAGTTCCACTGAACGAAAACAACAACGAGTTAAAGCAGTGGAATGATTCAATATTGCAACGGTGTTACAGCCACGCCGCCCCAACCCAGCCCCCTATAGAGGGTTACACAAACCAATCAAGTCTGGAAGAAAACCCGCTAGGTTTAGCTCTGCAGTCTCTTCCACATACCCCTGAGGGCGCAGCTACATACATAGCTAAAACCTCGTCTATGTTTAGAAAGTCTGGCCCAACCGGGTACAAAGACACGAGAGAGGACGTCGCTGCATATAGAGCCCAAGCTCAGCAGGATGCCAAGCCAGCAGCCAATAGAGGGATACCTGCAGCCAATAGAGGGATACCTGAGGGCCTTAGGGTCAAGAACCTGATAAACTCCGGCATATACGACCTGGAGCTAAGCAAGCAAATAATAGAAATCCTGCACAGCGACCAGAAACTCAGGGACCATCTAGACTTCATCAGGTGGAGTGATGTAAGAATCCTATACAGAATCAGGGACAAGGGTGTGAAGCTTGAGCTGACCCCTCGAACCCATAGAAGGCTGAAGGGCTTGAAGATGATAGAGGAGAGGGATGGGAAGATTTTCTTGACACCTAGGGGGAAGAAAGTCAAACTCGCCGCGATAGAGGCAACTCTGCGGCTGAGGGAACAGCTCCTCGGACAGAGGCACCACCATGACATTAATTAAAGCGGTGATGGTGGAATGTGAAGGCCATAAGTATTTAGTGGCTAAGGTTGGCTGTAGAGGGGCGGGGGCAAACGAGAAAGAAGACGCAGGACAACGATTGAGAAAAACCAGCCCAGCCGACATAAAAACCACCCACCACTTTTTCCCCTTTCCAACAAGGGACCCGCCGAAAACCCTTTATCAACATGGGCGGGTGTACGGTGGGGAGTCGAGCTGGGCAAGGTGGCCCCGTGCAGCCGTGGCTGCCTGTAGCATCCGCCTGGGCCACTCAGATGACCCCAGGGAGCCTGTGCATGGCCACGGACGTGTACAGGTTGTCTGGGCCCCGCCAAACCTCTCCGCTCCCATTCTCCGGGAACGTTCCGCTGATGCGGAGCCCCCCTCTGCCTTACATGGGGGGCCAAAGGTCCCCGGAGGTGATGGGAGAAAAATGGAGAAAGGTTTGGTGGGTGGCGAAGACGATGAGAAGGATGCGTTTTCGAGGCTGATGGCGATGCTGGAGAAAGACCTTCAACAAGTCGAAGAAAGAGACGCCGAGCTAAGGGCTAGGCTACCGGCGCCGAAGAAGATTGGTAGGAAACGAGCCATCTATCCGCCGCCATACCTAGGGGCAGCCGCTATACTCTACGAGGCTGGCTACAGCTACAGAGAAGTATCCGAAGCAGTAAATAGACTGCTGGAGCCGAAGCATCGGATAAACGAAGAGACGCTAAGGAACAGGCTAGTAGAGGCAGGGGTAAAGCTACGAAGCCAGGCCGAGGCCGTGCGTAGAGCAACGCTCAGAGGCCCTAGGCAGCCGCCCAGGGACACGATACAGATGGCTATGGCCGCGGCATTAGCACAAGGAGACGCGGCAGTACGGGTGAAGGGCAAGACAATGGTTGAAATGATACTGAACACACCGTACGAAGGTTTCGCAAGAACGGTTGCCAAACTCTTCGAAGGCCATGGAACAATATCCCTAGGAGCACGAAAATACACGGAGGACTACTACGAGTGGCAGCTAATAATTAGATTCGATCTCAAAGACTGGCAATTCCTCATAGAGGCCAAAAACTCTATGAGGATACCGGACTTCATCACAACAGATGAAGAGCTACGGGCATACCTAGCGATGATGCTGGCATGCGAGGGGTACATAACTTGGAAAGAAAACAACAAGGAGAGAACCAACAATACTACGACGACGTTCTTCGTATCTGTAATTACCAACACAAATAAACGACTCATACACGACATCGAAGCAAGGCTTCGAGAGCGTGACTACACTGTTTCACGGATTATTGCAACAAGATCCGGAGAGGTTCACATAGACCGTTACGGGCGTGTCTACGAAACACAACAAGACGGGCAACGTCTCCAGTTATATGTTAGGCAAGAAGTCAGAAGATTTCTGGAATGGCTAGGCAGAATACCGCATCCCACGAAGGAGGCGCAGAGACTAGTCACGTTGCGGCTCCTGCGAGAATATGCTGAACATCCAATAAGGTGGCGACAGATCGAAAAACTTAGAGACAGATTACAGTTTGCTCATGAGAAAGCTGCTGAACTCGGAAGGCAACGCGCTAAACACTTCTTTGACTTCGTACAAGCCGAGCTCGAAAAAGGGAGACGAAGAGATACTAGACCATTGAAGGCCCAAACCGCCTCTCACCACATACAGTGTTACTGTAACAGAATAGAAGGTATGGAGATGGCGTTATGGGTCTTATGAAAGAATATGAGGCAGTTAGAGTGGATACAGGCCTACATGGGCAACTTATTTCCCAAATTGTTGTGGTTTGCAGGAATTTGAAAAAGTCTGGTGAGAGTTTGCTGAGGAACTATTTTAAGCTGGGTAGGCTTGTAGACACTTTACACAACGAAGGCTATTCATATAGAGAGATAGAGCGGGCTCTCAGGAACAAAGAGGCTAACGACTGGATACCGAGGCACACGACGCTATTCAGAGCGCACAAGTTCTACCTTGCTGTCTTACTGCATGAAAGTTCTAAGAGGAGCTGCTGAGGGTACCTTAGTAGCATGTCTCGAATGCGGCTTTCCAAACAATGTCTAGTTACAGATTGTAGAACACTATCCCACTGCAACACAAAACTGTGCGGCGTTACGGCGTTAACCTAGAAACTCTTGTAAGATAACTTGGAGTATTGCATCCTTACAACTGATAAATTAAAGGTTGTGTCTAATAATCTGGCGGCGAGTATCGGAGATAGTTTACATAGATCGTGGGACAGGAATTCTGAGAAAGAGTATACTCGCAAGGCTGGATGATTGGTCGATATGCAGGTATACTCACACCATATTGTCTAAAAACCCAGCGCCGCAATAAGTGGTGGAACTGTATGTGGAGCGATCTACTTTTGATGACCGATTGTTCAGAATGCACTTTTCGGGAAAACCTTGGTCCGGTTCGTGCCCCTCACGTTTTAATACATCCTGTGAACAGATTGTCCTTTGGATGAAGTATAGTGTTCAGACAGGCCCACATGGCGCCTATATTCAGACTTACGCTTCATTTCTCGAAAACGTTGTGGAGGGTTTCAGGGTTGGGAAGCCATCTCTTCTACTTGTAAAGGCGGTGAATGAGAAGGGAGTTGAACATCGTTATTACTCCCACTATGGAGGGGGCACAGGTAAGCTGAACATCGCCGTCCCCACGTGGTTAGCAGGCAAAGGAGAGAAGATACAGGTTTTCTTCAAAGTGGTCAGGGACGCGGAATTCATACAATCAGTTCCAGAGATTGTGGTTGACGGTGGTGAGAACCAGCCCCCGCTGGTTATAGAGAAGCTTACATTAGACGAGGACGTTTTGAAGCTCATGGTCAAGCAGGGCCCGGTTTCCCGCCTGTTGGAGGCATGCAACCCAGTCATTGGGTTTGATCCAAGGGGTGTGGAGATAACGGAAGGTAGATACGCAGGAGCACCCTATGTCCAGTTCACGTTAGGCGACAAAACCCTACGAATATACCATAACCATGGAAAAACCAGGGTAGCGTTAGGAAGCGGCAGAAACTACTACACAGTAAAAAGCATGGAGATAACAGACACACACATCAAAACTGTCATACAGAAGAAGGAAGAAAAAGTTAGGAATGTCTCTTCCCAGATTCCCTTGGACTGAGAAAACGGGTGTTTAGTGGCTGCAGCCGCAACCTGACCCGTGGTTTTCTACTTTGCCGAAGCCGCCCTGAATGACGGGGACATTCTTAACGCCCCCGAACCCCGCCGTCTTCGTAGAAGCAGTAGGCACAGACGCCTGCCCTGTCGGCAACTTACGTTTATAGAAGTCGTCAGACAACCTCCTCCCCGTCCTCCTCTCCCACTCCTCAATAGACACACCATAAACCGCCTGAATCCTATCCCTATACCAAGCCGGCACCACGTTAAATGAGCAGAAGGGCACGATACGCATATCGGGCGTTAAATAGTGGATGTCGCATCTTCTTAATCGTTCCTCATCGTGGTTATAGGGGTCCATAAAGTGCATCATGCCTAGGAAGAGTGATTTGCGGTGCCATTCGCCTACGCTTTTGTAGTCGTGTCGTACTATGATGTCGAAGAGCATTCGGGAGAGGTTCATTCCTTCGGGTTCTTTTTCTTTTCTGATGAATTTGGAGATGTTGGCGAGTACTTTTATTCCGACCCAGACTCTGCTTCTCCCCATCTCTATTTCCTCGGCCTTGTCTCTTAGATAGTTGATGAGTCCTTCGACGTCGACGAACTCTGTTATGGGGATCATTCTGTCACCGCTTTTGAAGACGTAGGTGCCTGCGCCGCAGGCGAAGTGTATGCTGAGCTCGTATTTGGGAGTCCTGGTCAGGGCTTCTATGAAGTTTGTGAGGGGTGTGCAGGCGGGTACGGGGAACCATGCGTCGCGGGGGATTTCGCCGTTGGTCTGCTCTTCGATCCTGATTATGCAGTCGGGGATTGTGATCCTGTACTTCTCCCTCTCCTTCTTAGGCATCCTACCCGTGAGGGAGACTGGCTGGAAGTTGACTGCCCTCACGACATCAATGTTCTTGAATCCGAATCTGATTATGTCTCCGAGCTCGTGGTCGTTTACACTCTTGATGACTGTGGGGACTAGGACTATGCCGACGCCGAGCTTCCTGGCGTTTTCGAGGACTCCAGGGACCTCCCAGTGATTCTTTGGATTGGTTCTGGGTGTGACGCCGTCGAAGCTCATGTAGAGGTTGCTTACTCCGGCTTCCTTTATTTTCTTGAAGTATTCGAAGTCTCTGGAGAGTCTTATTCCATTCGTGTTTAGCTGGATATGGTCTACGCCCACTTCTTTTAGGATTCTTATTATCTCGGGGAGGTCGTCTCTGAGTGTTGGTTCTCCGCCTGTTATCTGGATGCTGTTGCCGGGGACGGGCCTCTCAGCCCTTAGATTTAGGGCCATTTCTCTTATCTGGTCGAGTGTAGGCTCGTAGATGTACCCGGCCTTCTCCGCGTAGAAGAAGCAGTACCAGCAGTGTAGGTCGCACCTGTTTGTTATGACGAGGTTTGCCAGTCCTGTGTGGCTTAGGTGTGAGCTGCATAGTCCGCAGTTGTAGGGGCAGACGCTGCGGGCTGTCTCTACATCGGGGTTCCCTGTGCCCTTCCCATCCTTAAGCCACCTCGCAAACCGGTAATAGATCTCGGCGTCGCCGAAGTATAACTCGTCGAATTCCCCGTGCTTGGGGCAGGTCTTTTTGATGTATATTTTGCCATTGATCTCTAGGACTTCTGCGGGGAGGACTTGGTAGCACTCTGGGCAGATGCTCCTGGTCCTAGTGACTAGCTTCTCCCCCGGTTTTGACTCCTCTTTTGGCCTTTCCTGGACTAGTGTTGCCATCTATCTTCAAATGCCTTCGAATGGCTTGCATATTTAAGACTTATCCGACCAAATTCACTGTGACAATGGTAGAATTGTGCTCAGAATAGTTTAGTTTAAAAAATCATAAATACAGGCATTAGGGAGAAGATATCAGGGGGTTTAAAAAGGGGTCTGGGGAAGATGCTGCTCCCATCCGAGATAGAGGCGAGAGTCATGCTCCCACTACTGAGGGCCGCAGTAGTGACCCTCCTTGTCAGGGATCACGGCTTTCAGCAGAGGCGGGTGGCCCGGGCCCTCGGAATAACCCAGCCCGCCGTAAGCAACTACCTGAGGATGGCGCGCGGAAAGATGCGGGAGCTGTTAGAGAACATGACTATGCAGGAGGTTGCCGGGGAGATTGTCCACGCAATTCTGCGTGGTGAAAACGACATGATTGTGAGGGAGCTTATCCAGAGGGGGCTTGAAAGGCTTAGGAGGGAGAGGGTCCTCTGCCTCGCCCATAAAACCCTCGAACCCTTACTAGACGTCGATTCTTGCCACATCTGCGATTGAAACGCTTAAAAGCATCTGAGACAGCCTCTATAGAACGTGAAGGCTTTCATCCTAGGGTCGGTCGGTAAGAGGAGCGAGCTTATAGAGTGTCTCCACGCTACTAGGAGGACCCAGTTCGTGGAGGAGGCATACCTCATCTTCGGGACTGCCGACGTCATTGCTAAGGTAAAGGTAAACAATCTAGAGCAGTTAAACTCGGTTCTCGACACACTCTATCAGAACGGAATAGTCGACACGAACACTCTAATCGTAAACGAGGGGGGGCTGAACTTCGAGAGGCAGCTCGACAAGCCCAAGAAGAAGTGCGCCTACACATTTATCAAGATTAGGCGGCCGGCGGCGCCCAGGCTTTGGGATAGGTTTCTACAGGGCATCGAGTATGTTACAGAGGCGTATGAGATTTTCGGCATATACGATGTGATTGTGGGTGTGAGCGAGGATGCTCGAGGCGATTTCTTCAACTCCTATTTCAGGAAGTTGTGGCTTCTCACGGAGATTAACATGAACTCAACAACGACTATGTTTACTGTAGATATCTAGGCTTTGAAGTATTCCAAGGCCTGTTTTAAGCCATCAGCTAGAAGCTGGACCTCCTCCTTCGTGTTGTAGATATAGAAGCTGGCCCGCGTTGTTGCTACTAGGCCTAGCTTTGTGTGGAGTGGCATTGCGCAGTGGTGCCCTGCTCTGACAGCTATATTGAACTCCCTGTCCAAGTACTCTGCCAGGTCGTGTGGGTGGATATCGCTGAGCAGAAAAGAGACGAGGCCGCAGCGGTCCTTTACAGACTCTGGCCCTATAACTCTGAGCCTGGGAATCTCAGAGAACTCTTGTAGAGCTGTCCTGGTTAGCTCCTCTTCATGCCTCCTAACCCACTGGAGACCTATTTCCTGGAGATATTCAACGGCTGCTCCAAGACCTACTACGTCGCCTACGCTTGGTGTGCCTGCCTCGAATTTCCAAGGTATCTCGTTCCACCTTGAGCCGCTCAAGGTCACCTCGCTGATCATCTCACCGCCCCCCATGAAGGGCTCCATAGACTCGAGAATCTCTTCACGCGCAATGAGACAGCCAACGCCCATGGGCCCCAGCATTTTATGGCCTGAGAAGGCCAGAAAGTCGCATCCAATCTGTTTGAAGCTGACGGGCATGTGCGGGACACTCTGGGCCGCATCAACCAGCACCGTTACGCCGTACTCCTTCGCAGTCTTCGTAATCTCTTTAACTGGGTTTATTGTTCCCAGTACGTTTGATGCATGGACTATGGCAAGCATATCAGCATCTCTCAGAGAGTTGTCGAGTGAGCTTAGGTCGAGGTAGCCATCCATCGTGATGGGTATCGCCTCAATTCTGAGACCCTTGATTCCTGCGACGAGCTGCCACGGCACTATGTTGCTGTGATGCTCCATCTCTGTGATTACTATCTTGCCGCCTCTCTTGATCTTGTGGAGGGCGTACGAGTAGGCGACTAGGTTTATCGCTTCTGTGGTATTTCTAGTGAAGACGACCTCGCGCCAGCTATTCGCATCCACGAAGTTTGCTACCTTCCTTCTGACACCCTCATAGAGCTCGGTCGCCTCTATCGAGATTCCGTACACACCTCTGTGGACATTTGCATTGGTATTGGAATAGTAAAGCACAATGGCGTTTAACACTTTCCTAGGCTTCTGCGTCGTGGCCGCATTGTCCAGATAGACTAGGGGTCTGGGGCCCCTCATTCTGGAGAAAATGGGGAAGTCTTCCCTAATCCTATAGGGCGACCTAGATGCGGCCTCCATGCTCAAACTATGAAGCCAATATAGCTAGGATTGATATAAGTCTGCGCATACCTCTCCAAACCGGCTAACGGTTATATCCACCTACTACCCGTGGTAGATACGTGCCTTGAGGTTTAAGGAGAGCGAGGTCCGCTTTCTCCAGAGGAATGAGCTATGCCGCCTAGCTACACTGGACAGTGATGGTTCGCCGCACCTAGTGCCCGTATGCTACATTTTCAGGGACGGGTTCTTCTACATTGTCTCAGACCTCGACACTGCTAAGGTTAAAAACATTAGACATGACAAGCGAGTTGCAGTCTTGGTCGACCAGTATCAGCCAAACAGGGCGGTCCTCATCCGCGGCGAGGCTGAGATTCTTACGCATGGTGAAGAGTTTAAAAAGATATCTGAAGACTTCTACAAGAAATTTGCCTGGGCGAGGCGCGACCCGTGGGATGAGGGAGAAGTTGCTCTGATAAGGGTGAGGCCTCTCAAGAAGGTTAGCTGGGGTCTGAAATAGCACGCCGGAGGTTGAGCCCCTTGAAGACCACCCGTAGAATCTCCTACATAATAGCTATCTCTGCCATCACTCTTATATCTTCACTCTATGTCTGGTTTCCATTCCTCGGAACCCGGGCCGCACCTATGCAACACTTCGGGAACGTTTTGGCCGGCGTGATGGTTGGACCGCTCTGGGGGCTAGCCGTGCCACTAATTGTAGGCTCTCTGAGGATAGGTCTGGGCGTGGGCACACTCTTCGCATATCCGGGAGGGCTTCCCGGCGTCGTTTTGGTAGGCCTCGTCCACAAACTGACTAGGAGGTTTACGAGCCCTAGGGCGAGGTTTCTCTGCGCATTTGCCGAACCCATCGGAACAATCCTGATAGGCGGCACAGTCTCCCTGCTGGTGCTCTCACCCTTTCTCCCACAATTCTTCCCCCTCTCTCCAGGAATCACAGCGCTACTCGCGCGCAACGAGTACACGCTCGCCCTACTTATCTTCTGGTCTGGATGGGCCGCTAGCTCCGTGCCCGGCTCAGTTGCAGGCTATCTAGTCCTACTCGTGCTTAACAAGGTGATGCCCCAGATATTCGAGCAGGCGTAGTATACTTCGGCACAATGCTGACCCCTCAGGTACTTGCTAATAGCCGGACCGCAGTGCTGGGCGAGGTTAGGACTGGAAAGACCAGGCTACTGTACAGGTTCGTATGGATGCTTACAGAGGCTGGCTTCGGTGGCGAGATAACGGTTATCGACATGGCCCCGGGCCTCTCGTGGGGCGTTGGGGGTAAGCTGGTGGAGGTGGGAGAGCTGCCAGTCGGATTAAGATATCTGACTAGTTGGGAGATAATGCCCCCGAGGCTAATCGGCAGAGATGCCGAGGATGTAAAGAGGCTGGCTAAGAAAAACGAGGAGGCGATAAGGCCATTATTAGAGGAGTATAGCAAGAGGCCCACGTCAATCCTAGCGATAAATGATGCAACCATCTACATACATAGGGGAGAGCCGGGACAACTATTCTCTACCATGTCCCTCGCTAGGGCATGGTTGGTCACAGCATACTATGGCTCCAGGCTCGCAGATGATAAGGGTACGGGCATATCAGTGAGGGAGAAGAGTTTTGTCGAACAGCTGTTACAGGTATCTGACATAGTTATAAGAATGGGGTAGAGTGTCTTAGATAGAATGGTCGCGAGAGTCCCTAGAGTTCTCACGGTAGCGGGCTCCGATTCCGGAGGCGGGGCAGGGATTCAGGCAGACCTCAAGACTATAGCTGCCCTGGGTGGGCATGGAATGTCAGCTATAACATCTCTCACAGCCCAAAACACTAAGGAGGTCACGAAGATAGTTGACCTTGACCCGGAATTCATAGCCGAGCAGATCAGAGTGTGTGTAAGCGATATCGGCGTTGATGCGATTAAGACTGGAATGCTCCACACGTCAGATATTATTAGGACGGTCAGCCGGGAGTTGCGAGGACTTGATGTACCCAAAGTGGTTGACCCTGTGATGGTTGCTAAGAGTGGCGCCCAGCTCCTCCAACCCGCCGCTGTGGATGAGCTCAAAAAGAGCCTACTCCCAGTCTCCACCGTAATAACGCCAAATGCTAGTGAGGCAACAGTCCTAAGCGGTATAAGAATCAGGACGGAGGAGGACCAGAGGGAGGTGGCAAAGAATCTAGCAGAAGCGTACGGAATTCCAGCAGTTGTGGTGAAGGGCGGCCACCTACATGGCGAAAGAGTAATTGACATACTATACTATGAGGGCTCATACTATAGATACGAGGTCCCGAGACTCGATACGAGAGCTACGCACGGCACAGGTTGTGTATTTGCATCAGCAGTAGCTACAGAGTTGGCGAAGGGCTCCACGATACCTGAGGCCGTCAAGACTGCTCAGAGATTCGTGTATGATGCAATTAAGGGCGGCTTCCTCATAGGTCAGGGGGCAGGACCAGTTAACCCAATGTCGTATGTAGCTAAGCGGGCTGGCCTCCTAGAGGCGTTGACTAACGTTCGCGAGGCGGTCAGGATGATAGAGGATGCTGAGGGGGGAGAAGAGCTAGCGCCCGAGTCTGGAATAAACATAGCAGAGGCCCCAGTTGGAGCCACCAATCGAGACGAGGTAGTGGCGGTCCCAGGGAGGATTATACGCGTATTTAACAGGCTAAAGGCCGCCTCACACCCATGGATGGGCGGCTCGAGACACGTGGCTGACACGGTCCTGACGATAGCCCAGTATGACCCCACCAAGAGGTCCGCCATGAACATCAAATACTCCGAGGAAATCCTCGCAGCTGCCCGCGAACTCGGACTTTCCATCAGCTCATATGACAGGTCCCAGGAGCCGCCAGAGATCAAGTATGTTGAGGGTATGACCATTAGATGGGGGGTTGCTAGGGCCTATGAGTCAGCCGGCAAAGTGACAGACATAATATTTCATCGGGGAGACTGGGGGAAGGAGCCGATGATAACGATAACGGGTAGGAATAGTATAGAAGTGGCGGAAAAGTTCCTCCTAATACTCCAGAAAAAGTTAGAGAAAGGTGGGGGAAAATCATAAAAACGGCTACTAAACACTGAAAACAATACTCGCTATTTAACTCAATAACAGTATGGTACAGGCCTCACTATTAAGACAAGGTCAGATAGACAAAAAGAATTGCAATTATATACCGTAAAATCAAAAAATATGACATACGCGCTTATATCACTAATCAAGTGATAATAACTGTCCTTAAATACTAATGTGGGAGTATGAAATATAATTTCCTATATAAGTTGAGAAGTTTATAATGTCGAGGCTAAAATTATAGAACCAGTATGAGGCATGAAGAACTAGTAGTTGTAGGGGGCGGGATAGTAGGATGCTTTACGGCCTATTTTGCTGCAGAGAAGGGATTCAGAGTAGCACTCGTTGAGGCCGGACATCTGGGAAGTGGGTCTAGTGGAAAAAGCGCGGGAATCCACACCACACAGCTTGTACTCCCTATTGATATCCAGTTGTCTAAGAGGAGTCAAGAGATTTATAGGAACGTTGCCACCGAGTCTGTATCGAAGGTAGGGTTTCTCTCAATAGAGCCTTACTGGATGTCCAAATACTCTAAGAAGCTCCTAGATGGCGCCGATGTAAGATATAGGGTCTTGAGTAATGGAGAGTTGGCAGACTGGGTGAGGTGGATGAGGATAAGAGACTATGAGGTTGGGCTATACACCCCCGATGACATTGTGGTTGATGTGTCTGGCCTCTTCTCCATACTGAGAGAGCGGCTGAGCGGATTAGGTGTCAGGGTCTATGAGTGGTGGCAAATTACCAATCTAGACGCGGGGCAGAGAGTCATCAACTTGGAAAGGGATAGGCTCTCTTTTGACTACGCAGTATTAGCCGGAGGCGCGTGGAACAGGGATCTACTTGCTAAGAGTGGGGTATGGCGGGTGCCGACCCTGGTCTATGCATGCCAAGTACTATCGTTCAACGTCGATGGCAACGTGTTCGACGTTCCCGTATTCATCGAGGAGAACCACGTCTATATGAGACGATTTGGACAGAGTTCGCTACTAGTGGGTAATGGATTCGCTCTAAAGCTCAAGTCACCCTCGGACTGCCCCCCACATCCTGTGAGGGAGTTCATAGATGAGCTTGGGCAAAAACTGCTGGACAGGTTGAAGCATCCCGAGAATTACCGCCTGACAGGTGGGTGGACCGGTGTATGTAGCTCAACACCGGATGGGCGCCCACTAGTGGGTCAGGTTCCAGGCAACCCATACTTATTCATTATTGATGGACTTGATGGCTACGGGATAATGAGGGGCCCAGCTCTGAGCCAAGACCTAATAGAATATATCTCCACTGGGAAGGCCCCGGCCACTATTGAAGCTTTCACCCCAGCGAGGTTTACGAATTTTGCGGGAGAGCCAGAGGAGGTCATCGAGCTGCATTCATGGCTTTGATGTCTCCCTCTTCGCCGCCCTAGAAATTTTCAAATGTGCTATCACATGCCTCGCCTCCTCGGCCGAGCTGGCATAAGCCACTACAAGCTCCTGCTTTAGACTTGACACATTTCCGCAACTAAAGCATCTGAAAGTTTTCTGCACCCCACTTACAACCCTATAGCCACCGCACCTCGAGCAAACAACTACCAGATACCTAACCATCACCACAGATGTGGAGAGGATAACTAATTAATAACTAGTGCTTTACGAAAGCTAGGCATGGTGTAAGTTATGAGTGTTACGCCTGCCAGAGAGAATTTCGTACTGATGCCTGAAGGGACTGATATTATCATGTATATTGTCCTAGCACCATTCGCCGCGGTTTTTCTCTATGGCCTGTATCTTAGGCTGGGCAGCTATGATTTGAGGCTTCTCTGGATGGTCTTCAAGAGTAGTCCCGGAGGGTTCATAAGGTCTATTATAGAGTTTGCGTGGGCTCAGCGACGTATCCTCCGTGACGCCCGGGCTGGGATAATGCACCTGCTGATATCCTATGGCATCCTAGTGCTCTTCATCGGGACAACCCTAGTATTCGTCGATCACGATATTTTGCGGCCGCTCAAGGCGCGTCTCTTAGTGGGAGACTTCTACTTAGTTTTTGAGATTCTACTAGATGCATTCGGCCTACTCCTCATAGCGGGCCTAGCATATGCATTGCTCAGGAGGACAGTCACAAGGCCCAGCCGCCTCAGCTACAGAAGAGAGTATTTGGCAATACTCTGGCTGCTCCTATTCATAGGCGTGACAGGCTTCGTCCTGGAGGGGATTAGAATCTATCTCCGAAGCCCGCCTTGGAGCATCTACTCACCGGTAGGGGCATTGCTGGCCGCGGCTATGGGTGGTCTGAATGTTGGGGGCGATGTTATGATGGCTACGTATAGGGCTCTCTGGTGGGTCCACGCCGTGGCGTCTTTCGCCGGAGTGGCGGCCCTGCCGTTCACCAACCTACTCCACATACTGGCAGCCTCGCTTAACGTGGCTGCGAATAAGCAACACGCAAGGACCCCAGGCCTGATAGAGACACCCTTCATACTAAGCAAGCTCGACCTAGAAGCGGCTCTACCCCCCATAGGCATCAGCAGCATCAACGACTTTAAGCCGCGCCAGATACTGCAGATCGACGCCTGCACAGACTGTGGCCGGTGTGATGAAGTATGCCCAGCCCTCATCGCGGGTACACCCCTCTCCCCCCGAATGATTGTGCAGAAGCTGAGGAGGGTGTGGTGGGAGAGAAGGGGTGATGACCTATTCGACTCCGGCGTCTTCACTCTGGAGGAGGTCTACGCCTGCACAACATGTGGGGCCTGTGAATACGCCTGCCCTGCCCTGATAAGCCCCATGGAACTAATAGTCGAGCTGAGGAGGGCCCTAGCCCTCCGGGGGATCGTCACTAGAAAGGGTGTAGAGACTCTGTCAAACTTGGCTAGAGCTAGAAACCCGCTTGGGCTGGGCCAGGGTGAGAGGATTAAGCTCCTCGAGGAGCTTGCCCAAATAGGGGTTAGGAAGGTTGAGGATGAGGAGTCGGTTGAGACGATTTACTGGATTGGATGCATGGGGGCTTATGACCCTAGGGCGAGAGAGGTTGTTAAGCAGATAGCGTCTCTTCTGGCCTCAGCGGGTGTTAAGTTTGCGGTGATGTGTAGCGAGGAGGTGTGTAATGGCGACCCGGCGAGGAGGTTGGGAGAGGAGGGGAGGTATCAGGAACTGGCCGAGGAGGTGATAAACCTGATGAAGTCCAAAGGGGTTAAGGAGGTTATCACCCACTGCCCACACTGCTTCGACATATTCTCGAGACAGTACAGGGACCTAGGCGCGGAGTTTAAAGTAGTAAGCCATATACAGCTGTTGCAAAGGCTTGTTAGGGAGGGGAAGCTCAAGCCAGCCGCAGCGGAGCCCCTAACCATACACGACTCATGCATCTTCTCGAGGATGCACGGGCTCGTAGAGGAGCCGAGAGAGGTGCTTAGTGGCTCTGATGTGAGGGAGCCGAGGAGGGGCGGTAGGATGACCATGTGCTGCGGGGCAGGTGGCGGGAACTACTGGCTCGATATTAAGCGTGTTAAACGTGAAAACCTACTTAGGCTTGAGGAGCTGATGGAGACGGGAGCGACTACAGTGGTGACAGAGTGTCCCTTCTGCCTAGCCATGCTCGAGGACGCTAGGAGGGTTCTGGGGGTGGAGGACCGTATAAGCGTCAAGGACATCTCGGAGCTTCTCAGACCGGCGGGTAAGGGTTGAGTCTGAGGGAGCAGAAGCATAGGATACGTGAACAAGTCTGGGCCCTGCTCGTCAGAGAAAAGGTAGCGAGGCCTCCATTCCCCATCCGTGGACGCATCCCAAACTTCGTAGGAGCAGAGAAGGCAGCTGAAAACCTACTCCAACTCGGCCCATTCAGATCGGCGCGGACCGTGAAGGTGAGTCCAGACTCCCCCCAACGCCCCGTTAGAGAGCTATGCCTCAGGCTGGGGAAAAAGCTGGTCATGCCAACGCCACGGCTCCGCGAGGGGTTTCTTCTGCTCGAGCCGTCTAAAATCTCTGAGCACAACTATAGGCACGCATCAACGATTAGGGGAGGGTATACATTTGGTGAGAAGGTGGAGCCAGAGAGCCTCGACATTATCGATTTTATAGTGGTGGGGTCTGTGGCCGTATCGCGCGGTGGAGCCCGCGTAGGGAAGGGTGAGGGCTACTCTGAGATTGAATACGCCCTGTTGAGAATGTTGGGCAGAGTCTCCGAAGATACACCAGTCACAACAACGGTCCACCCCCTACAGATCGTCGGCGAGATCCCTGTAGAGGAGTTCGACGTCCCAGTCGACTACATAGTTACTGAGTTGGGTGTAGTTGTGACTAATACGATGTTTTCCAGGCCGAGGGGGATTATTTGGCGTCTACTCAGTAATGAGAAGATGGGGGAGATACCGCTGCTCAGGAGGTTTAAGCAAACCTAACCCCGTCATGATCGGTTAAACATTTATAGGATCGACTATGTGTAATAGCCAGACTCATGACAACACTTATTACATCCATTATAGACCCGCTTCTAATCCTAATCATTATGCTTGCATCTCTGATCCTCCCGGCCATCCTGCTCAGGAGAGAGAGGGAGGAGATGGAGGCCGTCCCGAGGAACTACATAGAAGAGCTATGGGATTTCCTAAGGGGTGTCAAGAGGGGTAAGCCGGTAGAAGCCGCCGAAACTCTTTTTGAGGCGTGTACCTCCCTAGGGTTGGTCGAAGGCATTCGCGCCCGTGTTTGGAGAAGTCTCTTGACAGGCCCACCATCTAAGTTCATCCCAGCCAGCATATACAGGTGGATACTTAGCCGTTTGATCAGCTCGTAGGGTGGTGAGAAGGGATTGTCGAAGCTCTCTTGGATTAAGGACTTGTCTGAAAGGGTGAGAGCGGAGATACACAGGTCAATAGTTGGAATGGATGTTGCGATTGACTCCCTGCTTATCTCCCTCCTCGTCCAAGGGCATGTCTTGATCGAGGGGGTGCCAGGACTCGCCAAGACCTATCTCGCAAAGGCCTTCGCCAACACCCTGACACTCTCCTTCAAGAGGATCCAGTTCACCAACGACCTACTACCAAGCGACATAGTAGGAGGAATGATATTCGACCGGCGCACAGGGGAGTTCCTGTTTAGGCCCGGCCCCATCTTCGCGAACATAGTTCTCGCAGACGAAATCAACCGCGGGGCACCGAGGACCCAGTCAGCACTCCTCGAGGCTATGCAGGAGTTCCAAGTCACGGTCGAGGGGAAGACATATCCTCTCCCAAGGCCATTCATGGTCATAGCAACGCAGAATCCTATAGAGCTGGAGGGTACCTATCCGCTACCCGAGGCTGAGCTCGACCGATTCCTAATCCGCGTCCTCGTGAACTATCCATCGCGTGATGAGGAGATTGAGATACTCAGGCTTAAGAATAGGCATGGCGAGGAACTCGACGTTAACCCTGTTGCTGGTTCTGAAAAAGTCCTTGAGGCGATCCAGGCTGTGAAGAATGTCTACATACACGACGATATTCTTGGATACATTGTAGACATTGTTAGAGAGTCGAGGAGCATGCCCGACGTTGTTATGGGCGGTAGCACGCGGGCGGAGACGGCCCTACTATATGGCTCTAAGGCATACGCAGCAATAAGAGGAAGAGACTACGTGATACCCGATGATGTGAAGTATGTGGCACCGCTCATACTGAATCACAGAATACTGTTGAGGAGGCGGACAACGTCCCTGGGCAGAGGGGAGCAAGAGACTATGCTTGTGGCGAGGAAGGTGCTTGAGAGGGTGGAGGCACCAAAATAATGCTCACAAGGGAGGCGGCCCTACTTCTAATAAGCCTCTCCGGATGGACGTTATTCATTTCAGCACTACTCTATCAGCCTTTCATATTCCTAGCCTCCTTTTTTCTTCAGACATTCTTCACCATATACATCCTCCTAGCGGATAGAAGACTCCGAAAGATCAGTATCGAGGGCTTCAAAGTAGAGCGAACGGCTGAGCCCCAGAGAATAGGTGACAAGACCCTTCTGAAGGTCATTTTGCACGTAAGGTTTGACAGTGAGTCGCAGTTATTCGTGCGGGTGATAGACAAGCCGCCGTACGGTACAAGGGTTGTTGGGCAGCAGTCAAACTCGGAAGGCATCGTGGGCGCTGGCGAGAGTATCGAATCATCATATACACTTGAAATCGATTCATCCATCGGTCTTGCAAGGTTTAGGAAAGTGATTCTGCTAATACACGACCCATTGAAACTCTGCTACGTCGCTAGGGAGTTAGAGGTCGCATCTGACATCATCGTTCCGGTCGGCGAGCAGCTAGTCGGAGCTGCCTACACAAAGCTGTCCGCAGGTTGGATTAGGCCGCCTATGGGTCTGGGCTATCGGGGGCTCGTGGGCTACGACGATGAGTTCTCAGGCACTAAGCCCTACGAGTTGGGTGACAGAATAAGGGATATCCACTGGATGAGATATGCCCAGCAAGTCGATGATGAAGGATTAGTTGCGAAAAAGTATGTCAAGAGAGGGGAAGTCACCCTCCACATAGTCATCGACTGCTCCTCTTCAATCAACACAGGAGACAATGCGGCCCTCCTCACCGACATCTCTATCCTAATACGGCGGCTCTGCCAGACTGCTGAGGAGGAGGGGAATCCGGTACAGTTTTGGTTGATAAATCCACTGCTTAGCCATGATGAGAAGATCTCTCCCCGACGCGTATTTTCAAGGGTGGCTCTGGAACAATACATAGCTAGGGTTTTCCCCTCTAATGGGCGTGACGACGGGAAAATTGTCGAGGAATTCCTAAAAACACTCGGTAGCTCAAGCATAGTTATCTTTGTGGTCAATCCACCATCACAAAACACCGGCATCGTTGAGGCCATGATTAACGCGTGTAGAATAGTTGGTGCTAGATACATTATATGCATGCCAGATGTATCCAGCTATATCTCGGGCCTAGACGGTGAGGCTAGCCGACTGCTGCAGCTGGACCGACTCTATAAGGATAAGTGGTTGTCAAGGTTTTCCGAGCCAGGCACAGTCATTGAGATAGGCAAGGGATACGCGGTAGACCTGGCCAAAGAGGCTATGCGGAGGGGTGTTGATTGGGGACGCGACTAGCAGACAGAGTCTTACTTGCAGCGGCCCTCCTCACACCCCTGCTTATGAGCATAGACTTTCTAGCCCAGATCGTGCTGACACCTTTCCTAGTTCTGGGCTGCATCTCGCTTCTCTCAACCTATCTTCCGGCGAGGTACCAAAATGTTGTGATTCCGCTAATATATCTGCCAGCAATCACGAGCCTCGTGATTCTGGTGTTAGATAGGAGGCCACACTTTCTCATAGACTTAGCAGGCGGATACTTGATAAGCATACCATTCATAGCCATGATAGGCCTGGCCAAGAGCGCAAGCCTCAGAGCATTAGTGCTAAGTTATATTGCAAGCCTGACAAGTACCTACTTCATCTGGTCAATAGCGGCTCAAGCAAGAGAAGGGGGCGGCCACCTATTCCTCTCCTTAGTCAACATGTTCGTGAACAGACGGGCGTGGGAGAAGATTCAGCCACCCCAGTATTTCGCAGCTCTCGCCGCGCTATCGTCCATTGCACTAGTCGTCTACCTTTGGAGGGTCTATGGCTCCACGCTGGTTCGCGAGAAGGGGGATGTCTTCATCTACTCAGCCGCAGCGGCAAGCTTGGTCGTAGCCCTTACAGTCCTCTACTCGCTGGCATACACAGACTCTGTTGCCTTGGGACTGATAATTGCAGCAACGCTAACCATAGCAGCTACATTGCGGGCTGGTGTTAAAAAGTGATAGAGAAGAGCTTAGCCTCTCTAGTGTTGGTCATAGCAATTCTTGCGGTGCATCAGCCGACAGTTCAGTCGCAGGAACAGGAAGATGGGTTCTTGCTGATCGGCTACGGAGGCGAGAAGTTTCTACCATTCCTCGACGGTGCAAGATACAGATTTGTGGTTGGAGAGGGGCTGGTGTTGAAAGCAATAGGACATGACGTCTCCGTGATATTGACGACAAACTGGGGTGAGGAGCATGCCTTCCACGTAGGGGCCGGAGAGGCAGTAGAGATCTGGAGATTTAGAGGTGAGGATGTGGGGACCGCGGCTTTGACTGTGATAGGTGGGGGGAGGGCTACAATTGAGGTGCTCAGCCTAGAGGAGTCTGCTCTGGGTTGGATTGATTTCCAGCCGGCTGGGTTCATGCCCGCAGACTCTGACGGCCAAGAGGTCTTGGAGGCGAGGATAGTTGGATCAACTCTCTCAGGCTTCGCGATAACAGGAGAGGGGGGCGGTGCTCGGAAAATATTCATCAGGCCAAACTCCACCCTACATCTCCAAATCCCACCCAACGCGTTGAGCGTAAAGATCGCGCTCCGGCACTACGACTCAATTGAATTGAGCGGCTATAGCGGTCGACTCCACATACTGTATAGGGCTGAGCCAATAGTAGCTGAATACAGGTTTGAAGGGACTGGGGAGGACCTACCAATGCGCGTTGTTGACGTGTATATCCCACCCCTAGGAGAGACGGGTGAGAATGGACTTGTTCCTCTTAGATATGGCACACTGGTGGTTAACCTAGTGTACACTGGGCGTGGAGGCGGGAGGTTTGAGCAGAGTTTCGAGGTGACGGTGTCACCCATTGCCGAGGAGCCGCCACCAGTTAGCTCGTCCACGACCATAGTCCTCAGAGACCTTTTACGCAACGGCTTAGAGGTGGTCACTGCAAATCTCACCACTGGAAGATTCGAGCGGCGCATAATTCGCGTCCCTGATTATCGAGTCAGGGTCTACGACAGCCACCTCAGAGTGTGGGTTGAGGACTATTCCATAAGCCTCCCCGGATATCTCTCTCTGAGGAATGGGTCCGAATCGGTTATCATTCCTAAGACTATCTCGATAATCGAAGGGGGGTACACGCCCATCATCAGTGTCAGACCTTCGCTCAAGGTTTACTCGGTGGACGTCAGCGAGTCTATCGGCCCCCTAACGCTGGAGGCTGGCAAGCCGGTGACAATTTACGTGGATGGAAGGCTTGTTGAGGTCGAGGTGAGACATGCGGCAGGGTTTATCATTCAAGATTCACAAATCTACATCAATGACTCGCTCAGAGGAGTTGGTGGTAGATTAAGCCTAAGGCTACCAGGTGGGATTTACAACTTCTCGGCAGAGACACCTTTTGGGAAGGTCTACTCAACTGTAGACGTTAGAGACGTGGCGCATGTTGTCTTAGTAGTTAGAGGATATACGGCAGAGACGCTCGCACTAATAACTGTCTTCCTCATCCAGCTATCAATCTTTGCGATATACTTCTGGAGGTGGTACCGGCGGGTTAGGCTTAGAGGCGGCGGGGCGTCAGGTGTGGAAGCACCCTATAAGAAGTAATATTTGCCTAGGCCTGTGAGGTGTGTTGGCGCCCCCATGTCCTCACCCTACAGGGTCGTGGTAGGGTCTTGGCAAGGCCGATTATCCTTGATCCTCCTCTTAATCATGGCAGCCATCTCTCTCTTTACAATCTCCAGCTATCCACTAGACTACGGCCCCAGGATCTGGAACAATCCTTCCTATTGGGCCGAGTATCCTAAAGCAGTCCCACCTGAGTGGGCTTCCTCAGACACAAGCTTTCCACACACGATACTTAGACTTGACAAACAAGTCTACTTGGATGAGAGGCTAGCCATCTACGAGGCCAGGCTTTGGTATGACTCGCAGGAGCATCCCAGTGGAATAGTTGTGAAGATTGGTGAAATAAGGTTTCAGTCCGCCCCGCCCATAATTGAGGTGGTTGTCAAACGGCCAGACGCGGTAGATATTAGTCTCGCAACACTTAGCCCGGGTGGCCCGAGGCCTGGTGAAACCCCGCCCTACACCAGGTATGCTGACCAGCCGTTGAGGATTTTCCCTGCATCGTCTAGGAGTGTTCAGACGATAGTTGCCCAGAAGCTGTCAGAGGCTTATGGGGTGGAGATTAGTGAGGAGGATGTCTCCCAGAGGCTGGAGGACTATATTTTTTCGAGGCCGGGCGGTGATGGCCGCACTGAGCCCCTTTGGGGAGAGTATGTTTTTAGACTCCTACTTTACCGCCAAGACGCGGCCGACAGTGTTGGCGAGGCCGAGATAGTCCTAGCAGGGACTGCTTACGGGCTAATGGGCACAGATACACTGGGGCGGGACCTAGCTCAGGGCCTTCTCTTTGGATTCCCGGTCTCACTCTCCATCGGATTGCTTGCCGCCGGAGTGACAACCTTCATAGGCACATCGCTGGGCCTTTTGAGCGGCTACCTAGGTGGGAGGGCAGACCACCTCATACAGAGGGCGGCGGACGTCGTAGCCAACATTCCTCTACTGCCAATTCTCATCCTACTGGCCTACACCTTCAGGCCAGGACTACTATTCATCATACTCCTCCTGACCCTGTTTAGCTGGCCCGGCCTCACAATCATAGTCCGATCGATGGTTATTCAGATCAGGAACTCTCCACTCGCCGAGGCAGCCAAGTCAATAGGAGCCGGAGACTTCAGGATCATAGCAAGACATATAGCGCCTAATGTCGCACCCTATGTTCTGGGGCAGATGATTCTGAGCATCCCCTCGGCGATCCTTGCCGAGGCCGGGCTGAGCTTCCTAGGTCTCGGAGACCCGCAGATTCCTAGTTGGGGAGGAATACTCGAGCAGGCCTTCCGGACAGGCGCAATCTTCGTGGGTTACTGGTGGTGGGTGGTACCTCCGGGCCTCCTAATCGCCCTAACCTCAATCACATTCATACTCTTAGCTCTGAGCTTGGAGCCGGTGATGAGCCCGCGCCTAGCCTCAAGGCCCCGAAAAGGCTCCTGGGTGAGCGGATAAATACAGCCAGCGACATACTTCACCCATGCAAATAAGGATAATAGTTCAATTCGTCCTTATCCTCCTACTCTCAACTGCCCCCCTGGCTCTGGGTCAAGAAGGGAAGGTGCCAGGCACTAGCTATTCTACGGCGCTGGAGCTGGGTGTTGGAGAGCACAGCTTCTACCTTGAGAGGGGTGATACACACTACTTCTCCGTTAGGCTGGAGAAAGACGACACACTCTACCTCCAACTCCGCTCGGCACCCAACCAGGACTTTGACATGGCCTTGATCTCCCCTGATAGAGATATTATCGAGCTCTCCATTAGAGCGACAGGCTTTACTGAGAGGATAACATACACTGCTTCGAGCAGTGGCCTCTACTATATCGTGGTGTTCCCCTTTGGAGCATCGAGCGGCGCGTACAGCCTTTTAATAGAAATCTCGAAGCCCCGCGTCACCACAGTAACATCGATAGTGACCGTAGCCTCCTATGTTACCTTAACACAGCGGGAGTTGAGGGATGTTGTCATCGTCATGACAAGAGAGAGCTATAGGACCGTCACGGTTACGAGCCAGGAGGTTATTGGCAGGGGGCTAGAGGTTCTGGGCTGGTCGATCCTCTCCCTCGCAATCATAGCCGTGGCCGTTCTCATAAGGGATGGCTTAATGAGAGCGAGACCCGTCACAGTGTCTGGCGAGAAGGTAAAAGAAAGCGAGACAGGTGGATAGGCTTAGTACAGGACTCTTAGCTCGTCGAAGAGGGGCGACACGTCCGCCACCGGCTTCATGGACTTTGTCCTTATCGGCTGAAGGGCTGGCGGGCTTTGGAGATAGATTGGCGCGATGGAAGCGATGCGTTGATCATAAGTCGGGACGTAGGGATTCCTATAGAACACGCCTATAGGTATCCTGTCTCCCCACTCATAAGACCTCTTAATTGCCTCAACCGCCTTGGCAACAGCCTCCTCCTCGCTAGGCGATTTCACCTCACCATCATACCCTGTCTCCTCTAGCTTGTAGAGCCTTGGGACAGGCTTCTTTGTATCCGGGTCAACCCTGTCCTCGCCGGCGTACCACTCCTTCGTGTGGAGGTCGTTGTAGGTTGGGCATGGCTGGAGTACCTGGATAAAGGAGGTCCCTTTATGCTGTATGCCGAGCTTTATCAGCTCCTTTAGGTGTCTTGTATCATAGGCGTATCCTCGGGCGACGAAGGTGTATCCGCAGACTATTGCCAGGGCTACGGGGTTGACTGCATCGTTCAGGTTCGGCCTAGGCAGGGCCTTCGTCTTGAGCCCACGCCTCAGTGTGGGTGAAGCCTGCCCCTTCGTAAGCCCATAGACGCCATTATCATACAGTATGTAAGTGATGTCGACGTTTCTCCTTCCAGCAGCGACGAAGTGCCCTGCGCCAATCCCCAGTCCGTCACCATCCCCGCCAACAGCCAGTACTGTCAGGGATGGGTTAGCTAGCTTAGCTGCTATGGCGAAGGGGAGTGGGCGGCCATGGACAGTGTGTATGCCATAGGTGTTGATGTAATGCGGAGTTTTACTCGAGCAACCTATACCCGAGAAGACAACGACTCTGTGCGGCTCGAGCTGCAGCTCTGCTAGGGCCATCTGAATCGAGGAAAGTATGCCGAAGTCGCCGCAGCCCGGACACCAGTCATTGAATAGTGGAGTCCGGAAATGAGCCATTGTTAACTTCTGGGTAACAGTCATACCCTACCCACCTCTATTCATCACTATTCTTTTAGTGTTTCTCACCAACACTTCCTTGACCGCGTCCCTAATCTCGGTCGATGTAAATGGCCTGCCATTATACTTCAGTATCAAGTTCGTAGGCCGTAGACCACTCTCCATAGCCATAAGCTTGCCCATCTGCCCGCTATAGTTCTGCTCAATATCGATTATTCTCCTTGCGGACTGTAGGGTCTCTAAGCAGAGCTCGGCGGGGAAGGGGTGGAGAATCTTGACCTGTAGGAATCCTATGGGGCCGACGCCCTCCTCCTCGAGCATCTCAAGCGCGTCCAATATCGGACCTTTAGTCGAGCCCCAGCTGACTATCCAGTCTTTAGCATCTGGGTCGCCGTATGTAGCGACCTTGTCACCTGCCGGTATGGACTCTTTTATGAGCTCGAGCTTGCCCATACGCTTATCCATCATACGCGTCCTTATGACCGGGTCCTCGCTGATGTGGCCCAGCTCATCATGCTCGTCTCCAGTATTCCAGAATATGGCACCGCGCGTGCCTAGCGGGGCCCTGGGCGAGATACCATCTTCGGTGAACTGGAACCGCTTATAGCCCCTATCTTCCAAGTGCTCATTAATTAAAAGGCCCCGGTCCAGCAACACATCATCAATCGATGGGATCGGTATGGTTTGGGTCGAGTTGGCCAGGGACTTGTCTAGCAGGTGGATCACAGGTACCTGGAACTTCTCGGCATAGTTGAAGGCTTTGATTGTGTCGTAGAAGGCCTCTGTCATGTCGCCCGAGGCCATCACAATTCGTGGGAACTCCCCGTGCCCTGCGAAGATGGCGAAGAGGAGGTCAGCCTGCTCGTGGCGGGTGGGGAGGCCAGTGCTCGGCCCACCCCTCTGGAAGAGAGTTACGACTATTGGGACCTCGTTCATTCCTGCCCATCCTAGGCCCTCGGCCATGAGTGAGAAGCCAGGGCCCGAGGTGGATGTCGCGGCTCTAATACCGGCCAGGCTTGCACCTATTGCCATGTCGATTGCGGCCAGCTCATCCTCTGACTGGAAGACAAGTATATGTCCCTTCTCGGATAGCTGCTTGCTTTCGGCTAGGTGTGGATACTCGTACTCGTCTAGAGCGGAGACGGCGTTCAGATTGAAGACCTGCTTATCCTCGATGTATACGCTCTCATCCGCGGCAGGTGTTATGGGGTAGTATGACTGGAACCTGCAGCCGGCCACGATCTTGGCAATACCAACTATCGTGGTCCCATTGACTAGGATAAGGTCTTCGCCGTTCTTCCTGTTGGGAAGGGTTAAGGGGAAGTCGTCGGAGAAGTTGTCCTTGACATAGTCGTAGACCACCTTGCAGGCGGCGAAGTTCATATCGACAACTGCCCTCTTAGCCCTGAAGGCATAGGATAGCCCACGGTGGAGCCGGTTTATATCAGCCTTAAGAATGGCGAAGGAGGCTGCGACAGCCATAGTATTAACCATTCTCAACAGGAGTGTAAGCTGCTTCTCTCCAATTATCTCGCCAGTCTTCTTGATAAGATCCATATAGGGTATCGGATAGGTCCTAACCCCCCTACGCTTAGCGACTGTGATCACGTCGCGGAGAGTCTCGCCGACATTCTCGTTCTTTAGCTTCTCCGAAATCTCGGACTTCAAACGCTCCTCGATGGTTGGAATGTTCTTTAGACTCTCATTCTCGAGAGCTACGTCATAGATAATACCTCCACCCGCCTCAACCTCCCAGGCGTGTCTAAACACTGTCTCAGAATCAAAGCTCGCAAGAATATGCACATTGTCAACCGTGCTCCTGACAGGAGAATCAGCCGCTACGACATTGAAGTATGAGTGCTCCCCCTTAATGTTCGAGTAGTATTCCCTCTTTCCGAAGACGTAATAACCGGCAGAGGCAATTGAGTATGCAAATAGGTTTGCAGAAGAGTCCACACCAGAGCCTTGAGCCCCACCAATCATCCAACTGAGGGTAAATCTTTTCTTGCCACCATTCTTACCCATCTATATCGTATACCGTATTCCGATAGCCATTATTTAAGTATCCAACCGTATAACGTAGGTGCGGGGGTAACAGAGAGGACGGGGCCGGCGGGAAGGCCAAGAATTTATTAAACCCTGCGCCAGTATGGTCCTAGGGAGTGTTTGAGGGCAGCTATATCGTCGAGGAGAGATACGATCTCTGGAGCCTAGCAACGTTCAAGCCGAATAAGAATATACCCATTCACAGGTGGTTCTACTTTAAGGAGGGTTTTTCGCGCGACCTAGTTGTTATGCTCTTGCAGGAGCTGGGGGTCTCGAGGGGCTGCGTCGTCTTAGACCCATTCGTAGGTTCTGGAACCACGCCTCTCGCATGTATGGAGGAAGGATTTGTGGGTGTTGGTGTTGACGCCTCACCCCTCGCCGTCTTCGTCTCCCTAGCCAAGACACGGATTTACGACCCAGTAGAGTTGCGGGAGGCGCTGGATAAATGCCTCTCAACAGCTCCCCAACATCCAGCACTCCCTGACGGTTTGAGCCCCACAGTCAGGAGGGCTTTTCCCAGGAGAAATCTTGAGGAGCTCTTCAACCTTAAGGAGGCCGTAGATGAGATTGAACCGAAAGGCCCGAGAATCTTTCTAAAGCTCGCCTTGATGAATGCGTCGGTAAAAGCCTCTTACATATTCAGGGACGGGTCGGTCTTGAGGTTTGTTAAACGGCCGGTCCCACCGCTCAGGACCATATTCCGGAGGATAGCCCAATCAATGATTGAGGATGTTAACCGTGTGAAGTTCAAGTGCGGGCCTGCCGTAATATTGCAGGGCGACGCTAGAAGGCTCAACCAAATAGAGGATGAGTCAGTTGACGCGGTGATAACCTCGCCCCCATACCTCAACAAGATAGAGTACACTAGAGTGTATGAGGTTGAGCTGGAGATATTTTTCGGGAAGAAGGTGCAGGACCTTATAAGGTCGTATATCGGGCTTGTTGGTAGAGAGGCGCCGAGGGTTATACCGGGGCTTGAGGACCTGCCTGACTCTGCTAAGCTATACTTTTCGGACATGAGGGAAGTTTTAGAGGAGATGTGGAGAGTTCTGAAGGATGGTGGAAAGGCTGCCGTCGTGGTAGCGGGCGGTGTCTACCCTGATAGGGTGGTGGAGTCTGACTATATTTTGGCCGACCTGGCTAGGCGGGCTGGTTTTAAGGTAGAAAAAATACGCGTGGTTGGTAAGAGGGTTGCAACCAGCGGCAGGGTTCACAGAATAGGTGCTGCCCGAGAGAGCATAGTCTATCTTGCAAAGTAGCCCTTAAACGTCTATTCTCCTCCCACGCCAAGTCAGCCCCAAGCGTCCTGACCTGAATGAGATGTAAGCCTCGATTAGGGCTGCGACCAATACCCAGTTGGCCAAAACTGTAAGGGGCGCATAGAGGGGGGCATACTCCAAGCGCAGCCTCCTGAGCTCTAAATAGTTGGCGGCTACATTAATGACTATTGATGCCGCGGCCAAGATTGCTAGTGGCGGATCGCCGTAGATGCTAGCGGCTATTAAGACGACTAGGGGGAGCAGGAAGAGGATTGCAGCCCCTGTAATATAGTACTTCATATTGGCGAGACTATGGGTCATGGAGTAGTCCGCTACAAGCCGTTTGATAGCGGCCACGTAGCCGGCCAAACTCCCAGCGTACTCTGCCCCAAATCTATCGGACCCGTCCAGTAACCTGATCCTATATCCACCACTCTTGAGGAGGCTGGCCAGAGCCCTGTCCTCAAGTATGCGTCCTCGAACCGCCTTATGGCCGCCAACCTCTAGGTAGACTCTCCTTCGTACGAGTATGAAGGCTCCGAAGAGTATGGCTCGGGGGTCTTGAGGATCATTGCTGCGGGCAGGTGAGAATAGGGAGAGTAGAATGTTCTGGAGGAGCGGCAGCATTATCTTGGATGAGATGGAGCCCGTGTCTAGTCGGGGAATTAGGGAGAGGGCGTCTAACCCTTCCCCGCACCTATCGAGGGCGTCAGCTACGACGCATTCATCAAAAAACACGGTGTCGGCGTCTAGGAATAGGAGCCATTCACCAGAGGCATGCAGGAAGCCTCTCCAGCACGCCCAGTTCTTCCCCAGCCAGCCGGATGGAGGAGCGCCAACCCTAACATACTTAACCCCCCTCTTCAAGAATCTCTCGAGTACTATTCTACCCGTCCCATCCTCCGACTCGTCATCAACGAAGATGACCTCTATTCTAACCCCTCGTTGTTCCAGGAGAGTGGACAGGCACTTCTCAACCCATCCCGCGACATTCCTCCCAGGTATTATGGCGGAGACAAGTGGACTGGCTTCCCCACAGACCCTCTCTAGCTTCTCGAGCCTGTGGAGCGTGACTGCCCTCTTATGGACAATCCATATCCACGCCAGCGGTGTCAAGGATGTAATGACCGTGAGGAAGGATAGGGCGGCTATCCAGAGGTGGTCTAGGATCATTCCACCTACTCAACAGCCTTGTCATAAGGGGAGATTTAAAAGTCACCAAGCCACAAGATAGGCTGGTGTGGATGTTGGAAAGGCCTAGTGAGGAGAAGATACTGCAGGCCCTGCGAATGTGCTACGACCCAGAGATACCGGTGAACATAGTGGACCTAGGGCTGATATACGACCTACAGATTAGGGATGACAACTCGGTCTACATCAAGATGACGCTCACGGCGCCCGGCTGCCCCGTCGGCTTCTTTATCGTGGAACAGGTTAAAGAGGCTGTCAAGACGATGTGCCCCAGCGTGACGCGGGTTGATGTCGACCTAGTATTCGACCCACCCTGGACGCCTGACAGGATGACCGACGATGCTAAGGAAATGTTAGGGATGCTCTAGCCTCCACTGTTGTCGCTTTTCCCCTCGACAATCAGTTCAAGCTTCGATGCTATGGACCTGCTCTTCTCGCTGGCTAGTAGTGAATACCTCACAGCCTCTATCAGGTCCCACATAATCTGGTAGGTCCTCCCTCCCGGCGGCCTCTTCTCCTGCAGCTCATTGAATAGGATTGCGATGTCCTCTAGATACGGCGTTATGCCCAGGAGTCTATGGCAGCATATGGCCAAGAATCTTAACGTTTCGGCTCCAATCCCCTTCACGGCTAAGAGGTCTTCGAAACTCCGCGGGGGAGAGTCTGCAATGTTTGCTATGGCCGTCCAATTCACCCTAACGGGGACTGTAATGGGGTTCACATCTCCCGCGACGCCTCCCCCGGTGAAGTCACTTAGCTTGGTCTGTTTGCCGCTTAGCCCTATCCTGATCGACCTGAGGCGTGAAAGGGGGTAGCTTAAAATCTCGAGGCATCCCTTCTGGAGCTCCAGGTTCTTCTTCAGCGTGAAGTCAAGTGCGTAGAAACTCCTCATCGCCGAGGATACCCCAGTGTGCGGTTCAACTGTGAATCTAGAGTAGGAGATGCGCCCTGAGTGCCACTGGTATAGCCTGTTAAGGCCTGCCTTCGAGGCCACCTGTATAACCGCCCACTCTGCCCGAGTATTAAAGACTATGACGTGGAGCCAGAGGCGGAACCCGTCCTGGACAGCAACGTCATCCACCTTCGCCGTCATCCTGCTTGAGTATTTTAGCCAGTTCACCTGCTTATCGGAGAGGCCCATCGCCGAGGCAACCTTCTCAACGGTCTCGGGGACAGTAAACCTCTTAGCGTAGAGGCCGCCCGCCACACTGACCTCCCAATCACTTTTAGCATTATTCATCAGAGCCGAGACCATCAATGCTATGCTCCCGGCATCATCGTTGTTAAGGTCTACTGAGCGGCAGAGAAGCCTGAACGTCCACGGGTTGGATAATAGCTCGAGGAACTCTGAGGAGCCGAAGTACCCTATAAAAGAGTCGACGATCGCTGGAAGAGTTGAGGAGACTTCCAAGTATGCTGCGCGGCTAAAGGTGGGGGGCCCCGATCCTAAGTCGATAGCGCCGAGCCTGAACATCTGAGTATTGATTGGCCATGGGTCGTGGTTATAAGTTGACTATCTAGAGATTTTTGAGGAATTCCAGAGTAAAAATTGTGTATGACGAAGCCACGTTTATATTGCGATCTTCTCAGCCTCGAGGGCCTCTTTTAGAGGTATGTCAATATAGGTGCCGTCTGGCAGGTGCCGTCTAATTATGATGGGTAGGACTCCAAGAGCTAGCTCGCGGCGTGCTATGGTGAAGGCTGTATCGTTGGGTTGAGGCTCGACAAGGGGGAAGGCGCCTAGGGAGAGCTGGAGAGCCCTTCCGCCGATAATCTTGGTGATCTCATACTTCGTTAGCCGCTTCTGAAGAGTCATGAGTATCTTAGTCGAGGCTGGAGGAGGTGCTGGACTCTCCCTCCTCTTCCTCCTTCTTCTCCTTCTTCGCTCCTGTCTCTGAGAGCTTGGAGGCCGCTATGATGTCATCAATCTTGAGTATCATGCACGCAGCCTCGACTGCCGACTTAACCACCTGCTTCTTCACGACGAGGGGGTCAAGCACCCCTGCAGCCCACATGTCGCTCAGCTTGTTCTCTAAGACGTTGACTCCCTCCCACTTCTTCCCCTCCTTGTGACTTGACCTAAGGGAGACTATACTCTCGATGGGGTCTAGGCCGGCGTTCTCAGCAAGTTGCATCGGTATTCTCTCAATTGCGTCGGCGAACTTCTCAACCGCAAGCTGCTCCTTGCCTGGCAGTGTCTTGGCGAAGTCCCTCAGCCTTGATGCGACTTCGATCTCCGGCGCCCCGCCCCCAGCAACTATCTTCGGCTCCAAGAGAATGTCTTTGACGACGTTTATCGCGTCTTTGAAGGACCTTTCAGTCTCATCAACAATCCTCTGTGTCCCTCCATGAATAAGTATTGTTACTGACTTGGGGTTCTTGCAGCCCTCGATAAACACCATCTTATCCTCCCCCACCCGCCTTTCCTCAAGAAGCTCCGCGGTTCCCAGGTCCGCCGGCGTCAGGTCATCCACCCTCGATACTATTCTCCCCCCAGTGGCCTTGGCTAGCTTGTCCATGTCGCTTTTCTTTATCCTTCTCACGGCGACTATTCCCTTCCTTGCGAGGAAGTGCTGGGCGAGGTCGTCTATACCCTTTTGACAAAGGACTACGTTAGCGCCGGTGGCGGCTATCTTCTCTACCATATCCTTCAACATCCTCTCCTCCTCTTCCATGAAAGCCCTCATCTGCTCCGGGCTCTCAATATTCAGCTTAGCGTCAAACTCGGTCTTCTCTATCTCTAGGCTGGCGTCAAGCAGGGCTATCTTCGGATTTCTAACGAGCTTGGGCATGTCCGGGTGTACAATCTCCTTGTCGAGGACAACACCCTCAACCAGCCTCGTGTCCATAATTGAGCCATATTCCTTCTTCTCCAGCTTAACATCGTCGAGGTCTACCCTCCACTGCCCATTAACCTGCTCCGCCACCCTCAGGACCGCGTCAACTGCTAAGCCCGCGATAAAGTCGGCGTACTCTGAGACAAGCTTGCTGACGAGGGCGCTTTTAGCAATTTTAGCTAGCTCCTGCTTATTCTTTGGATCTACAGGAACTGCGATGCTGTCTAGTATATTTATTGCCTCCTTCGCGGCCTTCCTGAATCCCTCTATAATTATTGCGGGGTGAACCTCCTTCTCTATGAGTTCCTCAGCCCTGGCGAGAAGCTCGCCCGCCAGCACTACCGCGGTTGTTGTCCCGTCACCCACTTCCTCGTCCTGAGCCTTCGCAACCTCCACAAGCATCTTAGCCACCGGGTGCTCTACATCCATCTCCTTAAGAATCGTAGCCCCATCATTGGTAATCACGATGTCTCCGAAACTGTCCACAAGCATCTTGTCCATTCCGCGTGGGCCTAGGGAGGTTCTCATCGTCTCGGCGATGACCTTAGCCACCATTATGGCGGCTGACTGAGCCTCTCGGCCTCTCGTCCTCTGGGTGCCCTCCTTCAGAATTAGTATTGGGACAGTACCTACGCTACCTGGAGCTGCTGCCATAATTAATCACCGATATTTGATGGGTTATGTCCTATTTATATACCCTTTCCGGGGACAAGACGGTGACGTGAAGCACTTACAGCATATTCCCACAAAATTTTTTGAGTATTATGTTCAACGGTTTAGGGTATTGAGTTTATCTACCAGCGTATAGCTTCTCAACTATCGCGATGAAGCTGATAAGTGTCAAGCTTCCAGAGGCGTTAATAGAGGGGATGGATGAGCTTGTAAAGAAGAAGATCTATCCTAGCCGTTCAGCCATTCTGAGGGCTGCGGTGAGAGACCTACTGAAGAGGGAACTCTGGAGCGAGTAGAATAGGCACCCCCAGTAACGACTTCGCCGTCGCAATCGGCATTTCGGGCCATAGTTTTATTAGCTGAGGTATAGTTAGAGAGCCCAGACCTGGCATGCGTTTAAGGATGGTGGTTCCGAAGGGCTCGCTGGAGAAGGGGGCGATCGAGCTGCTTGAGAAGGCCTTTTACAGGGTTGAGGGCTATGAGAGGAGCTATAGTCCAATGATCAGCGACAGGGAGATTGAGCTTAGGATTCTGAGGCCGCAGGAGATTCCCGTGTATATTGCGGAGGGGCTGTTTGACGTGGGGATCACGGGGCGTGATTGGGTGGAGGAGACAGGGGCTGATGTCAAGGTACTTAGAGACCTGGAGTTTGGGCGGGTTAAGCTGGTCTTCGCGGCCCCAGCTAGCAGTCGGTATGAGAGTCTTGACCAGTTTCTGGAGAAGAACCTATCCAGCGGCAGGCCTGTGAGAATAGCTACTGAGTACCTCAACATCACGATGAATAGGGTGATTGCGACGGAGGCTTACGCGTCGAGGTTTGGGTCCAGAAGGCCCACCATAATCACTCCTTGGTATCGGTATGGCGATAATCCCCAAGTCTCAATTCTCCTTTCCTTTGGGGCTACGGAAGCAAAGCCACCGCTCGCTGCAGATGCGATAGTTGACAACACCGAGACTGGCCGGACACTCGAACAGAATAACTTGGCCGTCGTTGAGGAGCTGATGGAGAGCTCCGCCCTGCTGATAGCCAACAAGAAGTCGCTTGAGGATGGATGGAAGCGTGAAAAAATTTACGATATATTAACTATGTTCACTGGCGTAATAGAGTCAGAGAAGAAGTTGCACATCTTCCTGAACGTAAGGGGGGAGAATCTTGATGAACTTCTCTCAGCACTCCCCGCGCTAAAGTCTCCCACGATAAACAAGCTATCTATGGAGGGGTGGTATGCCGTGAACACTGTCATCGATAAGTCGGATCTCCACAAGATACTCCCCAAACTGAGGCGGCTGGCCCAAGGCCTAGTAGCCCACAAGCCTGAGCTCATCCTACCCCTAGAGGAGATTGGGCGTGAGAGTGGTAAGGATATCGAGAGAAAACGCGGCTGAAGCCGCCCAGCTTATCCGGGCCCAGGCCAGTCCACCGCCAGACATCATAGAGGCTGTAGAAGAGATAGTCAAGGCTGTACGTAGGGAGGGGGATGACGCCTTGATCAGGCTGGCAGAGCAGTTCGACGGCGTCCACCTAAGCAGAGACGAGCTCGTATCCACTATGGAGGAGGCTAGGGAGGCATACGAAGCAGCTCCCTCCAAACTCATCTTGGCAATGAAGAGGCTGAGACAGAGACTCCTGACATTTGAGAAGAGGCTCTACAAACGGCTAGTCTTGAACATCGGCAGCGAAGGGACTAGGATTGAGATTAGGCCAGCCCCCCTCGAGTCTGTGGGATGTTATGCGCCGGGAGGCTCTGCATCTTATCCATCCACAGTCTTGATGATGGGTGTCCCGGGGTCGATTGCTGGAGTTAGACGGCTCACTTTAGCCACACCACCTCGAAAAAACGAGCAGGACCGGAGGACTGTCTTAGCCGCATCATACATAGCTGGCTTCAGCGAGGTGCTCTGGTCTGGTGGTGCTCAAGCCATAGCGGCCCTAGCATATGGCACGGCGACCGTCAGAAGTGTGAAGAAGATAATCGGGCCGGGAAACAGGTATGTCCTCGAGGCTAAGAGGGTCGTCTCGAGGGATGTTGCAGTAGACTTCGCAGCGGGGCCGACAGAGCTGCTTGTCGTGGTTGATTCATCCACACCCTTCAGACAGGCTGCCCTAGAAATGGCTGCGCAGGCAGAGCACAGCCCAGACACGTTGGTGGGGGCTCTGGCTCTTGACTCAGAGTCTGAGGCCGGAGTCCTGGAGAGCCTCTCAGACCTTTTGAAGGAGCTGCCCCACTACTCACCCGCCTCAACATCCCTGAGGAGCCGCGGATTTGTCTGCACAGCAGACGGCTGGGATGCCGCTAGCCGTTTCATAGAGGCGCTTGCACCAGAGCACCTGCTGATTTACGCCGAGACGGGGAGAAAGAGGCTCAGAGATATACGGAGCGTCGGAGTCGTGAGCTATGGCAGAAACGCTTCAGGCGTATTTCTAGACTACTACGCTGGGCCCAGTCATGTCCTGCCCACGGATGGGTGGGCATCCATAAGAGGTGGGCTGACGGTCTTAGACTATGTGAAGCTTCTCCCCACAGTTAGGCCTTCAAAGATTGCGTTGAGACGCGCATATCGGGAGATGCGGGAGCTTATCTTGGCGGAGGGGCTACCACTACACCTCAAGGCATTGGAGGAGGCTGCGATGTTTTGACACTAGCGAAATATTTCAAAATATCTGGCGAGAGCCCCGCCTACATCTATAAGGAGTCGGCAAAAATGCTCAGAAAAGTAGACTCCATACTCTTTGACTGCGACGGGGTCCTAATAGACACGCGGGAGAGCTACGACATGGCCATAGTGAAGACGGTCAGTATACTTTTCGAGAAGATACTCAACCTAGAGCTAATGGCTTCGACAGTCAGCAACAGCCACATCTACCTGCTCAGGTCGACGGGTGGATTTAACAACGACACAGATACGGCATATGTATTATCCCTCTGGCTGTTCACGGGTCTTCCAAGGGATATAGCCGGCGTAATCCAGGGACTCGACTCAGCGGTGGAGGATTCCAAAAACCCTCAAACACTCCTGGAAGCGGTTTCACAGACGGTCGACCTGAGGACAGGACACCTCCAGCACGAGTATAGATACTCACCCCCACCGCTAGAGCAGATAATATCTGAAACCATGCGGCGTGTAGGGGATCAGGTCCTCTCTGTCGCGGACCTTGAGCAGACTTTAAGGGAGTTCGCGGGGAGGAGGGGGCAGCTCGAGCTTTTCGAGACGTTCAGACACATAATTGGCCGGCCTGGAAGTTACGGGGAGGGGCTTCTAGAGACCCTATTCTGCGACATCTACTACGGTCCAGAGAACGTCCGCCTAATCTTCGGCAGAGGGAACTTCTTTGACCTGGGGCCCGGGATGTATTTGAAGGAGCGGGTCAACGTGAAGGAGGATACTTTGAAGTTGCTTGCGGGCAGATTTGGGGTCGAGAATATGGGTATTGTCAGCGGCCGGGACAGGTTCTCCACAGAGATTGTACTGGGCGACCTGATGAAATACTTCAATGCTGATGCATGTGTGTTCCTTGCAGATGAGTACCGGCAGATAGGCGAGGTTGTTAAGAAGCCAAGCCCCTACGGCATTGTCAAGGCAGTTATTCGGATGGGGGGAGCCACATCCCCAATGTATTTGGGGAACTCGGCTGAGGACTTCTTCATGTCGCGAAGTGTCGAAAAGTATGGCTACAGGACCCTCTTTGCTGCAGTAGTTGGCCTAGCCCCAAACCCCGCAGAGTCCTCCGAATTCTTCGCATCACTCGGCTGCGACGCCATACTTTTGAACCCAGACGACATTACTAAGGTGTTTGGGGTGGTTTGATGGAGAGGCGTGAAAGCTCTGTCACACGCAAGACAGGAGAGACAAGGGTTGACGTAAGGCTTGTCCTAGAGGGTGAGGGAAGATTCAGCGGCTCCACGGGTATAAAATTCTTCGACCACATACTCACTCTCCTCGCTTATCACAGCCTCATGGACCTATCGGTGGAGGCGGGGTGGGACCTCAAGCACCACGGCGTCGAGGACATAGGTATAACCCTTGGGCAGGCCCTGGGAGAGGCACTCGGAGACCGCTCAGGCATTGCTAGGTTCGGGTACGCGATCATCCCCATGGACGAGGCCCTAGCCGAGGCTTCAGTAGACTTGGTTAAGAGGCCACACGCTAAGGTTGACATCGGCCTATTAAACGCGTCGATCGAGGACATGGTGGCGGAAGACATAATCCACTTCTTCCAGTCGCTCGCCCACTCGATCCCAGCAGTGATCCACATCAACGTGAGGTATGGATTAAACGAGCACCACAAGGTAGAAGCGGCGGTCAAGGCTCTGGCCATAGCCCTTAGGAACGCGTGGCAGAGAGAGCAGAGAAGAAGGGGGGCGCCCAGCAGTAAGGGAGTGATATAGCTTTGCGGGTCGGCATACTAAGCCTAGGGCTCAGCAATCTCTTCAGCATAACTTCTGCGATAAAGAGGCTTGGGGTGGAGGTCGCCCTCCTCGAAAAGCCGAACGACACTATTGACGCTTTCATCTTCCCAGGTGTCGGAAACTTCACCGAGGCAGCGCGTAGGATCGAAGGGATACGTGAAGTGATGCTGGAATATATACGCTCAGGCAGACCATTTCTCGGAGTCTGTCTCGGAATGCAGATACTCTTTGACTCGAGCGATGAAGGGCCTGGGACAGGGCTTGGAGTATTCGGAGGGCGGGTCGCACGCCTCAGGGCGTCAAAGCTTCCACATATGGGCTGGAACAGGATAAATCCTGTGAGACCCTCTCCACTGACAGAGGGAATCCAGCCTGGAGAATATGTCTACTTCATGCACTCCTACGCCCCGCAGCCTATAGATGAGCGCATAGTCATAGCCACGACCAGCTACCAGACCGACTTCCCCTCAATAATCGGGGAAGGAGCCCTATTCGGGACACAATTCCACCCAGAGAAGTCAGGTAGAACAGGCGAGAAGATACTGAAGAACTATTTCAGAATTGCTAAACAATGACGTAATAGGTGAAAGTTTAAGAGCGGCGGCCGACTTTTATACATAGAGTACGAGCATTATGCAGATTCCCGGAAAAGAAGCGGAGCTATGGACTGTAGAGGGAGGGAAGATCAAATGCACGGCCTGCGCTAGATACTGCCGCCTCTCCGACAACCAGGTGGGCCTATGCGGCGTTAGAGGCGCCCACAACGGAAGACTCTACCTCTACGTCTATGGCAGAGTAATCGCGAGCCACATAGACCCAATAGAGAAGAAGCCAGTCACACACTTCATGCCGGGAACCAAGATATTCAGCATAGCTACAACCGGCTGCAACTGGCTCTGCCAATACTGCCAAAACTTCGACATCAGCCAGAGGAGAAAGGTTGAGGGCATCGAGGTCAACCCAAGACAGGTGGCGGAGCATGCCGCAAGATACGGCTCACATGGAATAGCCTACACCTACAACGAGCCTACAATCTTCATGGAGTTTGCTCGGGATGTTGGTCTTGAGGCTAAGAGGCTCGGCCTATTCAACATCTTCGTCACCAACGGGTACTGGACGCCGGAGTCAGTGGCTATGGCCGCCACATTCCTCGACGCTGCTACAGTAGACTTCAAGGGGAACGGTGAGAGAGGGTTCGTAAGGCGCTACATCGGGATACCCGACGCGGAGCCGATCTTCCAAACACTCCTCGAAATGAAGGAGAAGACGCGGATACACATAGAGATAACCGATCTCGTTGTCCCTGAAATCGGAGATGACCTAAACGCCGCCCGAAAGCTTGTGAGATGGGTTCACGACAACCTCGGCCCCGACACGCCCATACACTTTCTAAGATTCCACCCAGACTACAAGCTCATGCACCTACCCTGGACGCCAATAGAGACGCTTGAAGCCCACTGGAAAATAGCAAAAGAGGAGGGGATGAAATACGCCTACATAGGCAACGTCCCAGGCCACCCATACGAGCACACCTACTGCCCAGGATGCGAATACATCGTCGTGGAGAGGTTTGGATTCGACATAATCGACTGGCGCCTAACCCCACAGAACACATGTCCGAAATGCGGCTACAAGATAGCAATAGTTGGGAGGCCGCCAGAAAAAGAATCCAAGAAGAGCCGGTTCATACCAGTTCACTGGAACTTAACCTAACACGCCCCCACAGCCCTCCACTACTTTATTATCTTAACCCCCCATCTATCGACAATATCGCTATCATAATCACGATAACGCCGAAGATTATCATCCAAGTGTTTAGATCTATTGCATGAATGCTTGGACCGGAATCAAGCCACCTAATAATTAACACTCCCCAACAGAGTCCTATGCACACCGCCGACACAATGCGTTAGCGCCGTCCCACCTACAACACCGCTTGCAAAGAGCAGTATCTTGCCCAGGACACCAACCTGCACATACATATCCTGTATGAAGGCCGTGACCATTCCCAACTTGTAGGCTATGAAGCCCGTGAGCCCCTTTCTGTCTCTCCTCTTAGGCTCTCAGGCCAGAAGTTGACGCGGGGGATTGGAGACCCTGCCCTTCGCCTAGGTGAGTATGCTTAAGAAGCCCATCGATATCGACAGAATAAGACCATTCGTCGAACACTGCGAGCGATGCATTGCGATGTTCCTTAGGGGATTCTTTGATAGCGAGGCGT
>BEHE01000015.1 GCA_002898395.1 Candidatus Calditenuaceae archaeon HR02
AACTATACAAATCCAGAAAAAATGTCTACTACATCAGGATATGGAGGGGCTTTAATAAGAGGTTCTACGAGACTGTTGGCTTCACCATCGAAAGAAAAAGGATAAGGCTAGAAGAATATCTCAGAAGAAGGATGACTAATACCAACCCCTCCCCCCTCTTTTCCCCTCCAAACCTAGCTTCACGCTTACAACCAAGCCACAGTACCCTCCCAACTATTCCTAGAAAAATAAAGATGTGCGGGCCGCGGGTGGGAATCGAACCCACGACCGCCGGGTCACTGCCGCAGGGTCCACAGCCCGGAGTGCTACCAGCTACACCACCGCGGCCACCACCATGAGTTTCAGATTTCAGGTAATATATTTGAGGATAGTCGGGTCCCGGTTTTAGGCGTATTCCCTCCAGGTATAGCCACACTTGGTGCATCTGAAGAACTGTGTCATTGGCTCATCGGCTGACCTTGTTTGGACGCTCCACCAGTAGGCCTCCTGGTTTCCACACTGTGGGCACTGTACGTCTCCGGTCTTCGGTAGAACCTCCTTTTCAACGTCGTCTACTATTACAGTTTTCCTCGTCCTCCTCTGCTTGTGGGTGACAATGTCGCCTGTAGGCTTCTTCACATATCCGCACTTCCTACAGACTAGGACCACGCTATTTGACCTCCGCTCAGTGATTAGGACGGCATCACAGCGGGGGCAGAACTCCATGCCTCATCCCTCACCTCTCACACCGAGAGAATAGCACCGCACAGTTATTTGATTAACCTTATTCAAGTCCACATCCTCTCCTATGATAGCAGCTGTTGTATCGATTCTCTCAACTCCTTCGCCCTAGAGGAGAGTTCCCGAAGGCCCTTCAACAACACGTCGGCAGCCCTATGCTCCCCGCGAGTCTTTAGTATGAACCTTAGAGTCCCGATTAGAGGGTGTGTTAAGTTGACGCCTGCGTATTCAACCTCCCTGAAGGAGTTTAGAACCTCTTGGAGCGCGTCAAGGATGCTGAAGTCTATGTCTTTCAGCTCTAGCTCTAAGACATTTTCACCCCTCTCGATTACCTTGACCTCCAGAGCAGACCACCACCCTCCGGTGAAAGCAATCCTCCAAACATCTTAAGGAGCGTATTAACCTTCCCGTAGTAGGGGGCTATCGGCCGGTTAGTGTATTTCCTCTTACACCTTACACAGAAGAGGGCTCTACCACTCAGGGTCAGGGGTGCGCCGCATATGTCGCAGAAGGCCTGGAAGACCCCAAGACCACGCCCCTTGACAGTGAGGCTGTATATGCCGGAGTAGTCATCTCGGATTCGCGCCACAATTATGTCTCCGACGGTAAAAATTGGTTTTTCGCGGCGCTGTAGTGCTGCTGCTGTCCAGTGGGTCTTGACCGGGTGGCCAGCGGCGGCGAGTATGTCGCAGATCACCAGCTTGTCTTGGACTTCTTTAACCTGGCAGAGGACAAGGTCGCCCGACTTGATCTTGACCGAGGGCTTTACGGCCTTGACGGTGACTGAGTGTCTCTTCAAGTCGTATTCGGCGATCCCCGCGACGGTTGCTACCACATCCCCGTCCTTCAGGGCCTCTGCACCCTCATCTGGCGTGAATTCCTCTACCACGCACAGTTTATCGCCTGGTAGGACGAGCCTGCCTGACGCCTGATACCTCACTCCGAGCCTAGACGGCTGCGGGGAGTAGATAAAGTAGATGCTCCATGAAGGCGGTGGGAGATGGATGGGCAGGGATTGATTGTGGCCATCGAAGGAATAGACGGCGCGGGGAAGACAACCCAGGCTAAGAGGCTTGTGAGATTCCTCAGGTCGAAGGGTATGGCGGCCAAGTATACTGCGGAGCCAACCAGCTCAGTCCTAGGAAAGATGATTAAATCATATCTGAGGCGGGGAGGAGTGGACCCCCACCTACTGGCCCTACTCTTTGCAGCAGACAGGATCTACCACCTAAAGAAGACAGTGAACCCGATGCTGGAGAAGGGTCACATAGTGGTTTGTGACAGATACCTCTACTCGTCCTACGCGTATCAGGGGGTGATGACGGGGCAGCCCCTCTGGGTCAGGGAGATAAACAGGATGGCACCACACCCCGACATAGCCGTCCTATTAGACATCAGTGTTGAAGAAGCTCTGAGGAGGAAGAAGAGGAGGATCAGTTTCGAGGACCCGGACTTTCTAGAGCAGGTTAGGGGAGAGTATCTTAGACTTTGCGAGTCAGGGTTGATGGTGAAGATAGATGCAGGCGGTGAAATAGACGCAGTCTTCAGGGAGCTAGTGAAGGTGGTTGCGCCGAGGCTTGGCCTGAAACATGAAACGTGACGGGGGCGCCGAGGCCGGATTACTGTACTGATCGTTGGATAGTCATTCTCCACATCCGCGTAGCAGATTCTTAATCTCCGAGGCTACGGATATGCATGCTTTCTCCACTCTTTCGGAGAGGCCTGAGCCCTGTTCGAACCGCTCGCCCTCTATGCCGTAGACTATTGTCTTGGGTGGAAGTATATTGAGGGATTCAGCCAAACCGATGATCTCTGGCAAAGTCATGGTGTGTGTCGATCTCCACGCCGCCGTCCTTGATAGTTTATCTATTGAGTCGAGCCTATGGATAGCTCCTGCCCCAGAGAATTTCTCCATCGCATCTACTACGACTAGGAGGTCTATGTCTCCTGTTAGATAGTTTAGGAGCTCGGCGGGCGTCTGGAGCCTGATAACCTTTGCACCAGCCTCACCTGAGAGTAGGTCGGCGACCCTATGCCCAGCCCCATCGTCCCCCCTATGCAAGTTGCCGATACATGCCACCAGTACCCGTCGTCTGCAGTTACTCTTCCTCAATCTCCAGTTTTAGGAAGTGTGTCGCGCAGGATATACAGGGGTCATAGTTTCTTATCGCCTGCTCAAACCTCCAGACTGCCTGGCTGCGGGGAAGCCTCACTATCTCGGGCGCCAGGGCCCTGAGATCCTCCTCGATCCTCTTCTGGTTCTGGGCGGTCGGGGGAACTATCTTGGCCGAGAGTATTCGGCCCTCGCCATCCACGTCGTACCTGTGGTAGAGTATGCCCCTTGGAGCCTCTGTGCAGCCACAGCCCCTTCCAGCCTTGACCTGCGGCTCCACCCTAGGACTCGAAGGCTCCACATACTCGTCTATAATCCTGAGAGACTCTTCCAAGGCGTAGTATGTCTCAGCCACTCGGGCTATTATACTCTTGAATGGGTTCCTGCAAGGTATCTTGAACCCGATTCTCCTCAGCATCTCTTTGGTGCCGTCGTGGAGCTTGTTATAGTTCAGGTTAATTCTGGAGAGGGGGCCTACCATGTACGCGCCCCTGCCAACTATGTAGGAATGCAGGGCGTTGGAATGCGGCACCTGCTCTTCCGCAAAATAGTCCTCATACTGGTCAACCGAGATGTCTAACCCCTTGTTCGACGCGATCCTTCCCTCGTTCATTGGATACTCATCTGGATGTCTGAGGGAGACAAACTCGTAGTCCTGTTCAAACGCTGGAAACTCTAGGTCCGCAACCCATTCCAGCAGGTTTCCAACAGTCTCCATGCTTTCTACAAGTCTCTCCCTCAGCCCTATCAGCTCGCGTTTGGAAGGCGCGCGGTAAAACCCACCGACACAGGCGGCGACGGGGTGAATCTCTCTGCCACCCAGCAGCGAGACTATATCATTCCCAAGCTTCTTCACCTTGAGGGCATTCTTCACTACGTCGGGGTGTTTCTTAGCCATCTTGATGGCATCATCATACCCGAGGAAGTCCGGCGCGTGGAGTAGGAAGGCGTGGAGCATGTGGCTCTCTATCCACTCTCCACAGTAGTAGAGCCTCCTCAGACTCCTCACTGAAGGGTCTATGGCTACGCCGAAGAGCCTTTCAAAAGCGTGGACCGAGCTCATCTGATAAGCTACAGGGCAAATCCCGCAGATCCTAGCAGTTATGTCTGGGGCGTCATAATACATCCGGCCCACAAGCAGCGCCTCAAAGAGTCTTGGGGGCTCGAATATCCTAAACTTGACGTCTACGACCTCGCGGCCTCTAAGCTTGATGTAGAGCGCCCCCTCACCCTCGACCCTTGCGAGGTAGTCCACGCGGTATTCTCTCTCCCTCGCGGTCAAGTCTCGGCCTCCACCTCCCTGAAGCCAGGCGCCCAGGCGTTGAAGAGTCTGAAAGCCATGACGGCCTCCTCCCGCCGCTTACCCAGCTCTATGAAATGCTTCATCAGCGATTTTGAGTTCGGAGACTCCTTCGGCCCGTAGCAGCCGTAGCAGCCTCTCCCGTAGGCTGGGCAGATGGCGCCGCAGCCAGCATGTGTTACGGGCCCAAGACACGGAACCCCCTTAGCCACCATTATACAGGCGGTACCCCTTAGCTTACACTCCACACATACGCTCTGGTTAGGAATGCTGGGCGCCCTCCCAGCAAGGTACGCAGACATCACCTCGAGTAGCTGGTACTTGTTTATTGGGCAGCCCCTGAGCTCGAAGTCAACCTGGACATGATCTGAGACGGGGGTAGACTTGTCCAGCGTCTCAATGTACTCCGGCTTCGGGTAGACGTATTTCATAAACTCTGCAGAGCCCCTCCAATTCCTGAGGGCCTGTATCCCACCCGCCGTCGCACATGCGCCTATGGTTATGAGCACCTTGCAGCTCTTCCTGATCTCTTTGATGAGCTCGGCGTCGTGAGGGGTTGTTATGCTTCCCTCGACCAGCCCAATGTCATACGGCCCCTTGACGACCGCACGGCTAGCCTCCAAGAAGTACGCGATCTCGAATGCCTCGCCGATGGCCAGCAGCTCCTCCTCCAAGTCGAGGATGCTAAGCTGGCAGCCGTCGCAGGATGCGAATTTGTAGACGGCAATCTTTGGCCTCCTCGCCATCACACCTCCCTCCTACCGAAGAAGTTTGAGACCTCGGAGAGGCTGAAGACCGGCCCATCCTTGCAGATGAAGAATGGGCCGAACTGGCAGTGTCCACATATCCCGACGCCACACTTCATATTCCTCTCCATGGAGATAAAGATCCTCTCATCTGGCAGCCCCTGATTCTTCAGCTCCTGCACAGTGAACTTCATCATTATCTCGGGTCCGCAGACGTAGGCGTAAGTGCTGTTTGGCTCAAGCCTCAAGTGTCTGAACAGCGTCGTGACCACGCCTATGTATCCGCGCCACTTCTCATCACCCCTATCCACCGTGACGAGTAGTTGGGTGTCCAGTCTTCCCCTCCAGACCCGCAAGTCTCTCTTATAGAGTAGGTCAGCCGGCGTGCGGGCCCCATAGAGAACATAAAACTTCCCATACCTCTCCCTGTTTTTTATGATATGCTGGATTGCAGGTCTTAGGGGCGCGAGTCCTATTCCACCTCCCACAATAATCACGTCCTGACCCTCAGCCTCTCTGAGCGGCCATCCCCTACCGAACGGACCCCTCAACCCCAAGTTAGAGCCTATACGCGCCGACGCCAAGGCCTTAGTCACAGGCCCGACCGCCCTAACAGTATGCTCTAGCGTCTGCCCATCTGAGAGGGCTCCGCTTATTGAGATGGGGACCTCGCCTACTCCGTAGGCGTAGAGCATGTTAAACTGGCCTGGGTTGTGGGATATCTCGCTACGCTGGCGCGGCCGAAGCCTGAGTGTGTAGGTGTCCGGCGTCTCTTTGGCTTTCCCAACAACCTGGCACCACTCGATCTTGAACGTGTCTAGACCAGTGGCTGCTCCAAGGCTTTGCTCTGCCATCACACCACACCGGACCTCGGCTCGCCATAGATATCCGCGAGACGCATCCTCGCAGACCTAAGCCTGTCAGCGACAACCCTCACTATTCGTCGGTAAACCTCGTAGCCGAATTCGACGTCGCTCTCCATCATTCGGAGCATCTTCTCGCTGTCGATTGAGATTGCCATGGTGTTCTCAACGGCTACTGCGCCTGCGGTCTTCTTGAACGGCTCTATAAGTGAAGACCAGCCTAGAACCTCCCCGCTGCCGATAGTCTCGAACCGGAACTCTCCCTTGGGAGGTATGTTGAAGTAAAGCGCTACAAGGCCATAGACTATAAGGTACAGCCTCTTATGCACTTCTCCTTCACCGAATATCCTTTGCCCCGCCGTGAACCGTACAATGTTGGCGATTGATGCTAGCTCTTTGACCTTCTCCTCCCGCATGCCCTTGGTGAATGGGTGGTCGCTCAGAAGGGTTATGAGCTCGACCTGCTGGCTGCTCAAGTCGCACTCACCTCTAACTCCCTCTGCCTAATCTTTGCCGCCTCCTCCGTAATATCTATCCCCACGGGGCACCAGGTGATACACCTGCCACAGCCTACACACCCCATGACGCCGAACTGGTCAATCCACGTCGCGAGCTTGTGTGCAATCCACTGGCGATACCTGCTCAGCCTGCTCGACCTGATGGGCCCGCCGTGGATATAGGAGAAGTCGGCATTGAAGCATGAGTCCCACCTTCTCCAACGCTCAGCAACATTGCCTGAGAGAGTAGTGACTTCCTCAACAGTCGTGCAGAAACAGGTTGGGCACACAAGTGTACAGTTGGCACACGCGAGACACCTCTCAGCAACCTCCGCGTAGACTGGGCTCTCGAGGTTTCTGTACAACAAGTCCTTCAAACCAGTGACGTCCAGACTCTTCCTAAACAGTGTCCGACTCTTCTCCATCCGGGCAGCGGCCTCTGAGACCTCGTCGCCCGTCGCTCGCCGCACGCCAATGCGCTCGAGGAGACTCTTGCCCGCACTAGAGCCCACCTTCGCTACAAAGTAGTGTATACCATCGCCCACCACCTCAGTGAGGCTCAAATCGTAGCCCGAGCCTACCTCCGGCCCGGTGCCGACAGACAGGCAGAAACAGTTCTCACCAGGCTCGGTACAGTTGACCGCAACTATGAACAAGTCGCGCCTCATGGTTGAGTAGACCGGGTCCACATACGGACCACCCATCAAAACCTTATCTAGAACCTGGATTGCTGCTAGCTCGCAGCCTCTAACTCCTATGAAAGCCATCTTCTTTCCCCCTACATTATGGGTGGTGACCTCACCCTTTCTCGAGACTGTGAAGAGTTTGAAGCGTGGTGGATATAGAAACCTCTTCCATGAGTGCGGGCCTACGACGAAGCCGAAAAACGCCTTATCACCCCTTTCCTCTAGCCTATAGTATCCGGGCCTCTGCCTATCCCTCAGCCCCACCGGTAACTGAGACGCCGATTCAATCTCGTCATATACTATGGCCCCCTCCCTGACGATAGGCCCAATCACAGAGTATCCGAGCCCGCGAAGAACTGAGATTAACTCATCGATATGCGGGGGGTCGAGCAGGTAATAATCACTTTGATCTCTAAATTCCCCCATCACATATTTTATAGATTAAAAATCAATATAAGTCTATCGTGTACAGGTCTATGCTTTCATGCTGAATATTATTGAAGTATGTAGACAAGCATGAAGGCTATAGAGCTACTATACCCTTAGGCCGGCATTCCTGAGAACCTGTTTAAGCGCCTCGGCGAATCGCGTCGAAAGAAGCTCACACCTCTCCAGACTGCCGCCCCGCGAGTTCAGCAACGGGTCAAGAGGAATCCCTCCTAGAAACGCCACACCTTTGGCACGCGCCAGCTCCCTCGAAGGGCTCTGGAGGTCGCTAATGGACATGTTTTCCACGAGGCCGATTATTTTAAGAGATACTGAGTTCAGAATATCTATCAGCCTTCCGGCCACGTTTACTGCTAGATGCGTTGGTGTGGTGACCACGAGTGCTCGGCCATTGCTCTTGACATATTTTGCGGCTGTAAGAAGTTCGTCTCCAGTTCCTGGAGGCAGGTCTACTAGCAGGTAGTCGAGCCTGCCATAAGATGTTAGGGCTAGCATCTCCTTTACTATCTCCTCCTTGGCGCGTCCAGTTAGGGGGAGTGGCCTACCCCTCGAGAACAGATCGATGGACATCACCTTCACCCCTTCCACAACCGGCGGGACCAGACCCTCCCCCGACTCGACAGGCCTGCCCTCAACGCCGAGAAGGAGACATGAGGAGGGGCCGTGTAGGTCAAGGTCAAGTAGCCCTGTTCTGTTGGATGACCGTGAGAGTAGAAGGGCGGCGGTGGACGCGATCAGGCTTTTCCCCACCCCACCCTTACCGCCCGTGATCAAGATTACTTGGGAGATCTTTTTCAGGTTCTCCTCGATGAGAGGGTCCCTGTAGTCGAGCTGTCCCTCACTATCCCTCGGTGAACACGACATCTCTCACACTCACACCCCTACCCGAGATAATCCTCAAATCTAGGCTCCCACACCTCCTGCAGGCCGCATAGGACGCGATAAGATCTGGTAGAAAATGAATCATCTCCCTCTCCTCCTCGCTGAGATGTGAGACGGCCTCGCCGAAGGAGATTATGTTTCCGCATGAGCCACAGCTAATTCTGGCAGGCTCAATCTCGATGGAGAAGTCTGCACCCCTAACCTCACTGGCCGCGATCAGCCCCTCCAAAGCCTCACGAAGCACCCCAATGTCAAGCATACTCAGCTCACCTACCAAGACCTTAAACCTCTTAACACCACAGCCAAAATTTAATGAAAAATTTCTAACAGACTCCACAACCCCCCTCGCTATCACATACTCATGCATACACTCTTAGAGAAACACTACACTCACCAACCTATAATCATATCCTCGTCAGAGAAGCAGTACACAGGTACAAAGTCGTCTAGAGGATTTAGGGTCGGGAGTTAAGGGCTATCTTCTTTTTGTCGTGCTTTTTAGTTTTATGTTGCATCTAACCCGTTCTGTGTCTATGTATTGTGGGTGTTTTGAGGAGTATTTAAATCACTTATCATATGCAACGCTACCACCGTCGTAGTAATAGTGAGGTGGCCTAAAGCGTACATAAGTGTCCCAGAAGAGAGGTGGATGGGGTAAGATGAATGCATATGTGACATATATCTATCCAAAGGATTACCAGAAGATCCTCGATTTTATCGGAACGTCGATGCCTAGAACGCGGCTCTCATCAAACTCTCAATAAAGAAAGAAGATACGGCATATGGATGGGATAGGAGAAAGGAAGGACTGGTGGGAGATATGCAAAGTATTGCAAAAGGGGATAGGTAAGATGATGAAGCGCAGACGATAACCCACTCCCTTTACCCCCTCATATTTACCACATTGAAAAATCCATAATTATTAAAATCGGGCCCGGTGGGACTCGAACCCACGATCTGCGGCTCTCTTCGCCGCAGCTGGTGGCTTAGGAGGCCGCCGCCTTATCCTTCTAGGCCACGGGCCCATCAACATGCTGTCTGACGAATTTCAAAAACCTTACTATGGGACTGTTATTGATTTGGCGAGGTTTCGCGGCTTGTCTGGATCATGCCCCTTGACTATGGCTGTGTAGTATGCGAGGAGCTGGAAGGGGATGATATAGGTTGTGGGTGAGAGGAGGGGGTGGATTTTCGGCATCTCTATGTAGTAGTCGGCCAGCTGCTTTAGCTCTTGGTCCAAGGCGTCTCCCACGACGACCGTGTAGGCGCCTCTAGCCTTCATCTCCATTATACTGCCTATGTTTAGTTTCCGATACTCATCTGGAGGCGCAACGAATATGACTGGGATACCGCTCTCTATCACGCTTATGGGGCCGTGCTTGCTCTCGCCTGCTGGATAGGTTATGCAGGGGATGTAGGAGAGCTCCATGAGCTTGAGCCGGCCCTCGAGGGCCGTGCTATAGGATACTCCGCGGCCGAGGATGAATACAACCTTGCTCTCAGCAAGACGCCTCACAGGCTCATTAACCCGTGTCAGGGCCTCAGAGACGGCCTGGGGAATTCTACTCAGCCAAGAGTTGAACTCGTCAATCTCGTACTGAGCTATCTTCCCCCGAAGCCTTGCGAGGCGGAGGGCAATCTTGGCCAGCACGAGTACCTGCGAGGTGAAGGTCTTGGTGGCCGCCACACCTATCTCAGGCCCAGCGTTCTGGAGGACGTAGGCCCTCGAGACCCTCGTTAAAGTGGAGCCGACGGTATTGGTGATCCCGAGTATCGTGCAGGCTCGCATCCTCGCATATTCTAGCGCGCTGAGCACGTCGGCGGTTTCGCCTGACTGGCTTACAGCTAGGATGACTGTGTCAACCCCTATAGAGGCTCCATAGTTAGGTATGAACTCTGAGGCTATGACCGGGAGGGTGGGGAGCCGCGCAAGCTGTGAGAAGAGGTATGAGCCTGTGACACACGCGTTATAAGAGGTCCCCGCACCGAGGAGGAATATCGTACGCCCCCTGTCTAGGAGCTCCGCGAGAAGGTCCACATACTCGGTCTGTAGTTTGAGAGAGTTCCGAAGGGTCTCAGGCTGCTCGAATATCTCTTTAAGCATGAAGTGTGGATACCCTTGCTTCTCAGCCATCTCTGCGGTGAGATCGACTACTTTGACCTGTCTCTCAACAGTCTCGCCCGTATCTATCCGCAGGACGACGTAGCCGCTGGCGGTCAAAACCACCATATCTCCATCATGTAGAAAAACCATCTCCTTAGTCATGTCAAGAAGTGCGGTGATGTCTGAGGCCAGCATGTTGAAACCCTTCCCAACACCGATGATTAGGGGAGCATCCCTCCTAGCAGCAAGTATTTTCTCAGGGCTCAGAGAGGAGACCAGCGCGACCGCATAGGACCCCTCAAGCCTTTGGAGAGCCCTCCTGAAGGCCTGCTCTAACTGCTCCCCCCTTCTCAAATACTCCTCCACTAGATGAGCTATGACTTCGCTGTCAGTCCTAGATGCTAGGGAGTGGTCGAGGTCTAGGAGCTCCTTCTTCAGTGCTAAGTAGTTTTCAATTACGCCGTTGTGAACTATGGCGATCCTTCCGCTACAGTCTGTATGTGGATGTGCGTTCACTGCTGTGGGGGCGCCATGAGTGGCCCATCTCGTGTGGGCTATCCCAACTGTGCCGGGCATGGACTCCAGCTTCAGCCTCGCATTTATCTCATCAATCCTACCTGCATCCTTCCTGACCAAAATTTCGCCCGCGTAGACCATCGCCACCCCGCCGAGTCGTATCCCCGATACTCAAGCCTCTTCAAAGCCCTCAACAATATGGGTGCGGCCTCCGCCGTGCCAGTATAGCCCACTATGCCACACATCAGGTCGCAGCATATGCTTCTCTTATATTTAATCGCGATTATTTCAGAGGAGTAGCTCTCGGCCTCTCTAAAGATTGGAGAGGCTGGGCAGGTGTAAATTTAAATGTTCCCCCTGGCTTGATGCTGACTGGTGTCCTCCTAATGGTTAGGCTGAAGCCACAGCTTTTTGTGAGGCTGGCTGTTAAGGCGCTCGGAGTGGTAGGCCTCGTCATCTCGTTGCAGATGATCCAGGCTCTCTCCTCCCTCGAGATGGGTATAATGACTGTCTTCCCATACGTAGCCATCATAGCGTTCGCCGCCCTCTTAGTCGCCAGTATCCTTGCAATTCTCGCCTAAGCCATAGGTTGAGACGGTGCGTCCTCAAGAGTATATGCTTGCATGTATATCGTGCGGCGAGACCTATCCCTACAACGAGATAGAATACAAGTGTCGGAGGTGCGGCGATCTTCTAGAGGCGAGGATTGAGGGCGGAGAGGTTTTCAGGCCGGACAGCCTCCAAGGCCGCGTACATAGCATTTGGCGGTATAGGGAGCTACTCCCCGGCTTTTTCACAAGGATAGTAAGTCTCGGAGAGGGGTACACTAGGCTTCTCAGGGCTGAGAGGCTTGCAGAGTTGATTGGCGTCCGGGAGCTGTATGTCAAGTTGGAGGGACTAAACCCGACGGGTAGCTTCAAAGACCGGGGCATGAGTGTGGGCGTCTCGATGGCCTGCACCCTAGGGGCTAGGAGCGTGGTCTGTGCCTCAACCGGCAACACCTCAGCCTCCCTAGCCGCCTACGCAGCCAGAGCTGGGCTTGAGTGCAGGGTCTACGTGCCTGAGGGAAAGATAGCTTTGGGGAAGCTCTTCCAGGCAAGGATGTTTGGGGCCAAAATCCACCAAGTCGCGGGAAGCTTCGACGACGCTTTGAAGATAGTAATGGAGAGGAGCGGCAGCGAGTCCTACATATTAAACTCGGTGAACCCTTGGAGGATTGAGGGGCAGAAGACAGCAGCCTTCGAGCTCTGGGAGCAGATGGGCGGGAAGACCGACTATGTGGTCGTGCTGCCGGTAGGAAATTCTGGAAACATTTCCGCCTACTGGAAAGGATTCCGAGAACTCCTTGACCACGGACTCATCGACACGGCACCCAGGCTGGTGGGCGTGCAGGCCGCGGGGGCCTCACCCATCGTCGAAGTGGTGAGTAAGGGCTTGGACAGGCTCCCCGATTGGCCTAACCCCGAGACAATAGCAACAGCCATCAGGATAGGCAGGCCGATAAACTGGAAAAAGGGTGTCCGCGCTATCAAGGAGTCGGGTGGAACGGCTGTCAGGGTAAGCGACGAGGAGATCCTCCAAGCCTTGAGGCTTCTAGCAACAACCGAGGGGATAGCAACCGAGCCCGCAGGTGCCTCGCCAATCGCCGGGGTGAAGAAGCTGGTGGAGGAGGGATGGCTCGGCAGAGACGACAAGGTAATCTGCATAGCCACGGGAAATATGCTCAAAGACACCAGCGAGACACTCGTCGCGTGGAACCAGCCACAGAGACACGAACTATCCACTACCCCTACGAGGACGAGATCGATAGGATAATATAGGATAATAATAAGAAGTTACATATACGGCCAACCCACGAGAATTTGAGGAGAGTGGGCCGGTAGATCAGTGGCAGATCGCCCGGTTCGCGCCCGGGAGGCCGCGGGTTCGAATCCCGCCCGGTCCAACATTATAATCATTCTAACTGAGGTAAGTATGAGAGGGAGGGAAGGGGGCGGGTTTTCGTTGATGTTGCTTTTCTGGGGTTCATTTTTAAATATCGGATGTGAGTGGTCTGATTGGGAGGATTTATTGCCAGGGAGTCCGAGAAGTTTGAGAGGTTCAGTGAGTGGTTTGATAACGTCCTCCTGACGGCGCGGATAGCTGACAACAGGTATCCTGTGAAGGGGTTTATCGTCTATTTAGAGAATGGCTGGTTCGTCATCGAGAGGATTAGGAGGAGGCTTGAGGAGCTCCTCGAGGAGGATGGCCACCTGCCCATGTACTACCCCATAGTAGCGACACTGGAGAATTTCTCGCGCGAGGCTGAGCATATCAAGGGGTTCATGGGCGAGGTTTTCGCAGTAAGCAAGCTCCGGACGGGTGATAATGAGGCTCAGCAGGAAGCCTCACTAATACTTAGACCCACCTCAGAGACCATTATGTATCCAATGTTCGCCCTCTGGATAAGCAACCACTCAGACCTTCCACTAAAGGTCCACCAGAGTTGCGCGGTGTACCGCTACGAGACAAAAGCTACGAGGGCGCTCTACAGGGTCAGGGAGATCCCCTGGAATGAGGCCCACACAGCCCATGCCTCTAGAGAGGAGGCGGAGGAGCAGGTGAAGAAGGCCGTTGAGATTTATAGAAAGGTGTTGGACGAGCTGGGGATAGCCTACCTCACCCTTCGGAGACCCGACTTCGACAAGTTCGCTGGCGCCGAATACTCTATCGCCTTTGACGCGTGGAACCCTGACGGAAAGGTCAACCAGGTGGCGACAGTCCACAATCTTGGGACAAACTTCTCCCGGGTCTTCGGAATAGTCTTTGAGAAGAGGGAGGGGGGTAAGGACTATGCATGGCAGCTCTGCTACGGCTTCGGCTACAGCAGGGTGCTCGCAGCCGTCATCGCACAGCATGGAGACGACCTCGGCCCAATCTTCCCACCCTGGGTGGCGCCAATCCAGATCATAGTCGTCCCCATACCGTATAAGGATAGAGAGGCCGAGGTATATGGATACGCGAGGGAAGTATATGAACTTCTAAGGCCGAGTTATAGGGTGAGGCTTGACGACCGCGAAGACGCCACTCCGGGGGAGAAGTACTATTATTGGGAGAGAAGGGGTGTGCCGCTAAGGGTTGAGGTGGGCCCGAGGGATGTAGAGAAGCGGGCCGTGGTGTTGGCGAGGCGGGACACCGGCGAGAAGTTTAGTGTGCCTATTGAGAGGCTTAGAGAAGAGGTGGGGAGGGTGCTTGAAGACATAGCCCGGAACCTCTCTGAGCGCTCAAGGAGAAGGCTCTCGGAGCATATAGTAGATACCCCCAGCCTCGAGGAGGGCGCTAGGAGTATTGAGCTCGGCAAGATATGCAGGGTTAGCTGGTGTGGAAGAGAAGAATGCGCCCTCTCCCTCAAGACCTCATTAGGCGCCGAGGTGCGGGGGTACCGCTATGACGTCGAGGAGAAGACCGATAGGCCCTGCATTGTCTGCGGCTCAGCTGGCAAGACCTACCTCTACGTCTCGAGGGCCTACTGAAATGGGGTGTATGCTATGTCAGCTCGCCTTGGCTGACCTCGATCAGACCCTTCTCCTCCAGCCTCCTCAGAGCCTCCTCCACCTCCTCCTCAGGTATCCCCAGGGCGCGGGAGCACGTCTCAATCTCAAGCACGGAACCCTCTGGGAGGGAGGAGATGTAGTTGTAGATCATGCGTTCTTTGGACGTGAGTGTGGGGACCTCCGGGAAACTCTCCGCCATCTTCTGGGTGATAATGGCCCTAGCCTCGTCAAGTATCCTCATAGCCTCGTCGGATAGCTCTTCCCGCTCAGCCTCCTGAGAGGGAAGGCTTATAGACATGCCCGAGCCGGCTATCAAACTATCTATCGCACCGCTCAGGCTGTCTAGGCTCTCCGCGGCCTCAGGAACAACGTTTACAATCTCCAACCTGACGCGCTCCAGAAGCCCCTTCAATACGGGCGCCAGTCCTATGATCTCCCGGAGCTCCAGCAGACTCTCCATCCTGACCCTAACCTGCTCGAGGACCAGGAGAGACTGGAGGACGATCCTTGCTATCCTACGGAGCTCAGCTATCTCACCGGCATAGATGGCCGCATACCCCTCGTCGCCCATCTGGAGGGCCTGAATGCACCGCTCAAAGTATTCTCTCCCCCGCGCCTCCAGCCCCGCATATTTATTCTTCAGACGGTTAATCTGGGTGTTGAGCATCATAAGGGCTGACGAGAGCCTTGAGCTATAGGAATCCGGCCCCTCTCTTACGTTGCGCCCCCTCCCCAGAGCCCTAGCACGAATATACTCGACAATCCTTGCCATCGTTCAGAGGCCCTGCCGCCCCTCTCCATAGATAAATGATGAAGATGGGGGGGTCATGGGGCCATTATCCCGTATTACTCGATAAATATCAGGGGAGTCCCTAAGGCATGCCCGGTGGCTGTGAATGGATAAATATGAGGGGCTGGTATTAGAGGGGCGTGTCAGGCTCGCGGAGGCGTAGGAGGGAGGCGCCCCTGCCGGCCACAGGGGCTGGGCTGCTAAGGTTCTTTGAGGAAGAGACCAAGGGTATTAAGCTCAAGCCCCAGATAATCCTCTTAGCCGGCGGCCTCTTGATAGCCATGGTGCTATTGTTCAGAATCCTCTTCCCCACACTCTAAAACCAGAAGATAATGAGAAAAAAAGTAGGAGGTATACGTAGTATCGGCAGGGCCGCGTCTACTGGCCCTGTTGTGGCTGTGCAGGTGCCTCCGTGGGAGCTGGTTTTTCAGCAGGCTTCTTGGCCGCAGCCTTCTTCCGTTTTGCGCGCGCTGCCTTCTTTCCACCCTTCTTAGCCTTGGCCGACCTTCTAGCTTTTCGCGCCGGCATACCACACACGCAAAATATAGTGAGATTATCAATAATATAAGAATTTTGCTATCACGGTCATGGTATGAAGGATTTATACCGCCACGGCCATCATGTAGTTGTGTTGTCGAGGTTTTCGGTGGTTGTCTTAGCAGCAGGTGGGTCAAGGAGAATGGGGTCGAACAAGCTACTGAAAACCCTCTCAGGTAAGCCGCTAGTTTCGTGGAGTGTGGAGGCGGCGCTTTCCTCGGGCTGTGCCGAGGTGGTCGTGGTGGTTGGACATGAGGCTGAGAGGGTTAAAGGGGCTCTTCCCCCTGGGGTCAGGCCTGTAGTTAACAAGGAGTGGGGGGCGGGTATTTCAAGCAGTATTAAGAGAGGTGTGCAGGAGATCTCCCAGGACTCAGAGGCGGTTGTCATAATGGTTGCCGACCAACCCCTCGTCCATCCCGCCATCCCCGCACTCCTAGCCAGCCTAGTGCTTCAGGGAGGACATCCCCTATCCTGCGCCTCCGTGAAGGGTGAGCCGCGAAACCCCGCCGCCTTTCACAGGAGCCTCTACAATGAGCTGCTTGGACTTGAGGGTGATAGGGGTGCAAAGAGCGTGATTTTCCGGCATCTCCCCGAGGCCGCACTTCTTGAAGTGCCCGAAGATATGCTAATGGACGTGGACACGCTCGAGGATTTGGAGAGGCTGACAAAACCCTAAACCCCACTAGGTAAATTGATTTATCCTTTGTTGGGCTTGGATTGGGGAGAGGCTGGGCGGTCGTGGGCAGGCTTGATGGGCTCGTAGCATTGGTAACCGGTTCGAGCAGGGGTATTGGGAGAGGCATCGCTGTGGAGATGGCGAAGGAGGGAGCCAAGCTAGTAATACACGCAACACGAAGAGAGGGTTTGAAGGAGACTGCGCAGATACTCACCGAGCTTGGCGTCGACTTTGTAGAGCTAGCCGCAGATCTATCCCAAGTAAGTGCCTGTGAGAGGGTGGTTGACGAGACGGTTGAGCGGATGGGCAGGATCGACATACTGGTAAACAACGCGGGGGTTAACGTTGCTAAGCCAGCATCAGAGCTAAGCCTTGACGAGTGGGACTGGGTGTTGGCAGTGAACCTTAAGGCGCCCTTCATATGCTCAAGGCATGCCGCCAAGTATATGTCAACCCGGAAGTGGGGCAGGATCATCAACATAGCCTCGGTAACGTCTTTTATGGGGATTGGTGGTAGAGCGGCCTATGCCTCCTCTAAGGCTGGTATACTGGGTCTGACCCGCACATTGGCGCTCGAGTTGGCTGCACACGGGGTCACGGTTAACGCGATCGCGCCGGGCTTCATAGCGACCGACATGGTTAGGCGGCGGATAGAGGAGGGAACGCTCGATCTCGAGAGATTACTCAAGAGGATACCCTTAGGCAGGCTCGGAACCCCTGAGGAGGTGGGTAGGCTGGCGGCATTCTTGGCAAGCCCCGAGGCCTCCTACATCACTGGCCAAGTCTTCGTGATTGATGGGGGCTTTTTAGCCAACGCCACGCCTTAAAAAGCTCTAATACGTTATATAGGGGATTAGCCGTTCTGGTTGAGGATGCCTAAAAAAGGTAGGAAGGGGGCGAGTGTCAGAGGAGGACGTCTCAGGTTCTCACACATAGTCGCCCTTATCCCCGCAGTTGTCTTCATAGGACTTATCGTGTTTCTATTTTTACAACCAGCCGCTCAGCCGCCCATCACCAAGATAACCTCATCAAATGAGGGAGGGGAGGCGCCAGACTTCGTATTAAGGAGGATCACCCCCAACGGCCTGAGCGATGAGACATTTATCCTATCGTCTACTAGGGGGAGGGTGGTCTTCCTAGACTTTGCATGGTGGCGGTGCCCGCACTGTAACAACATGGAACCGGTGATCAGGGACCTCTACTCGGAGTTTAGCAGTCGTGGAGTCGTCTTCGTTACCGTGTTGCTCGATGACAGGCAGAGCAGTATCTCTGATAGCGCCCGATTCGTCGCCCAGCATGAGATTCCTTGGACTGCTCTCTGGGACGAGGGAGGGAGAGTCTTTGACCGGTACGGTGTAACGGGGACCCCAACCTATGTCATAATAAACGAGGAGGGTAGGATTGTCAGGGTCTTGACCGGTGAGCAGCCGAAGCAGGTTCTCGCAGACATTTTGAGCTCGGTTCTAAGGTGATAGGTGGGTTCTTTGGGCTACTGGTCGCCTTCACGATTGGCGCACCTATCCTCAGCCATCCTCTCAGCCGTAGGTCTCCCCCTCTCAATCTATCTAGTCTCACCAGGCGACCTCCCCCAGTTCTGCGAGATTGGCAGCAGATTCTCCTGCGGGACGGTAATCCATAGCGAATACTCTAGGTTCATGGGCATACCAATTGCATACTTAGGAGCCGTATGGTTCGGCGCAGCCCTGGCCTTGTCCCTCGCAGCGGTGGCTGGGCTCAGGGTCGGGAACATCCTACTATACTGGTCAGTTCTAGGCGTTCTCGGAGCACTGGCCCTCCTGCTCGTAGAGATATTTATAATAGGTAGTATATGCCTGCTCTGCAGCTTTGCGCACGCGGCGGGGGCAGGGGTCTTTGCGGCGGCCTATCTAGCACGCCTCTGGTCTCAGCCGCCCATAACCTCTGGGTAGAAGTAGAAAGTCTTCCCCACCTCCCTGACGACCTCCCCCACCCCAGCAGCCTCGTCTATCACTTTCCCCTTGCCTACTAGCCTAAAGAAAGCGCCAGATACGCCGATCTCCCTCGAAACCCTATCTATAAGCTGACCGACCCGCTCGTCGGGCCCCACCTCTACTCTGACCCTCCGCGCAGGGCCTATGAGCGGTATGATCTCTATTACCTCCATTCCGCCGTCCCCCTTCGCATCCCCATATTTTAACAGAGCAGGAGCCGCAAAATTGGAGATTTCTTGGGTATGTAGGGAAAATTATCTACCACTGCTTAGATATACCGCGGAGAAAACTCTATTATCGGTTAAGGACGTTTAGCTGTGAGCTGAGAGGCTTGGGAGCGGGGCTAGACGAGGTGGATAGAAAGATCATAGAGCTAATGAGACTTGACGCCAGGAGGAGCTACCAATCAATCGGTAAAGAGCTCGGGGTCTCGGAGGGGGCCATCAGAAAGAGGGTGAAGAGGATGATAGAGGCAGGCGTCATAAAGCGATTCACAATCGAGGTTGAGAAGCCACAGCAGGTCCAAGCAATATCTATGATCTCCGTGGACCCGTCAGTCCCAACCCCTACCGTGGCCGAGAAGCTTGCGAGGGTCAGGGGCGTCGAGAGAGTATACGAGATCACCGGAGAGTACGACGCCCTAGTGGTCATATCTATGGACAGTATATCTGAGCTTAACAGATGTATCGAGGAGATTAGGACGATCCAGGGTGTGAGGGAAACGAACACCGCGATGGTACTCAGGGTTGTGACCCCTTCCCCTCAATCAGCTGGATAAGCTTTTCAACAGCCTCCCTCGGAGTGTGGGCGCTGTGTATGATGGCTTTACGTCTCTCATCTATGTACTTGCCAGCATATTCATCCGCCACGCCCCCTGAGCCCACTAAAGCGACTATGGGTTTTCCCTCCAAGTAGGCCACTGCCACCTCTATCAAGGTACCCGCACCTCCGCCAATCACTATGACTCCGTCCGCCGACCAGACGTTTACCATGTTCCTCATGTGACTCAGCCCTGTTGCGATCTTGACCTTGCTGTATGGGTTGGCCAGCGAAGTGTCTTTCTGGGGTAGGATAGATACCGTAATACCGCCACGCTCGTAAGCGCCCCTCGCCGCAGAGGCCATCACTCCCCCAAGCCCACCAGTCAGTAAAACATGTCCACGGCGCGCAATCTCCGCACCCACCTCATAGGCTAAAGCCCTAGCTACATCGGTGCAGGACTCCTCGTTATAGCCGACAACCAGTATCTGATACACGTGAATCCACCCCCAGCACTTCCATCCCACCACCGTCTCAAAAAAAGACTCTTTCAGGGGCGGTGCCGCCTATGCCTACCCTCACCCTTGGCCTGGTTTATTGCCGTATCCACGATGTTAGCGTCCATCAGGGCGAGTAAGAGTTCGTCATAGTTCTTCTCAATATCCACTAGGGCGCTGTCGGGGGAGGTTATATCCACCATTCTTTTACATTTCCAGATATATCCCCCACCCTTAAGATTTAGCCTGGTGAACACCCCAACAAGCCTTCTATCCAAGTCGTAGTTGGGCCACGGCAAGATGTATTCGACGAAGCAGAACCTATACGCTTTTTCATGAACATCGCCGTAGAAGGTGTTGAAATAGAGGTTAAGTGGCTCATCCCTCACATAAGTCTCCCAAGTCGTGAAACGCGTGAAAAACGGGACCCAGCCATCCTCCCGTAGCTCCATATCCTCCAGAGAGACTGGGCGCTTCCAGGCCGATGGAAAGAATCCACGCATCTCGAGAAGCGGTATAATCGCCCTCTGGATAATCCCCTGCCTCATCAACTCTATCCTCTCCCTGAGACTAAGATTCATCCCTCATCACTCGCCAAGCTGCTCGGCCCCGACCCGTGAGCCAATTATTCTCCGCCAAACGGACGCTAAATCTTACTACATAGCGGTTTAAATAACCTTAACTCGATTATGTCAGAGGGGCAAATGATAGTCGTGGACGCGAATGAGGCGTCTGAGAACTCTAAGATGGTTGAGGCTCTTAAAAAAGTGGTGGAGGTGGCTGTCAGGCCTCTGGACGCGGGAGACTACCTGATACTCGGCTCGAGGGGGCAGGTCCTTATCGAGAGGAAGAGGATCTTCGACTTCTTAAACAGCTTGAAGGGGAGGCTGTGGGACCAGCTTACAGTTCTTAAAAGCTTTGAGGGCGAGAAGCTGCTTATTCTTGAGGGCTATTTAGGGCTTTACAGGAAGAGTAAGTGGAACGAGACGGCGGTCCTCGGACTCATCGACCGAATCGTGCTGGAGTGGGGGATACCAATTATACCTACGCCCGACGTAAAGGCGACCCTCACCTATCTGGTGTGGAAGCATAAGAGGCTGGGCGAGGAGGAGGAGATCAGAGAATACCCTTTGAGGGTTAGTGGGAGGGAGATGACGCCTCAGGAGCAGGCATTATATACCCTCGAGGGTCTATGCGGACACAAGACGGCCAAGGCTCTGTTAGCCCAGTTCAAGACGCTGGGAAATGTCATTGCCCTCTTCCACAACCGTCCAATACTCGAGGTCGAGAAGGCTCTCAGAGACGTAAAGGTAGGTGGGCGTAGAATACCTTCCACTACGATAAAGAAGATGCACGTCGCTGTGAACACAGTTTATACGGAGCCCAGCCAGGCTGATGTAGAGGGTGTCGATGCCCAGCCCAGCAGAGAGGGCGGAGAGAGTGATAGCAGCGGTCAGGAAGCTCAAGGAGAAGGGGAGTTATGAGCATGCCTACGAGCTGATCAACCAGATCAAGGACCTTTGCCCGCCGGGCATAGAGTGGGGCTTCGAGCTGGCTAGGCTGGCCGGCGTCTCATACATCGCAGAGGGTGGCAGGATAGTGGCACTAAGCATCTCGAGGGGCGAGTTCGGCCCCTTCATGGATTCGCGGATGAAGGAGATCCCGGTGAATAGTATCCCCGTTAACGCCCTATCGCGCATGGTATCTGACCCCGAGGGCTTCCTCAACTCTTTCGTCAACCACTTACTCCAGTGGCTTAAGAGCTCTTCCACAAACAGCCCATTGCGCGCTGAGGTGTTGGATTTTGTCAACACGCTCTCAGCGAAGAGATAGGAAGTCCACCTACCCTCTCAGCCTCCCTATTATCTCCTCCACCTCAAGCTTACCCTTCTCGGAGAGTTTGTACGTCTTCACTCCCGACTGATCAGTGTCGGCCACGAAGTGGTCCTTGTAGGGCTTTCTGAAGAACTCGGTATCTAGCCAGCTCCTCGGCACCTCCTTCCCCAGCTCTCGCGTCCTCTGGTTTATCTGCTCCCTACTCATTGGTCCCTCAAAGTAGAGCAGCAGCTCAACGAGCTCTCTATATGTGAGTGATTCGAGGTGTTGCAAAAGGTCCTGTGGAAACCTCTTAGCAGCATGCTGGCCTGAGGGTGCGTACTCTTGGGCTAGGCGGCCTACCAACTCTTGGGCGAGCGCCACTGCCTCCCCGAGCCCCGACGCCTCAACCAAGCCTCGAACCCTGAGCTTCACTGTGGGCGATAGCTGGAGCTCGACCTCTACCTCATACGCTCTATTCTTTTCTCCGTGATGCATGACATAAGATATGGTTAGATATAATAAATCCTTTAACCACCGGGCCGAGGCTCAAGCCTTCCAAGGCTCAGTATCTGTGAGGGTCTGAGTACTGAAATACCCGTGACGCCTCCGAGGACCTCGACCAGCACTATCCAGTCAGGATTCTCAAGGCTCACCCTCCGATCCACCCTAGCCGCTACCGCCTCAATCAATTCGCGGCTCGAGAGCTGTGTGTGCCGCTTCTCCACCACGACCTTGTACGTCGCATCAGGCGGTATCTTATCCTTAAGCAGGTCTACAGATGCAGCGATCTCCTCCACCCTGCTCCGGGCCACAAGCTCGACCGGTATTAGCCGCATGATTCCTTCCACCTTGAACGGCTCCTTAGAGGCTATCTCCCTAGCCCTCTCGACCACTAGGAATGGATCGAGCCTAGTATATGCTGTCAAAACGCCTTGTATCCTAGTTATCTCTACTTTGGCGCTCTCGTCACCCATCTCGGCGAGGAGGCTGGAGAGGGTGGCTACACCCAAGACTTCTTGGCCTCTAAGGGTTGTTGCTATTAGGTTGAATGCGCTTGCCATCCAGCTAGTTGAGGAGTGCGCAGTAACAAAAACATCGCCCACCCCCTTAAAAGGAGTTGGCGGCCCACACACCCTTCACCATCCTCCACAAGAAGTAACTTTTATTATAGGAGGCCCACGCTGTTGTAGTTGAAATGAGTGAGGAGTGGTGGCGTAGGAGGAGGTTCTTGAGACCTTTCGAATTCATTGACGAGATGATGAGAGAGTTTGAGCGCTGGTTTGAGGAGGAGTTTAGAAGGTTTGAGAGGGAATGGCCCAAGGAGCTGGTTAGAGAGGTTAGGACTCCGACTGGCGTGCGGAGGGAGATAGGCCCAATAGTCTATGGATACTCAATAACGATAGGTCCTGATGGGCGACCAGTCGTCAGAGAGTTCGGAAACATAAGGCCGAGCAGGCGCGGAGAGCTCCCAGCCCTCACAGTAGAGAGGGAGCCGCTAGTCGACTTGATAGTTGAGGATGAACAGATAAAGGTGGTCGCCGAAGTTCCGGGCGTCAGGAAGGAAGACATCAAACTGACGGTGAGGGACTCCAAACTCATCATCAGGGTGGATACCGAGACTAGGAAGTACTATAAGGAGCTGGATCTGCCCGAGGAGGTTGAGCCCGAGAAGGCCAAAGCCACCTACAACAACGGAGTCCTCGAGGTGGTGTTGCCGAAGAAGGGTGGCGGCCCCCCGCCGAGGACTATTAAGGTCGAATAACCAGCACCGAAGTGCAATTTTTTGTTATTCTAGTTTATTCTAGTCTGGCCAGCTCCAGTACTTGTAGAGTATGTAGGCTTCTCCGCGCTTGAAGAATCTGTGTTTTACCTCGCTAAACCTGAACCTCCATGCTTCGGGGCTCGGATTCATTCTTTCAGCCCCCTCCACCTCGACTATCTTGAAGCCTATGATGTCGCCGATCTTTGAGCCGTAGGGGTGGGCGGCATTCCTCATTCGCGTGTCTATCAGATATGATGCGACGTTTTCGGCCTCCTCCCTCGTTTGCAGCCCGCCACTTAGTCCAAGCTCCTCTTGGGCTACCCAGCCCCTACCCTGGACGAAGAATTCTATGACATATAGACCCATGAGCCTTCACCCGTGGCTTCTAGGCCCCATCCTCCTTATTGAGACCTCGTTTATGATGCTTGTGGCTGCGAGCGCGGCTAGTAGAGTCGCGCCACCTGTTTCCACAATTGGCTGCTGGCCGGGGTAGACCAGGTGCACTATAGTCAGGGCTGCGCCTAATCCGGCTGCTGATAGGTTTCCTAGCGTCGAAGATGTGAGGGAGAGCGTTAATGCGGCGAGGGGCGCTATTATGGGTAGGGGCCAGGGGAGAAGCCGAGCTACAGCTGTGCTCGGATTGAAGATTGTGAGGAGGAGATAGGCCCCGGCAAGTATTGGGGGAACATATCCTAGGAAAGGAGGCCTAGCCCTCTTCTCCTCACTAGCCACGATGACCAGGGTGAATCCGCTTCTACACGAGGGACACTCGGCCTTCCATGCCTGGAGGTAGACTTCATGTCCACAGTTGGTGCATCTAAAGAGTCGAAGCTTCTTGTCCACGAAATCCACGTGTTGCGCTCATGCATATATATTTGTGCGGCGCAACTAATCCTGTGATGGGTTTAGAGACTGCTGATAGCTTATACGATATAGTCATAATCGGTTCTGGGCCCGCGGGATATACTGCAGGCATATACGCCGCTAGGGCTAACCTCAAGACGGTTATAATAGCAGGAGTCACGCCGGGTGGGCAGCTCATGCTGACTGGTGTGGTCGAGAATTTTCCGGGATTCCCCGATGGAGTTCAGGGGCCTGACTTAATGGAGAATATGCGGAGGCAGGCAGAGAGCGCTGGCGTAGAGATAGTCTATGACGACGCGGTGGACGTAGACTTCACCGCCTATCCGAGGAGGATAATAACCTCTGACAGGACCTTCCTCGCTAAGACAGTGATAATAGCTACTGGCGCCTCGCCTAAATGGCTTGGGCTCGAGTCTGAGAGGCGTTTACTCGGGCGCGGCGTATCTAGCTGTGCGACATGTGATGGCCCGCTATTCAAAGGTGCAAGGTGCGCCGTCGTTGTTGGTGGCGGAGACTCTGCCATGGAGTATGCCCTCTTCCTATCCAAGCTGGTTGAGAAGGTGGTTGTCGTCCATCGAAGGGATAAGCTCCGGGCGTCGAAGATTATGCAGGATAGGGTCTTCTCGGAGCCGAAGATAGAGTTTGTGTGGAATAGCGTTGTCGTGGATGTGCTTGGGAGTGAGAGGGTTGAGGGCGTCAAAGTCAGGAATAGGCTGACTGGTGAGGAGTGGATTATACCCTGCAGCGCGGTGTTCGTCGCAATAGGACACGCGCCGAATACAGAGTTTTTGCGAGGCAAGCTGGAGCTCGATGAGGAGGGATATATTAAGGTGAATAGCAGCCTAGAGACCAGTGTTAGAGGCGTCTTCGCTGCGGGCGATGTCCACGACAAGCGGTATAGGCAGGCGATAACTGCTGCAGGGTTTGGATGCATGGCGGCGATGGAGGCGATAAGGTTCATCGAGGAGGGGTATCCGGAGAGGCTTGAGCAAGAGTATCGCGCTGGTCACCCAGAGGTGGTTTCTGGGCCTACGGACCCCTCAGAGAACTTTTAGAGACCTTGTGCGCCTCCTGCAGGGGAATTAGCAGGCCGATCCCCAGAGAGTCAACCAGCATGACGATAGACTCGACATCAACCATGTGTCCCACGCTAACATAGTATTTCCGCCCACCCCTCCCTCTGAGAACCACTCCTACCCGCTCACCGCCGGCCTCGAGATATTCCACACCATCCTCAACCCTGGTCTCGCCGTAGAGAAGCGATTTCGCAACACCCACTGACGGAGTGTCTGCAAGTAGGCCGACAATGCTTGCTAGGCCCGCCTTCCTGGGATGGGCCAGGCCATGCCCATCCACTAGGAGTAGGTGTGGCCTAGCTGATAGCCTCTTGGTGGCAGCTAGCATTAGTGGGGCTTCACGGGCATAGAGCAGGCCGGGGATATAGGGGAAGGGTATGCCTCCGCAGAATGTAACTGTCTCTATCACCCGCCGCCCAGTCCTAGACCATAGGACTGCCGCGGCTGCGCCTTCCTCTCCGCTGTAGGAGACGTCGAGGCCGCACAATGTCTCAACACTTTCAACCTTAAGTCGTGTGACCCGTATCTGTCTTGCTAAGAGCAGTTGGATTCCCTTGAAGAAGTCGACCATATGGGATGTCAATCCAGGTAGAGTGATGCAGTATTGGCGGATATATGTATGGGCTGTGCCGTCGGATGGTTGTATTAACGCTTTGCGGATAGCGGCTCAACAGCGCGGCTATTCTCTAGCACCATCTCTATCGACTTTGAGAGATCGGCGAGGCTCCTCGCCCTAGCCACTACCCCTTTCACTTCTGCTGGGCCTAGCACGATGAGTGGAATACCTTGCTGGGCTATCGTCTCGGCGAGTATGTGGTTCGCTGAGTTTAAGGGGCCTATTGGTGGAGAGGTGTAGATTGCGGCTGCGCAGTCTCGCGACTCTTCAAGCGCTCGACGCACGCTCTCTGGGCTGATGGGCTGGAATGCCTGTTCAGTAATCACCACACCTCCGAGGAGAGACGCGACATAGTAGTCTATGTCGCCCTCATGCAGTACTCCTGTTGAGAACTGATAGCCTAGCCTGGCGAGCATCCTGTAGACCAGAGAGCCACTCCCACCGCCCGCCACGATGAATAGTCTCGGGCCGCCCTCTATCCTTGGTCTGAACTCAACCGACATGAGCTCTGGAGAGAAAGTGGACTCGCCGTCGAGGCCGTAGAGATGGATGGGGCCGCCCAGGGCCACGAACTCCTCGGGCGAGTCGTAGAGCGCGACTCTGCCCCCCGAGACTACTATGAGGCGGTCGGCCATTCTGAGGGCTAGCTCGACCTCGTGGAGTGAGGCAATTACTGCTATTCCTCTCTCCCTGGCAACCCGCTTAACCGTGAGCAGTATCTCCACCCTCGCCTTCGGGTCTAGATAGGTTACGGGCTCATCGAGTATGAGGACGCGGGGCTCCTGAGCCAGGGCCCTCGCTATCATCACCTTCTGCCTCTGCCCGTCACTAAGCTCGCTTAGCCGCCTAGAGGACAGGTGTGTTATGCCCGCGTCGGCTAGGGCCCTCCAGACCTCGCTCCTATCCCTCCCCGTTAGAGTATGCATGGGGTTGGTGTAGGGGTATCTGCCAAGTGAGACGACCTCGAAGACCGTGAGCTGCGTCGGCCGCGGCTGCTCTGTGAGAACGGAGCCCACGAGGCGGGCAATCTCTCTTGCAGCCATCCTCGAGGTGGTGGTCCCAGAGATGTATACTACGCCGCCCAGCGGCTTTAACAGGTTGGCGAGGGTTTTCAGGAGTGTAGTCTTCCCCGCTGCGTTCGGGCCTATGACCGCGACAAACTCGCCGCGCCTAACCGAGAGGTTGACACCCGCGATGACAGGCCTCCCCCCATACCCCGCTGAGAGGTCTACAGCCTCGATCAAACCTGAACTCCCCTCCCCCTGAGGAGTAGGTAAATCACAAGAGGTGCGCCGAAGAGCGCTGTTACCGCTGTGATGGGTATCTCTATGGGCTTAAGGGCTAGGCGTGAGATCAGGTCTGCTGCTGTAGCCAGGGTTGAGCCGAGGAGGGCTGATGCGGGAATAATTGTGAAGTGGTTTGAGGTTCGCGTGAGCTGCCGGGCCAGGTAGGGTGCTGAGAGGCCTATGAAGCCCACTGAGCCTGCTATGGTCGTAACGATTGAGACTGGCAGGGCCGCTGCAGCGACTATCAGCATCCTCGCCCTATTCAGGTTCATCCCCATACTCCTCGCATAGTCCTCGCCAAGGAGCAGGGCATTCAAGGGCTTGCAGAGGAACACCATCGCAGCAAGAAATATGAGAAGGAATGGTAGGCCTAGGCCTAAGATGCTCCACCTAGCACCCGAGAAGCTACCCATAACCCAATAGGTGAAGGCACGTAGCTTTTCGATGTCGGCGAAGACCTGAAGTATGCTTGTCACTGCATATGCGAGGTATGAGAACATTATCCCCGCAACTAGTATAGTTGTGGTAGTCCGCACAACTCCGGAAAGCACTATCATGACTATGACGACTACGAGGGCTCCGATGAAGGCGGCCGTGTAGAGGGAGTAGGGGTTTGTAGGTGTCCAGAGGCCAAGCGTGGCTCCAGTGAGGATTGAGAGGGCGAGGAAGAGGCTTGAGCCAGCCGAGACGCCCAATATGTATGGGTCTGCCAGCGGGTTTCTGAAGAGGGCTTGAAGTATTGCGCCGGCGACGCCTAGGGAGGCTCCACCAAGCATCGCAGCTAGAGTCCTGGGAAGCCTGATGGATTCGACAATGAGCGCAGCCTCGCCTCTCCCCCCTCCAGATAGGGCGGCCAACGCGTCCCATGGTTGAATCGCGTAGCCGCCGAGAACTATGGAGACTATGAATAGTGGTGCAATTGGTAGGCTGAGTAGGAGCAGTACACACCTGCTCCGCGGGGACTTATACTCGGCCTCTGCACCCAGCTCCGTCAAAGCCTCGCCTCTCAGCAGCCTCACCACGCCTCAGCCTCCCAGCTTCACGAAGTATTTCGCCTCTCCGCCCGGGTAGAGGTTTGGGTAGAGTATGGTTGCGAGGCCCCTGACCCAGCCCTCAGTGTCGTAGTATCCCAGCTGGTATATGGTAGGAGAGTAGGCGTAGACCCTGCCCTCCTTGAAGGCCTTGAGCTCCTTTAGCTCAGGAGCCTCGGACAGGATGTCCGAGAGAGACGAGACGAAGCTGGTTGGATAGACTACGACGTCTGCGTCCCTGCACCTTGAGAGCACCTCCTCGATATTGACTGTAACGCTGCCGGTCGACTTTATGTCAGAGAAAGCATACCTGGCACCAAGCATTCTCAGCGCATTGGCTGGGAAGGACTCTCCCCCAGCAACGTAAACGGTGCCCCTGTATACCATGAGCCAGCACACTAGTGGGGAGTTAAGCCTAGACCTCTGAATATCGCTGACGACCACGCCAACCCCCCTCTCAACCTCCGAGAATATTCGATATGCTTCCTCATCTAGTTCAAAGAATGTTGCTATCAGCTTAATCCACTCGAAGCGGCCGAGCGGGTTTGTCTCCAAGTATTCGTTGTCCACCACGTAGGGTATTTTGAGCTCGCCGAGCCTCTGGGGGAGGTCTGAGCCGGGGAAAGTGTATATGACAACAAGGTCTGGCTTGAGGGCTATGAGCTCTTCCAAGCTGGGCGAGTAGTCTGGACCCACATCCTTTATCACGCCCTTCTCAAGCCGCTCCGCCACCTCCTCAAAATACCACTCATACTGTTTTCCCCACATGATGCCAACCACCCTGTCAAGTATCCACGGCGCAAATTCCCTGAGCCGCTCAATCAGCGCCACCTGAGTGGCAGACATGAGCACAACTCTCTCTACAGGTGTGTAGACAATGATGCCGCTTATGCCTGATGGCGGCTCACGGCCACGTGGCACCAGTATGAGCGTCCTGTTCAGGGCGTCTTTCACAACCTTATACCCGTCAAAGAATTTTATACTGAACAGTTTAGAATACTTGACCTCAAGCTCGAGCGGGAGGCTGGGAGCCTGTGTGACAGTCTCGGTCAGCCCAAGAGTAGTAGTTATAGTCCCCGTGACCGTCCTCTCGCTAGAGATCAGCACGGTATAGATGTCGGTCTTCATGCTGACTCTAGTCTCTGTGACCGTGAGGCTTGTGGTTCGCGGTGGGATTATTGGTGTAAGAGCGGCGGTCGCAATGCCGGCTATGAAGCCTGAAATGATGAAAAGTGCGGCGAGTATGGATATGGTTTTGCGCCCCGATGACATGGATGGATATTCCATCCAACGAAATATAAATCTATTTTCTCAAACACCCTGCGAGCCACCCCTAACCCGCTCCCTAAGCCTCTCAACCTCCCTACGGACCCTCTCAAGCCTCGCCTCCAACCGCGAAACCCTATCATCATCTATGAACTCGCCAAGAACCCTCTCAGCACGCTCCAGATCCTCAGGCGCAGCAGATATAATCCTTGGGGGGCGGCCGCCTCTGAGTAGCCGTGAAAGCCATTTGAGGACCGGCATAGGAACTCCGCCTCCAGTTCAGATTCATGACGGCCCTCAAGCACTATTAAAATTGGGCACACGGCGCATGGGCCTGGCTAGCCCTGGGAAATACCCCGCGGTCTAGTGTGTCCTTGCGCGGGTGGCAAGCTTATGGGCTGGCTTAGTGGCTTGCTTCTAGAGGTATGGGAGGGATTGGAGGCAGACAGGGGTCTCGAGTCTGTAATCAGGCTGGCTGTTGAGAGGGTTACTGGCCTCGGCCGCCGAATCGTGCTGGGGCTTGGTAGCGGGAGGACGTCAGCAGCCTTCATCAAGTCTCTGGCCACAGCTGCTGGTGCGCGGATTATCGAGGCAGTTGTCCCGACATCTATGCAGGCTGAGGCGGCCGCCTCTGAAAACGGCTTCAGGATAGGGAGCCTCTACAACTACGGGGGAGTAGACATCTACGTAGACAGCTTCGACCAGTGCAGCCTCTCGGGCGACCTAGTTAAGGGGATAGGCGGGGCCCTCGCCAGGGAGAAGCTCTTGATGAGGCTGGCCGGCTCTGTGCTCCTGATAGGGACTGAGGAAAAACTCGCCGAGAAGCTGTCTTCGCCGATACCGCTCGAGGTCCTACCATACGCAGCCCCCGCACTCCCAAGACTGTTGAGAGACAGGGGATGGAGTGTAAGGCCCAAGACCGGCGAGGGGAAGGCTGGACCAGTCATAACAGATAATGGAAACGTCTTGATGCTTGTTGAGGTTGGTGTCGTGGAGGACCCACCGTTTATTGAGAGGGAGTTGAAGATGACACCTGGCGTCATCGAGGCTGGAGTCTTCCCAAACAGGGGCTACAAGGTCATTGTCGGGATGAGGGATGGCACAATCAGGGAGATAACATAGGCGGCTCCGCCCCCCGCAGCAGGGCGCCTCTCCGAATCCCCCACACAGCCCCAGTAAGGACTGTTAAAACGGTTAGGAACAATCGCGAACCAGGATACGGGAAATTCTAATCTAGGAAGGCTTTTACCCCGCATACTAGCAGTACGCGTTGATGACACGCCACTCAATCCCGCTCTCGGCAACCATACTAGCCTTGATGCTACTCTCCACTGGGCTGTTCAGTAATTGGGCAGCCGCTCAAGAAGGGGGGACAAAAGACCTGCCACTAGGGCTTCAGCTAACCGAGACACTACACACGATTATAGAGGAGCATAAACAGGCTATAAGGGATGCTATTCTAGAATTCAAGCTTAGGCAGGAGGGGCTGATAGAAAATAAGACAGAGCTGATAAGGAGCTTTATCGAGGAGAGGATTAACAGGACAATAGCGATAAGGGAGGCCATACGTGAGCTAAACATGCTATACGCCGCAGGAAACATTACTCGTGAGGAGTACCTGGCGAGGCTAAGCGAGCTGAGGAGCGAGCTAAAGGCCCTGGCAAAGTCGTCGGAGAAGCTCGGTAGACTCCTCCAAGAATACGCATCAGAGATGAAGGAGATCGTCAAGGAGAAGGTCGAGAAGCTTAGGGAGATAAATAGGGAGTTTGGTAAGAGAGTCTCAGAGGCGGCGAAAGAGATAGGGGAGAGGGTGAAGGATGAGCTGAAAGGAATGGGGGAAGAGTCAAACTCGACGACCACAACCACTCAATCCCAGAGCGGGGAGCATAGGGGTAGGGAGAGAGGCCATCACTCCACTAGTACAAATACAACAAATACTCAGTCGGAGGAGGCTGGAGAGCAACATAGAGGCAATGGGCATGAAAACCGTAATAGAGGTCATGCAGAATCTACATCCACTACGACGGTCGTAAACGATGATGAGGGGAGGGGTAGGGGGGAGGGGCGTGGGCGATCTAACGGGAGAGTGTAGGGCGAATAGCCGAATCACCCATAACCAATTGCGTGGAAACCATAATTATGTAGTAGTGGGTTAGAGGATAGTTGCGGCTGGCCTACAGGGTAGGTAGGAATGCTCTGGATTATTGCGCTTGCAACGGCTCTAACACTCCCCTCCTACACCATGTATCATCTAACTATTCTCCCCGACGGCTCCGCAGGCTGGGTGATAGAGCACCGATTCCCCCTCTCCACACCCGATGAGATTGAAATATTCAAGAAAATGACTACCCATGCCGAGAACCTCACATCAGACTACAGCGCGAGGATCGGAGCCATAGTCTCCAACGCTTCCCGAGTGCTTGGGCGGAGCATGTCGATTGAAGGCTTCAGTATAGACGTAGAGACAGTTGAGACCGTAAGCGGGAAGATGGGGCTAATCAGGATCGAGTTTACTTGGAAAGGCTTCACAAAGACCACGCCTAGTGGCGCGATCGATCTGGGTGACGTTTTCATAGGAGGCTTCTACCTCTCCGAGGGTGAGACACTCAGAATCAAGATCCCGGCGGGATTCGAGGTGGCTGAGGCCAGACCAGCACCCACAGATAAGGGAGCAGACTATCTCGAGTGGAGGGGCAGAATGGTCTTCACAGACGGAGAGCCACGACTCTTGTTGAGACACGCCGCCGCACAACCCCAGGCACCGGCCCTACAGTGGGGCGGCCCGACCCTACTCTATATCGCAGGCGGGGCAGCCGCCTCAATATCCGCAGCATATATCGCTTATAGCCTGCGGGGTCGGAAGAAGCCGGGGGAGAGCGAGCTTGACATAGTAATCAGAATCATCAAGAGGCATGGCGGGGTGGTTTACCAGTCCCAGATCGTGCGGGAGAGCGGCCTATCAAAATCTACTGTCAGCACCATTCTTAAGATGTTGGAATCAGAAGGTAGGGTTATGCGGGTGAGGGAGGGGCGCGAGAACATTGTCAGGCTTACGCGCTGAGAGAGGAGGGCGTCGGCGCTAGCATTTATTCTAGAACCTCCTGCTCTGATGAGAGTGGCTGTGGGATGACCTTCCGACTCGGCAGGCTGAGGGTCGAGATGCCGCGGGATATCGCCGAGTATACATCCTCCCTGAAATTCGACCAAGAGATCTACCGCGAAGTAATAGTGATAAATGCAGTCCACCTCAAGATGCTGGCGAGGCTCGGCCACCTAAGCGGCGACACACTAGCCAGGGGGCTTTCAGCCCTCAGGGAGGCCTATGGTAACCCGTTGGAGAAGGGGGATCCGCGACTTGAAGACGTCCACATGGTTGTTGAGGACTATCTCGTCAAGGCTGTGCCGGAAGCCGGCGAGAACCTGGCACTCGGCAAGAGCAGGAATGACTCTGTTGCGACTGCAATAAGGATGAGGGCTAAGTCTGGGGCCTTGGCTTTGATGGAGTCGGCGATTGTGCTTGTTGAGGCCCTGCTAGTGAGGGGGGTGCGGGATGCGGAGACGGTCTACCCGGCCACAACCCACCATCAGACGGCCGCGCCCGCCACCTTCGGCTTCGCACTCACGCACTACGCCTCCAGAATATTATCGGCCCTCAACAGCCTAGTCCGGGCCTACGAGGAGCTGGATCAATGCCCCCAAGGGGCAGTGGCCTGCAGCGGCTCCACCCTACCAATCGACAGAGAGTGGCTTGCGGAGCAGCTGGGCTTTAAGCGGGTCTTGGCGCACGCCCTCGACGCATCCTCTAGCCGCGACTTCGCAGTCGACATCCTATCAGCGGCTCTGAAGCTCCTCATTGTTGTGTCGGACATGGCCGAGTGGCTGATACACGACTTCACACAGGGGCTGCTCGATATGGGTGACGAGTTCTGCTCGACCAGCAGCATAATGCCTCAGAAGAGGAACCCGGTCCTTCTCGAGGTTGCGCGAACTAAGGCGTCTGAGGCTCTGGGCGAGGTTGTCAGGGTGGCCTCTATGATTCAGAGGAGGGCTGGGGGGTATGTCCTCGACCTGCAGCAGGCGACCCCCTCTATCTGGAGGCTGCTCAGAGAGGCGGAGAGCACCGTGAGAGTGCTGTCCACGCTGGTGGGGACGCTGAGGGTTGACGCCGAGGCCGCCCTTAGGAGGTGTGGGATGGAGGCCGGGATGGTGGAGCTCGCAAACTACTTGACGTTAAAGTATGGCATCGGATTCAGGCGAGCCCACAAGGCTTGTGGCAAGATTGCGAGGATACTGGCTGAGAAAGGCCTCACAGAGGAAGCACTGCTGCGGGTGTGTGAGGAGGAGGGGATACCTGCGAAGCTCACCATAGGGGAGGTTTCCGAGATTCTAGACCCGCGAAGAATTGTCTCCAACTATGCCACGCTTGGGTCGGCGAACCCTAGCGAGGTTAAGAGAATGGTGGAGGAGATGGGGCGTAGAGTAATGGAGCTGAGGGCTTGGGTCTCTGAGAATAGGAGGATGCTTGAGGCTGTGGTGGAGAGGGCCTTTAACGCTCAGGCCCTATAGAGGTGGTGCTGAGGAACTCCTCTACCGCTCCGGCTATGACCTTAGCGGCTAATTCGAGTTCCGCTATACTAACCGCCTCCTCAGACGTGTGAGCGAGGAGGGAGTTGCCGGGCCCATAGGCTGCTATGTTTTGCGTGAGTCTGTAGAGGATGTTCATGTCACTTGCTCCTGTCTTCTTGAGTATCCGCGGCTTTCCACCCTGCTTGAGGATGGAGCGGGTGAGCGCCCTGACGATTGGTGAGGAGAGCCGGGTCTCTACTGGCTCCGTCAGGTCAAGCACCTCCATCCTGCAACGGTGAAGTGTTACAGCCGCCTCCACCCTCTCCAATATGGAGAAGGCCTCTATACCGGGTGGGTATCTGATATTTACTATGGCCTCGGCAGCTTCTGGGAGTTTTGTCGGCCAATCACCTGCGCGTATCATCGTTACGGCGGATGTGGGGTTCTCGTAGCTCCTGCCAGCGAAGCTCAGTCTGATGTCCTGTATTGCATCGAGTAGCTTGTCCAGAGCTGACTCTCCCATGTACGGTGCTGAGCTGTGGCCGCCCCTAGCGGTTGCATAGATTTTGACGGTTAGGCTGCCCCTATAGCTCACTGCAATGCCGTTGCCGCCCGTGGGCTCGCCTATGATGATGCCTTCTGGTCTCAGTCCCCTGCCGAGCAGCTCATGCGCCCCCCTACCCTCACCCTCCTCGTCCACAAGCCCCGCGACAATAACGGTTGCGGCATCGGAGTCAATCTTCGCCATAGATGCGCCCACTAGCATGGCCGCCAGAGGGCCCTTAGCGTCCACAGCCCCCCTGCCATAGACCTCCGAGCCCCTAAGACCATATCCAAACTCTCCTGGGACGGTGTCGACGTGGCCAGCCAGCAAAAGGACCCTCGGACCACTCCCCCTCCTCAAGAGATAGTTCCCGGCACCGTCTATCTCGAGTGAGTCATAGCCAAGCTTGCGGGCCAGGACGCCCATCGTCTCGGCGAGCCCCTGCTCCATACCAGTCGGAGTGTACTTGCTGAGGAGTTCCAGTAGTACCTCCTCAACCCTCAACCTCCCGCACCTCTGATAGACTGTTGAAGAACCTTTTCCAAGGCCGATATGGAGACGCTAACATCCTCTTCGTTTATCAGGTATGGAGGAAGGAACCTGACAACAATGAGCCCAGACCTGAGAGCCAACACACCTTCCCCCTGGAGCCTCGTTATCACTGGAGAGGCCTTCGCCTTAAGTTCGATTCCGATCATCAAGCCCTTACTCCTCACCTCCCTCACAATTCCTGAAAACTCGGATGCAACCTCTCTCAGCCGGGAGGCAAGAATCTCACCCATCCTGGCTGCCGCCTCAGGGACATTCTCACATTCAAGCGCTTCAACACCTCCTACAACAGCAGCCAACGCCAAAGGATTACCCCCATGCGTAGAGCCGTGCTCACCCTCCTCCACCCCGGCCGCCACCTCTTCTGAGACAGCAACCACGCTCACTGGGAATCCACCGCCAATAGACTTACCCGCTACCATGATGTCGGGCCTGACGCCGTACTCCGTGTGGCTCCAGACGCGGCCAGTCCTGCCGAACCCCGCCTGCACCTCGTCTACTATGAGGTAGGCTCCGACCTCCCTGCACCTCTCCTCCAAAGCCCTCATGAACTCGCGCGTAGCTATGTGTATGCCGCCCTCGCCCTGGACAGGCTCCACTATCACCGCCGAGACCCTCTCGTCAATAGTCTTAAGGGCCTCGACATTGTTGAAGGGTAGGAAGAGTGTCTCGCCCGGGAATGGGTCATAGCCCTGCCTGTATCTCTGGTTGTGGGTGACGCTGAGGGCGGCCATCGTCCTGCCATGGAAGCCTCCGGTAAAGGATGCAAAGACTTTTCTACCACTCCTCTTCCTTGCAAGCTTCAAGGCGAGCTCAACGGCCTCGCTCCCACTATTCATGAAGAATACATGTCCGAGATGGCTAGGCAGGACCCTCCCTATACTTTTCAGAGCCTCTTCAAGTATGTCCGTATCGAAGATGGGGGGCAAACAGGTTATCGATTCCAGCTGGCTCCTAAGCCTGGCAATAACGTATCTGTTCCTATGACCCAGAAAAGCCGCTCCATGACCAGTGTGAAGGTCCAGGTATCTCCTCCCCCCGGCATCCCAGACATACTGGCCCTCAGTTCTGGAGACCTTCAGACCCCTAGGGGCAGAGAATCTCAGGAGTGCTGGCATGGGTTCACCTAGCTCCTCAATACTTGGATGGTCTTCTCGACAATCTTTCCCGCTAGATCGTAGCCTGTCACCTGCACCGTGTTCCTAAACTCGACGACGGCATTAACCTCGCTGACGAGGGTCTCACCCTCACGCGTCTCTAAGAGATCTATTCCCAAGACTCCCCCACCCATGGCGTCTCCTGCGCGAATTGCAAGGTCTACCTGCTCCTCTGTAAGGTTGGCGGGGGCGGCCTTTCCTCCGAGGGCGGTGTTTGTCTTCCAGCGCTGACTAATCCTGTAGATGGCGGTGGGGACTTCACCCCATACGTAAAAGGCCCTGATGTCGCGGCCCGGCTTCTCCACATACTGCTGGATATAATGTATCTTGAAGTGGGGAGAACTCATTGCCTCTCTGAAGTCCATTATATCGAGAAGGTCTTCTTCACTCTTGGCCCGCGCTATCATCCTTCCCCAGCTCCCCATTATTGGCTTGATCACTACAGGGTAGCCGATCTCGCGCGCAGCCATGAGCGCCCCCTCCCTGCTGTAGGCTATAGCTGTCCGTGGAACCCTCACCCCCCTACTCGCAAGTCTAGCCGTCGTGACAAGCTTATCCCCACTATCCCTGATTGTCTCATACGAGTTTACGACCCGTATGCCTCGCGACTCGAGTATCGCGGTGGTGGCGAGGGCCCTGTAATGGCTGACACACCTCTGGAAGACAAAATCGACGTCATCGTGTCTACTGTCAGCGCCAAGGAAGTCTATCTTTTCCGGTATGAAGACTAGTCTAAGTCCTTGTCCACGGTTCCTAATAGCCTCTATCAGCATCCTCTCCTCGTGCCGCAGCAGGTCGTAGACTAAGCCAATTATCACTACTCTACTCTCCCCAGTCCTCCCCCACTTCCTCGGCCAACCTCAACGTCTTGGACCCGTTGCTCGTGACTAGTTCGAGTTGGGCTCCACACTCCTCGTGCTCAAAAAGCTCTCCGTCGAGGGCGTCATCCGGGATTTTGACGTCGCCGAAGCAGACGGGACACTTGAGTTCCGGCAATAGGCTCACCTATTCCGTACCTAAACCACACGAATTCTTATTGATAAACGTATCTCGAGTGCCGTAACTCGTATTTCCCTGGTCGGATATAGTATTCTCAAAGTCTTTACACGGTGTCAAGTACCGACGACCGTACCCCTGCCGGCTAACGCCGCTGTAAGAGGGTTCTCGCCAAGCCCACTAGCTATCACGACCCTCCTCACACCACCCAGCACCGCCTCGGCGGCCAGCGCGAGCTTCCTGTTCATCCCTGGGCCAATCTTCATAGACAGTTCAGACGCCTCACTGGGGGAGATTCTATCCACAACCTTTCCATCCACTATTACGCCCTCGACGTCGCTGAGAAAGACAAGCATATCCGCGCCCACTCCTCGAGCGATCCATGAGGCGGCCTGGTCGCCATCGACGTTCAGAATCTCCCCCTCTGTTCCGAGCGCTAGGGGGGCTATTACTGGGAGATACCCTGCCTGGAGTATCTGGGCTATTAGGAATGCATTTACCGTCTTTATGCTTCCCGTATAACCTCCAGGGATTATCCTCTTCCTTCCCCGCTCATCCACGATGATTATCTTCTTCTTCCTCTCAGCTACGAGTAATCCACCATCGACGCCTGAGAGCCCAACTGCTTTACCGCCATACCGCTGTACAGCCGAGACTATCTCCTTGTTTATCTTCCCGGCCATCGCCATCACATAGACCTCCAGCTCTCTCTCATCTGTGTATCTGCTCCGGATTCCCGAGGGCGACATGACTATGGTTGGCGTCACTCCAAGCCTCTTAGAGTACTCTGTCACTATGTCTCCTCCCCCGTGGACGAAGACTATTCCTTGGCCACTGCTGCGGGCTAGGCTCTTAGCGATGTTCTCCATGTTGCTCTGGAGGACCCGGCCACCAGCCTTAACAACAGTCACCAAACCGCGCCCCTTCACCCCAATTTCCTCACACAGGGCTTATGGGCAGCATGTTTAACCCCTCCCTCTCGTCCATACCCAACATGATATTCATGCACTGGACCGCCTGACCTGCTGCCCCCTTCATCAAGTTGTCGATCGCGGCGAACAGGGCTGCCCGCCGCCTGGAGAGCTCGACCGCGAAGCCTATGTCGCAGAAGTTGCTTCCAATCACGTATTTCGGGTCGGGATACTTGACTGGGCCGGAGCGGACTATGCGTATGAAGGGCTCCTTCCCGTAGTGTCTTGCATATGCCCTCCATATGGTGGTCTCGTCGAGGGAGTCTGAGAGCCAGACATGAGCCGTCGCCAGTGCACCCCTAACGTTTCCGACAGCATGGGGGACCATGGCTATCTGGAGCCTTTTGCCGCAGAGGAGCGAAAGCTCCTGCTCGACCTCCGCTACGTGCCTATGCCCCTCTGCCTCATATGGTCTGATTACGTTGGCCCTCTCAGGGTGGTGGCTTCCCTGGCTGGGCTGCCTCCCCGCCTCACTGCTCCCTACCTTGACGTCCACGGCTATGTGCTCCACATCTATCAACCCCTCCCTCAAGGCAGGGGCCAGAGCAAGTATGGCGGCTGTAGCGTTACAGCCCGGGCAGGCCACAACCCTAGCGTTCCTAATCTCATCCCTGTGGATCTCGGGTAGACCATAGACACTCTCTGCCAACAGCTCCGGGTCTCCATGCGTAAACCCATACCATTCCTCATAGAGCCTAGGATCTCTAAGCCTGAAGTCAGGGCTTAAGTCCACAACCCTAACACCGGCCTCAACCAGCCGCCTAGCCATTGTGTGCGACACACCCGCGGGGACGCTGAGAAAGACCAGCTCGGCCTCCGAGACGATCTTCTCCATGTTGAGTTCGGAGAACTTCATCGTGCCCAGAACTGAGCGGAGGTTTAGGTGAATAGCTGCTACAGGTTTCCCTGCATACTCGCGCGAGGTAGCTGCAACGACCTCTACACGTGGGTGCATTGCTAGGAGTCTTAAGGCCTCGCCACCAGTATAGCCGCTCGCACCTATAATAGCAATCCTAGTGGTCACCGCCTCATCACCGAGACTATATACTTCGCAAGCTCGTCCGCAACACTTATCCCAGTCGCCTCCATGAAACCCTTAAACTCTGGCACACCGTTCACTTCGTTCAGATAGAGTTGGCCGCTTTTCTTGTCCTCGAGGATGTCGATCGATATGAACTCGCCCCCAATAATCTTGGCCGCCTGGAGGCTTAGCTCGGCTATCTCACCATTAACCTTGATCGGTTCAGTCTTTCCTCCGAGCGCTACATTGGCCCGCCACTCGTCCCTAGCGCTCTTCCTGACAACAGCGCCAATCACCTCGCCACCTATCACTATTGTCCTGATGTCCCGCCCATCACTCTCTATATACTCCTGCACGATGTGGGTCCTCAACTGTTGGCTCTGCATCATCTGCCTGTGCTCTAAGACGCTCCTCCAAGTACTTTTATCCCTCACGAGAGTTACGAGCCTACCCCAGCTCCCGATGGGGGGCTTATCAACGAAGGGCTTGGGGAAACGCCTATACGCTACTTCCGCAGACTCTGTGCCCAATACAACCATGCTCCGAGGAATCCTAAGCCCATGAGCCTTCAGCCTGCTCAGGGTTAGAATCTTGTCGCCGCAGAGCATGAGTGCTGTGGAGCTGTTTATAGCGGTTGCGCCGGCAGCCTCCCTGATGGCGGCAGAGTAGAGGGCCTTCTGCATTGAGACAACCCTGACTAGGGCGACCTCTGCAGCCGCCTCGCCTATTAGCAGTGGCATAGTGTTGACGTTAGTGAGTTTGACCTCTACTCCCCTCTGCCTGAAGCTCTCTATCATCAGCTTCTCTTCAAGCCGCGGCATATCGTACAGCAGCTCCACCTCCATTCCCTCTTCTACACCCTCCCCGTCTAGATCATCCCTCCGCTAATGCGTGATAATGAGCCTGAATAAAAACCCATACTAAAACTTAAGAAAATTAAGAATACTGTCACAATTACTAAAGAATCTACAGACACGTCCACTCACCTAATCAGCGGGAAGATGTTAGTGACTATGTAGTCTATAAACTCGGGCTCCGGCATCTTTGTGAAGGCGGTTACGACAGCATTTCTCGTTAAGCCTATAATCTTTCCACCAGCTCGCGTGGTGTAGACAATGTACCATATCTTACCGTGGCTGAGATATTCCTGGTAGAGTGACGTATCCATGAGCGAGGGGCCGGCAAGGGCGAGCTTATCAACACCAGGTATATCGACTTGGTCAAACCAGATTAGCTTTGTCCCCTCCGGGTTGGACTCGTGTATCTGCTGCATGTTTTCTGGAGGGATATAGGCCTCGACGATGCTCTTATAGTTGAGGAAGAGGGCGTTCGAAAGGGTTGTGGCGGCCGAGTTTGCAAAGTGCTTCTCCTGGGCAATTGTCAGGAGTATCTTATCCCCCCTATTCCGAAACTCCACATAAGCCTCAATGGTCTTCACAATCGGCAGCTGCTTTCCCCTCTGCTTGATCCTGACAAGCTTATCCCTGCTGAATATCCCCGAGATGTAATCCTTCCCCGCATTAATGTCACGCACATCGGTTAGCAGCTCAATATCCCTATCCTCCTCCTTAACCAGCTGCCTCTCCCTAAACTCGCCAAGCTTAGCCGCTATCGTGGCTAGAGAAACATCCTCCCTAATCTCGAAGATCTTAGCAGTAAGTACCATCGACTCCATGACACACGAGTTACGGCCGTATTTAAGAGATGATGAGCACGCGTTATGCCACGCTGTCTGGTGGGTTAGATTGAAGGGTAGATATTGAGGGCTATGAGATACTTTTGATAGTGGGGAAGGCGTCCGTCTGTATGAGTCAAACCTCTAGCCAGGCGCTGCGGGGTGGTTGACACAGTGCTCCGAGTCGCAGTCATAGATCTTGACCATTGCCAGCCAACAAAGTGTGGGACACCATGCATAACATTCTGTCCGCCGGTCAGAAATAAGATAGAGGCAATCAAGATGGGTGAGAATGGGTTTCCAATAATTAACGAGGAACTCTGCATCGGCTGTGGGATATGTGTAGCCAAGTGCCCCTTCGAGGCGATAGCCATAGTAAATCTGCCGTCGGAGCTAGGAGGCGACCTCATACACCAGTATGGAGTGAACTCGTTTAGGCTCTATAGGCTCCCATACGCTGAGCCGGGGACAGTCACGGGGCTTCTCGGAAGAAACGGTATCGGGAAATCCACCGCTCTATCGATTCTGGCAGGACAGCTCAAGCCCAACCTGGGAAAACTCGAAGATGGACAAGGCTGGGAGGAGGTTGCTAAGAGGTTTCGGGGCACATTGATTCAAGACTATTTTAAAAGAATGTCGGCCGGGATGCTCCGCGTGACCTACAAGCCGCAGAACATAACTCAAATCCCCCGAGCGGTGAAGGGCAGGGTCCGCGAGATTCTAACCCGCATCGCAGGCTCTAAGCCGATAAACGATGTCGTAGAGAGGCTCGAGCTAGAACACCTCCTCGATAGAGAGGTCTCCGCTCTGAGCGGGGGCGAGCTCCAGCGGCTAGCAATTGCAGCGGCTATACTGAGGGGTGGGGATTGCTATATTTTCGACGAGCCCTCCAGCTTCCTTGACGTGAGACAGAGGGTAAGGGCGGCATCAGCGATTCGAAGCTTGGTGGGAGAAGGGGCGCGGGTCTTCGTCGCTGACCATGACCTCTCATTCCTCGACTATGTCTCCGACACCATATTCATCTTCTACGGCGAGCCCGGGGTCTATGGAATAGTCTCGGGCCCCTACAGCCTAAGCGAGGGAGTCAATACCTATCTAGAGGGCTACGCACCCCTCGAGAACGTCAGGTTCAGAAGGTATGAAATAGCCTTCTCGTCTCATAGCCCTCCGGCACCTGACTCTGCGGGGGGACCGTCCATCTACTGGTATCGGATGGCGAAGACGTATGGGTCTTTTAGGCTGGTAGTTGAGGAGGGTAGCGCCAAGATGGGAGAGGTGGTGGGGATTGTTGGGCCGAACGGCATAGGCAAATCCACCTTCATCAAGCTTCTAGCAGGGCTTGAGTCGGACGATTCGGGTAACAGGATTGAGTATAGGTCGCTCAGCTATAAACCACAGCACCCGGAGCCGAGAGACGAGACAGTCGCCGACGCCCTGAGGAGGGCGGCTGGAAAAGACTTCGACACTGAGCTCTATAGGTCGGAACTACTGAGACCCCTCGGCCTCGACAGACTCCTAGATAGAAACATGATGGACCTTAGCGGTGGAGAGCTACAGCGCGTGGCTATTGCCGAGACGCTGTCTAAGGAGGCCGCGATCTACCTCTTAGATGAGCCGAGCGCGTTCCTAGACGTAGAGGAGAGATACGTTGTTGCGCGGCTACTTAAGAGGCTGGCCAGGGAGAAGGGTGCCTACATATTCTTAGTGGAGCATGACTTGATGCTGGTTGACTTCTCCGCTACGAGGCTGATGGTCTTCACGGGAAAGCCGGGAATCGAGGGACGCGCCCTCCCGCCGATGAGTATGAGGGAGGGTTTCAACAGATTCCTCTCGGAGCTTGGCATAACATTCAGGCGCGACAAGAAAAGTAATAGGCCCCGCGTAAACAAGCCCGACTCGCGGCTTGATAGGGCCCAGAAGGAGATGGGAGAGTACTACTATGTTGAGGCGGGATAGGAGACACCCTATCTCTTCAGCATCACCTCGTGCTGATTTTCCCAGCTATGCCTGACAGCAGCTGCCACCTCGTTACAGGCAACCAACATTAACGCCTTCTCCAGTTTCCGAAACATCTTAGCCACCTCTCTCTGCCTCATCTTCAGGGCCTTCGCAGCCCTGTCCAAATCGTATCCAATGGGTGTGTAAAACTGGGATAGGTCAACGGGCGGCTGCGGCTTGTAGTCTCTGACGCGGTAGCACGCCTCAAGCCATGTGGAGGCCTCCTCCTTAGACGCGACATGCCTACTGCTCCAGAGCCTCAAGACGCCGCTCTTCTGGGGCATTAGCTCACAGACAAGATCGGTTAAAGCCTCCCAAACGATGATGCTCCGTCTATCAGAGAAGGTCAAACCCTCAACGATGCAGATAATATAGCTCGTCATATCGAGGAGGCTCTAAATTGTATCCCAACTTAATTTCAACTTAAAGAGTTTCCCACTCAACTCCAATTTCTCAGATGGCGGAGAGTAGCCATCATAGTCTGCTTCTAAGCCGTCTAAGGAATTTCTCTGTCCTCTCCTTCTTCGGCCGCTCAAGGACCTCCTTAGCATCACCCTCCTCAACGATTAAACCTTCGTCTATGAAGACTACCCTATCTGCCGCCGCCTCAGCGAAGTCAAGCTCGTGTGTGACAATGAGCATGGCCCTGCCCTGTTTCGCTACCTGATAGAGGGTCTCGACAACCTCGTATCTCAGCTCAGGGTCCAGCGCAGAGGTGGGCTCATCAAGTAGGAGCAGCTTAGGGTCAATTGCCAAGGCCCTAGCTATGGCGGCCCTCTGCTGCTGGCCGCCTGAGAGCTCCAGAGGAAACTTTTCAGCTAACTCTCCGAGGCCGAGCACATCTAGGATGGACTGAGCTATCTTCTCTGCCTCGCGCCTACTCATCCCCTTGCCAAGCTCTAAGGGGAGGGCTACATTTCTAATAACTGTCATGTGGGGGAATAGATTGTACTGCTGGAAGACGAATCCTGTACTCGCCCTAATTCTCCTTAGGGTGGCTGGGTCAGGGTTAACAACGAGGCCGTTAATGCGAATCTCCCCGCTCCAAGGCCTCACCAGGTATGGTATGCACTTTAGGAGGGTGCTCTTACCGGAGCCGCTTGGACCCAGAATAACGACTTTCTCACCCTTCTTAACGCTCAGATTGATGCCTCTTAGGACCTCAATCCTCCCGTAACCGGCCCTTAACCCGCTAATTTGTAGCAGCTCCCCACTCAAACTAGCGCCCTCTTATACCCAGGAATAGCATAACGGGTCTCCAGCATCTTGGAGAACTGAGATGTGGGTAGGCAGATAGCGAGATATATCGCAGCGGCCAGCAAGTAAATCTCGGGCATAAACGTATAGGAGACCATATACTCAGTCCTTCTAAACAGCTCTGCGACACCAATAATCGAGGCCAGCGACGTATACTTGATGAGGGCTACAAACTCGTTGACTAGGGCAGGCGTGGCAACTCGGATGGCCTGTGGGAAAATGATGAATCGATAAGTCTGGACAGTTGTCATTCCAAGCGACTCTGCAGCAAGATACTGCTCTTCGGGAATACTCTTAATGGCCGAGCGGAGAATTTCGGCCTGATAAGCCGCACTATTAAACCCGATCGCTATAACAGAGGCCGTGAAGGCGTCCAGCCTAATGCCTACTGCAGGAAGACCAAAGTAGATAAAGAATATCTGCACAAGTAGTGGGGTTCCGCGGAAGAATTCAATGTATGAGCGGGAAAACACTGAGAGGGGTTTCGACCCAAAGACCCTAGCCGCAGCCAAGACCGAGCCTAGAGCCAAGCCGAGAGAGAAGGAGAGAAGCGTCAGCTGCATCGTGACGGGTATGCCCTCCATCAGGTAGGGGAGAATCTGGAACAAAAAACGGCTAATGTCCAACTCCTAAATAATTTTTACTGCCCAAGCCACTTATTAATTTCTTCCTCGAAAATCCTATTCATCTCACCGGTTGACGTAAGGTCCTCTATCACCTTATTGACTATGTATTTCAGCTCCTCTTCTCCCTGTGGAATCCCTATAGCGGCGCCACTTAGGCTCCCAATCTTCAAGACTACAGCTAGGTCTGGGTCGCGGGAAGCGAGCACAGTTGCTATTATGTCGCCCACGATTATCGCGTCGAGGTCGCCTCTCTTAAGCGTCATCACCATCTCGGGGTAGACACGGTCGTAGGAGACTATGTTAGCCTTTCCCCCCAAGTTCTCTTTGGCCCACTCCTCCTGTATCGTGCCCTGCTGGACGCCGATATTTTTGCCGACCAGCGAGGACTCTGAGGTGATTTGGGACGCCTTGCTCTTAAGCACCACGACCGCGGCGTCGTATGCCACATAGTATCCCTTCGAGAAGTCAATCTCCCTTTCACGCTCCGCCGTGTGATGAAGGTCAGCCAAGATAAGGTCGATCTGCCCGGCCTTCAAGGCCTGAATCAGAGCACCAAACTTCATATCGCGGATCTCAAGCTTGACACCGATCTCCCGTGCAATCCTATCAGCAATCACCATGTCTATACCCGCGAAGTTCCCCTTCGCGTCTATGTACTCGAAGGGCGGCCAGTCTGCGCTCGTACCGACGATCAGAACTCCTCTACTCTTAATCGTTTCAAGTAGCGACGGCTTAGATGGTGGAGCCATGAGTGAAGAAGCTGCATAAAACCCGCCGGCGCCGACAACGATACCAACAACCAGCGCCACTGCAATCCATACTGCACCGACGCTTTTAGCCGCCATATTCGGTTAGAGTAAGGATGTGTTTTATTTAAAGCTTTTTAGAAGAATACACAATATTTGCTATATTTACAACTTTAGTCTAGGGACTAGTTTAAAGCCTTTAGGAGGACAGAAGGCTACAACCCATATTGCTCTACAATAAGAAGATATATATTGTGGGGAAAGGCTGGTATAAGCATGTCGCGTTATAAGGCCCCCGATCTTCCGGCAGAGAAGGTGACCCCGGAGCTGGTTAGAGACGAGCTGCTGAAGTGCTTTGAGAGCGCTAATAGGGAGTTCCTGGAGATTTTAGGCCAGCCTTATCAAGACGATGTGCTGAAGCAACAGGTACGCCAGTTCCTCGAAGGAGTGTTTAAACAGTGTGGTGTAAGCATCGAGAAGCCGACTAAGGAGGGGCTCTTGACGGCGATAGAGGCGTGTAAAGCTAATGCTGAAAAGATGATGGGAGAGAAGGGTGTAGCAGTTATCAGACATCACTATGAAGAGATGATGAAGCTGATAAACAAGCTCCGCTGAGACGCGTCTTACCTATTGAAATCATAAAAATACTGGGTTTGGTGACTGGTTCTCTTATACTCCTTTAAGCCAGGAGCTCGGCCTTCACCAGCGCATCTACGAGTTCCTTTATCGGTTCTCGAATCTTCTTGACTGGCGTTAATTTGCTCACCCCCATTATCTTCTTGATTTGTTTCTAAGGTTTTGTGTTGCATCTGGGGCATCTGTGTTTATGTATTGTTGAGATTTTGAGGAGTATTTAAACCCCCTACCATACGCACCACTACCAGCGGCTGGATAGTATCTGAGCCTTAACCCCTCAAGCCTTACTTTAAGAATGTCTGAGGAGTAGTCTTACCCTGATTGGCCTATCCCTGTTTAATAGTAGTTCTGAGGCCTTGGCAGTTATCCTTACCCTAAGCCTGCCTGAGTCGATATCGTATTCTAGGCTCCCTGATATAGAGGCCGTCCTCGAGTGGAGTCTCGATGACAGCCTTACCGCCTCCGTTAATCATTCCCTCTAGTTCTGGTGTCTTAATCTTGTGCCTCGGCCCTCCACTGTGGTGTGTTGCTGAGGGCTAGGCCTATTCGGGAATGTAGGGAGAGGTGGCCTAAACCGTATATTAGTGTCGATGGGATGGTATAGATATGAGATACTGTGATGTTCATAGGAGAAGAGACGACACCGGCTTCCGGATAACCTATACAATGGATGGTGAAAACTTTAGATACACTGATTCTCCATTGGAGATTCCAGTAGGTCCTGGAGATCAGGTATTCGTGGATGTTATACCAGTAGTCCACACGGATGGTTTTATTGGGCTTCTTAGGAGGGGTGTCGAGGTATACTGCCTCGCTACGTAGGTATAGGAGGTCTAGGATAGGTGGGAGGGCCAGGATCAGGGCTAGGGTTGTTGCGCGGCTAAGGTGATGCTCCACGTAGGGTTTGATGAAGGAGCCTTGAACGAGCTGGTGTATGTAGGCGGGGGGTTCGGCTCGAAGATTCACTGCTACGGTGCTGAGGCGGTGGTACTTTACCTGGCTATGAAGTTGGGCGTTCCTGTAAAGTGGATTGAGACGAGGGAG
>BEHE01000016.1 GCA_002898395.1 Candidatus Calditenuaceae archaeon HR02
CACCTCATGCATCCAGCTACCGAAGCCGTATACCCTATGCTCTAGGCCTAGGCTCTTACAAGCGGCCAAGTAATGACTCACACCACCAGCATATACTGGATGCCTCCCAAACCTCCTGACAAGCTCCCTAGGAACCTCTCAACTACCAGCTGATTTCTAGTACGGGAGAGCCACATACCCAGTATCCTCCTGCTATGAAGAACCAAGCACTAGAACCACCTATCCTAACCTCAGTATCATCTATCACGAATAGTGATACCCTACATCTAGATGCGTAGAGGACGACAGGCACCGGAGTCCCAGAGACCATCAAGAAAACCCATAAACAAAGAACAAGAGAACCAGGCCATAAACAAAACCATAAAAAAACTTAACAGACCCGGCTGTAGGAAGGGTAACGCTCATATATCGACGCATTTTAGCCTTGATGGTTTATATGCGCATAAATGAGAAGAAAGTGGCTCTCTTCATCGAGAGGTTCAGGGGGCAGGGAGGAATAGTAGAACTCGTGCAGAGCTGGGATGAGGCTCTTGACCTCATCGAGAGGAAGGCTAGAACTGTCGCCGGCCCAGTGGCGGTAGCTACATGCGATAGAAAGCGTCTCGATGGCATCAGAAAAAGGTTGGATGGCATATCCAGGCTTGTTGGTCCTCATGCATCGCCCACCGATATCGCCGGCTGCAGTCTAGGCATAACCTTCCCTGCGGCTGGAATAGCTGAGACTGGCTCAATACTTGAAATCTGCTATGACGATTCAGACAGACTGGTCTCAACCCTGCCGTCAAACCACATCGCCTACCTAGAGTCTTTCAATATCCTAGAAGGACTGCTGGAGGTAGCCCCACTCGTAAGGCAGGCATCAAGGCAAAACAACTTTTCAGCAACCATAATATCCGGGCCGAGCAGGACCGCCGACATCGAGCTAAGACAGGTCGTAGGCGTTCATGGACCGCAGGCCGTCACGGTCCTACTCAAGGTGTAGGCTGAGTTGACATCGTACAGTGCCTTGGAAGAGGTGGTGAGAAGGAGGCTCAGGCAGGGGCCGGTTAGGGGGCTATACTCTGCGATGCGTAGAGGCCTCGAGGGTAGGGCGAAGGCCATAGCAGAGATGGGGGACTACGAGGCCTTTAGGAGCGAGGCGAGGAGGATAAAGGAGAGAAGCGTCGCAAGATTCTCTGAGCTGGTAGATACCTTTACCAGAAATGCTGAGAAGAGGGGGGCGAAGGTTTATTTCGCCCGCGATGGAGAGGAGGCAGTCAAGATAATAGTGAGAATAGCGAGGGACGCTCAGGCGCGCCTAGTAGCCAAGTCAAAATCCCTGACCAGCGAGGAAATCCTGCTCAACGATGGGCTTCAGGCTCAAGGACTTAATGTTATCGAGACAGACCTGGGAGAGAGGATAATACAGCTGGCACGCGAGAAGCCAAGCCACCTAGTCTTCCCGGCGATCCACAAGACGTTGGAGGATGTGAACCTGCTCTTCTCGGAAGAAGCTCGCAGAGAGATAAGCAGCGACATTCGAGAGATTATGAACTATATTCGCCAGAGACTTCGCGAAATCTTCCTCACAGCTGACATAGGCTTCAACGGAGCCAATGTGGCTATAGCTGAGATAGGTGCGGTGGTCCTAGAGACTAATGAAGGGAACGGTAGGATGACCTCCAGCCTCCCACGAGTACAGGTGGTCCTAGTCGGCATAGAGAAGATTGTTGAGACGGTAGAGGAGGCCCTCATACTAGCTGGGGCTCATGCTGTCGCTGCGACGGGGCAGAGACTCACGACTTACGTCTCCATCATGGCGGGGAGGTCGCCTATGGCAGGGGACAGTTCCCGCGAGATGCACATAGTCCTCCTAGACAATGGAAGAAGCAGGATGCTGAGTGAAGATATCTTCAGGGAGGCTCTATACTGCATAAGATGCGGCGCCTGCATGAACGTCTGCGCTCCCTATAGCGTAACAGGCGGCCACATCTTTGGCCACATATATCCAGGGCCTATCGGTATACCTTGGACCGCAAACATCCACGGGCTTGACGAGGCATCCTTCGCCCACCTCTGCATATCATGTGGACTCTGCAAAGAAGTCTGCCCCATCTCCATCAACATACCACTCATGATTTCGAGGGTCAAGAACCTCCTAGCATCCAGGTACGGTTACCCCAAGGCTGACAAGTCTATGATGAGATACGAGACCCTCGGCAAGCTTGCATCCCAACTAGCACCAGTGAGCAACTGGTTCCTGAAGACCCGCGCATCTCGATACCTGCTTGAAAAACTGGTGGGCCTCGACCGCACAGTACCTCTCCCAGAGTTCAGGCGTGATACGTTCGTCAAGAGGTTTAATCGGGTTAGGGTGGAGGTGCCGACTCCACGGGCGAGGGTCGCACTCTTCTTAGACTTCTTCCCCAACTATTGTAGGCCGGAGATTGCTGAAAGTCTAGTCACGGCTCTCCAGCTAGCCGGAGTGAAAGTTGAGCTGCCGCCCCAGCTTACCTCTGGATATCCGCTGATAGCCTATGGAGACTGGGAGGGAGCTAAGAAGTATGCAGCTAGGAATGTGGAACTACTCTCAAGCTATGTTGAGCAAGGGTATAGTATCGTCTCTATCGAGCCAACGGCAACCTACACTCTGAAAAACATATACCCGTACCTGCTGAAAGATGATGGGAGGGCAGAAGCATTAGCCAAAAACACCCTCGAGGCCCTCCAGGTCCTCTGGGGATTGGTTAGCGAGGGGCTGTTGACTGTGAGGGCGCGCTTTAAGAAGCGCTATGGCATCCACGTACCGTGCCACCAGAGGCCACTCTCGGGGGTTGAGAATGTGTTGGCCCTTATGCGGGAGGCAGGGCTGGAGGCTGTCGTCATAGAGGATGGCATGTGTTGCGGGATGGGTGGAACGTTTGGATTGAAGCGCGGCCCCATAGGCAGGGAGCTCTCCAAGGCCATGGGGGCTAGGCTCTTCGAATTCTTCAACTCCGGCGGTGTCGAGACCATAGTCACTGAGAGCAGTGTCTGCGCAATCCATCTAGCAGAAGGCGCGAATGTAGAAGTGTTTCACCCGCTCGACATACTATGCTTTGAGAAACCAAGCTAAAAATAGGTGGATAAACACTCCCGCTATGCTTTTCCAAACCACGCCTTTACGTGCGGCCTAGTTAAATAGTATAGTATCAGCCCATTTATTATAATCCCTATGATGCTTGTTGGGTTACCTATTATGGAGACCAGCCCAATTATTATCCCTATTATCGAGAATATTATTCCAAGAATCCACGCCCAGCCCTTTCCTGTCCAGAAACCGTAGGCTATAACGAACCCTATCAGTGCTAAGATTAGAAGTAGACCGCCAAAAGCAACCCCAAATGCCGCGAAGAGGCCACCCATAACCCCTAACTCTGAGCCCGCTCCTGCCAATGCACCGAGGGCGAAGAAAGCCATGGCAGCCAGCAGAGACAGTATAGCACCTATTATTTCAAGAATAGCTAGAACCGTTACACCTGTAGGCCTAGTTTTGCTCGACACGAATCTTTGTAAGTTGAAGCGCTTATATACTTTTCCACTCCGAAGAAAACCGCCGCGACGTTCATAATCCCCATGTTAAGACCAAATTGGTATTCTTGCCTCTTCAGGGTATAAATGCCGGGCTCAGGACTGGTATGTGTGATGAGCGATTATGAGGCGCTTCTGAGGCGTGTTTTGAGCCTAGTGGGGGAGGATAGGCGTGAGGAGATAGAAGTGGAGGTTGAGAGGCGGGTTGCCGAGGATCCGAGGCTGACACGCCTAGGCGCCCTCTATATTGTGGCCGGCGAGCTTGGGGTTTTTGAGGGGATTAAGCAGGGGTCCTCTACCGTCGCCTTGTCCAAGCTGGTGGGTGGGCTTGGGTCAGTGAACATTGAGGCCAGAGTGATAGGAGTGTCTAGGCCGAGGCGTGAGCCACCGATAGTTTATCTCAGGCTTGGAGATGACTCAGGGGTTGTCGACGCCATTGCTTGGGGGGATGCAATACGCAGGCTTGAGGCGACTGGAGTGGCTATTGGTAAGAGCATCTTGGTGAAGGGAGCTTATACCCGGGAGCGCCCCGACGGCACGGTTGAAGTGCATCTCGGCGAGCATGCAGAGATATCCGAGGCGAGGCCGGGCCTTCCTCCCTTAGAGCATTTCTTCGCCGAGTTGCCCGATGTCTTTGAGGCCCGCGGAGCTGTTGACTTCAAGGCGGTTATTCTTGGTTTCGCAGAGGCGAGGAGTGTCTCCGTGAAGGGCGAGGATGTGGGTGTTAGGGACTTGCTCGTAGGCTGGCGGGGTATCAAGGCTGAACTAAGTCTGTGGAGAGAGCATTTAGGCCTCCTAGGCGAGAGTGATATTGGCAAGACAGTCTATGTTGCTGGGGCCAAGTGGTCTCCCGGAGGCACCCTATCAACAACTTCGCGCTCCAGCATACATATTCCCACGCTACCTGCGCAGGAGCCAATACTCATCAAGATTGACCGAAGGCTCCCACAACAGGGAATGCTGCTCGGCATAACGCAATACGGTGTGGACAGGGTGTATTCTGAGAGCATCAGGCCCGGCCAACTAATATCTGTTAAGAAGATGCATTATAGGCGTGTTGGGAAGGGCTGGGCAATCATTCCCCTCGAATATGAGTTGGCCGAGGCGGAGGCTGAGCCACGGCCAAGGATACAGAGCATAGGCGACCTACGCGTTGGAATGGTGGACGCCTCTGTTAAGGGTGAGGTGTTTTCAAAATCACCCGCCACGCGCCTGAAGACCAAGAGGGGTGAGACTGACTTCTCAAGCTTCTGGCTCAGGGATGCGTCCGGATCGATATTCTGCAAGGCATGGGGTGGGGCTGTAAAGATGTTGGAAGAGGTCAGGGAGGGTGAGCTAGTGGCCCTACACTTTGTCAGGATTGTTAGGAATCCCTGGGGCGAGCGAGAAGTCTATATCGGTGAGGAATCCCTTGTAGCCCCCTCAGGCGAGCTTGCCTAAACCCCTTGAGTCCGAGTGGTCGCCTGACTAGCCGCCCCTGAGCCCGCCAGCCTTTGCTGGAGGGCTCTTAATGTGGGTCCAATGATTATTCCTCTGCCCCTGACTATCTCGAAGGTGTAGATTGAGTGGTCTGCAGGAGACCAGCGCATCTTCCTTACAAGCAGGGTCCTAACTAGGCGGCCATCCAAGTTGACCAGGCCGAGGACGATTACGCCCGATGAGAGGTATTCCTCATACCCAAACCTGCTGAGCTGGGTAGAGCCGGAGGGAATGTCGCAGGTCAGCATGGTGGTCGCTCCAATCTTCTCCTCCAAATAGATTATGATTTCGCGAATGTATTCTCGGATTGCGTACTCGTCAGCCGCGCCGAAGGCCATGGCAGATATGGGGTCAAGGACTATCCGCGAGACCTCTCCTCCCCGCGTCATCTTGATTATTGTGTCAATATACGCTCGGCTATCCTTCCTGTAGCGACCTAAGTCCTCTGAGTAGATGCGTATCTCGAAGGGGAAGAACCTTCCCTCCCTGTAGGGTGTCCAGAAGTCCCATCCAAGCGTCATAGCACCGTCAAGCACACCGTTAATCCTCTCATCTAGCGAGACATAGGACACCTTCTCCCCCCGCCTCAGACCCTCCATCAAGAAGTGGAGGGAGAGGATCGTCTTCCCCACACCAGTCTCGCCCGTGACCAAGTACGTCTTGCCAGGTATCAGCCCCCCTCCCGTTATCCGGTCGAGGGTTGGGATGCCTGTCGAGACGCGGATTGAAGACATTCACCCATCAATGTCTCCCGCCCATATAAATATGGGCTGGATATGGAGCCCTTCCAGGGCCCTAATTTTTATTCTGCCTTTAACGACTAGCCGGGTGAGCATTATGCTGTTTCCCATCAGGTGTTTCAGCTGCGGAGCCCCTATAGGGCATCTCTGGGAGAGATACAACAAGCTTGTTAAGTCTGGGATGAAGCCCGCAGAGGCCCTCGACTCGCTGGGAGTTAAGAGGTACTGCTGCAGAAGGATGTTCATCTCACACGTAGAAGTCATAGACAGCTTCTTAGAATTCTCCGTCGCATCGGGTGGGGGTAGGAGTAATTGGGGAGGATAACCAGCCTGGCCGGTAGGGTGGTCTTTGACTCTCGAGGAGACAAGACGATAGAGGTTGAAGCGGCTGTAGACGGTGTGAGGGGGCGTGCAGCTGCTCCCGCCGGCAAGAGCAGGGGTAAGAGAGAGGTGGAGCCTTATCCACCCGGAGGACCTGAAGCCGCTGTCAAAATATTGAGGGAGAAGGTTGCGCCGAGGATTGTGGGACGTGAATACTACGGCTTCATCGAGTTCGACCAGCTTCTACAGGAGATTGACGGAACACCCAACTTCTCAAATATCGGAGGAAACACTGCGCTCGCGACATCAATAGCAGCGCTAACGGCCTATGCGGCCCTCCGAGGCGAATCTCTCTATAAGCTCATAGCCCGGGAAACAGGGCAGGAACCCGCACTCCCACTCCCACTAGGCAATGTACTGGGCGGCGGGAAACACGCCGGCCAGGGCGCGCCAGAGATCCAAGAGTATCTCGTCATACCGCTGGATCCTAAGACAATCCACGAGGCGTTGGAGGCTAACATAAGGACGCATAGAAAGCTTGGGGAGATACTCTCGAGGAGGGTAAGCGGGTTTCCACTTGGGAAAGGTGATGAGGGTGGTTATGCTCCGCCAATCTCTGTGGAGGCAGCCCTTGACGCCGTTAGGGAGGCTGCCCAGAGGGTAGGTGACGAGATGGGGATTAGGATGGGCGTTGGCCTGGATGTTGCTGCTGGGAGCATATACGATGAGTCCTCGCGGAGATACGTCCTGAAGAGTCAGGGACTCTACCTAGACCGTGAAGGCTTCCTCAACTATATCGCAGAGCTGGCTGAAAAGGCAAGCCTAGTATACATAGAAGACCCCTTCCTAGAGGATGACCCCGACGCCTTCGCCGAGCTGAGGAAACTGCTCCCCAACACTCTAATCTGCGGTGACGACCTAGTTGTTACGCGGCGAGGGCTGATCGAGGATTATCTGAAGAAGAGGGCGATTAACGCGGCCATCATTAAGCCCAACCAGGTCGGGAGCCTATCCCTGACCTGGAGCGCAGTAGAGGCCTGTCTAAAGGGTGGCGCGGTGCCAGTGGCCTCCCACAGGTCCGGTGAAACAAACGACACCTATCTCTCACACATCGCGGTGGGAATGGGCTGTAAGGTGATTAAAGCGGGGGTTTTAGGGGGTGAAAGGATCGCCAAGGCCAACGAGCTGGTCAGGATCAGCGAAGAAGTTGGGTCTTCCAAGCTCAGGAGGATAGTCTAAACCCTTCTCGCTATGTAGGGGTGCCCTGTAAGGTATATGAATACAGTTTCATCCCCTATCTTGTGCAGGGTAGGCTCAAGGTGGCTAAACAGGTGATGACTCGTGGAGGTTAGAGATTATCTCTCACCCGACGTGGAGCTTCAGGAACTCCTCGTTAAGAGTGGGGTGCATCTCGGAGCCAAGGTAAAGGTCGCCCATATGGAGCGCTTCATATACAGGATGAGGCCAGATGGGGTATACCTGTTCGAGGCTAAGAAACTTCTAGAACGGCTAAACATCGCGGCCCGGTTCATGGCCCTGTTCGAGCCCTCCAAAATCCTAGTTGTCTCGACACACGTATATGGGATAAGAGCTGTTCAACGGTTCTGCGAGGTCACAGGATGCATACCCGTCGCCGGGAAGATACCGGCCGGAATCCTGACAAACCGAACACTAAAATACTATGTCGAGCCGGAGGTTGTGCTAGTCTCTGACCCCCGCTACGACTTGCAAGCAGTGGTGGAGGCCTCGATAGCTAGGAAGCCGGTAATAGCTATGTGCAGTACAGATAACGTGTGTAACAATATAGACCTAATAATACCTATGAATAATAGGGGCAGGACCTCCCTTCCATTCGCCTTCTGGTATCTTGCGCGTAGATACCTGATTGAGCGGGGCGAGGCCACGCCTGAACTCTTGTCATCCCTGACGATTGAGCAATTCACCGCCCAGCCAGTCCCGGGAGAGGAGTATCAGCAGATAGTCTAGCGGAGTCTATTGCTCCGCTGTTATTATGTGTCCGGCTATAGAGCCGAGCATTATCCTTCTGTCCCCAGTCACGGTCCAGCCTACATCCTCTAGAGCGCGGGTGACCACGACGGGCTTACTAGCGATAAGTGTGAGGCTTGCGCCCGGTAAGGCCCGTCTCATAGACATGAATGCCTTGGTGTAGAAGCTATAGGGGTCGCGGAGCCCCATCCTCACCCCGAACGGCGGGTTGCAGACGATCTTGCTGTAGGGCTTCTTGATGAACTTCTCAAGGACCAGAGCATCACCCGCTGACAGATTTACACATCCCTTCAAGCCAGCCCTCTCCAGATTCGTCTCCGCATCTGAGAGAGCTTTAGGCGACGCATCCATACCCGCTATATCTAGCGGCCTAGGGGCCTCTTCCTCACCCATCAACCTCTCTCTCAAGCCGCTAAGTATCTCGTGGCTGAAGATTCTAAGTCTAGTCATTGCGAGGTTTTTCATTCTTAAGCCCGGGTGGATGTTTAGGGCGTGTATCGCTGCCTCGATCGGAATTGTTCCTGAGCCGCAGAATGGGTCTAGCAGAGATTCGCTTGGCTGCCAGCCCGCAATCATCAGCATCGAGTGTGCCACGGTCGGTGAGAGGCCAGCCCGGTGGTGTCTGACCCTGTAGTATCTGTGGTGGAGTGAGAGGCCGGTGGTGTTAAGGCCTAAGATGAAGTCACTGTCCCTCAAGATTGCTAGAAACTCGACGTCAGGGTTGTTTAGGTCAACCCTCAGCCTCACACCAGTCGCATTTCTGTATGACTCGATTATAGCCTCCCCCACAACGGCTGCTATGTCTAGGCTGGTGAAATCGTGCCTGCCATGTCTCTCAGCCCTCACTGCGAAGCTCTGCCCCCTATCTATAAGTTCAACTAGGTTTGGCGAAGCCGCTACCCCCTCTATCTCGGCCAGACTTCTAGCTTCACCCCGCGCCACAAGTAGATAGACCTTGTTCACACTCTTGGCTGAGTAGTTGAGGAGGGCGCATCCCTCCGGCTCCGTCTCGAAGAAGACCTTTGAGACGTCAACTATAGCCTCCACTCCGAGGAGCCTCGAGACCTCGGCAGCCGCTATGTCCTCAAGTCCTGTCACACATGTTGCAAAGAATTTCAATGCGTCCCTAAACCCCATCCAACAATAATCCCTAAGCTATCCTGACAATAAATGCTATTAGAAGTATGTAGGACGGACGGGTGGTCTTGTTATATTATCAAAGTTTTCCTAGGGCCCTTAAAATTTTCTCAGGCCTAAGCGGGATATCTATGTGCCTTACTCCGAGGTGTGCAATTGCGTCTAGAACAGCGTTGGCTACTGCCGGCGTAGATGCTATGGTTCCCGCCTCACCCACGCCCTTGACACCCAGTGGATTGTGGGGTGAGGGGGTAACTGTGGAGTCTGTGATGATGTCGGGCGCCTCTACTGTCGTTGGCACCAGGTAGTCGGAAAGTGTCGATGTCAGCAAGTTACCATTCTCATCGTAGACCGCCTCCTCATAGAGCGCTTGTGCAAGCCCCTGCAGAACACCACCATGAATCTGGCCCTCAACAATCATCGGATTTATCTGGTTTCCACAATCATCCACAGTCACGTATTTCAGAATCTTGACTTGGCCGGTCTCCGGGTCAATCTCGACGATGCATACGTGCGTGCCGAACGGGAAGGTAAAGTTTGACGGGTCGTAGAATGCTGTGGCCTCGAGTCCTGGCTCTACTCCGGGTGGGAGTTCGTTGGCACCAGCAGCGTAGGCTGCGAGGGCAACCTCCTGTATCTTCTTCTGCCTCTCGGGCAGCTCCTTGACATAGTATCTGCCAGCCTCGAAAGCCATATCCTCCTCGCGGACCTCCAGCAGGTGTGCGGCGATCTTCCTGCCCTTCTCAATTATTCTGTCACATGCAACGGCTATGGCTCCGCCTGCGACTGGGGTAGTCCTGCTACCATACGTACCCATCCCAAACGGGACCAGATCGGTATCTCCGTGCACAACATCAACGTCCTCGATGGGTACCCCCAGCTTGTCGGCTACTATTTGGGCAAAGGTCGTTTCCTCCCCCTGGCCGTGTGGATGACCACCTGTAAATACAGTAACCTTTCCAGTCGGGTGGACCCTAACTATTGTGCTCTCCCAAAGCCCCAAGCCGAACCCCGTAGCCCTAGCGACCGCCGATGGCCCCAATCCGCATATCTCAATGTAGCTGGAGAGGCCTATTCCAATCAGCCTCCCCTCAGCCCTTGCTCGTTTCTGCTCCTCTCGCCATCGCTCATATCCCGCAAGCTCGAGAGCCTTCCTGAAGGCCCTCTCGTAGTCGCCGCTGTCATAGGTCAGGACTATCGGTGTACGGTACGGGAACATTTCCCTCGGAATAAAGTTGCGCGCCCTAACCTCTACAGGGTCCATATCGAGCTCCCTAGCCACCAAGTCCATAACACGCTCTAGAATGTATGTGGCCTCTGGCCTGCCAGCACCCCTGTAAGCGTCAACTGGAGCAGTATTCGTTAAAGCTCCTATAACCTCTACGAATATGGCCTGGATGGTGTATGGGCCCGAGAGCATGGGGCCGAAGAGTATTGTAGGTATCCCTGGCGCTGCGGTGGAGAGGTAGGCCCCCAAGTTAGCATATGACCTGACCCTGAGGCCTAGGACCTTGCCATCCCTAGTCGCAGCCGCCTCAACATATTGGACATGATCTCTCCCATGAATAGTGGACTTAAAGTTCTCCTCCCTCGTCTCAATCCACTTTACAGGAACGCCCAACTTCATAGCCAGGTAAAGTACCACCGCCTCAGCACCGTAGCAGTGAATCTTCGAGCCGAACCCTCCACCCACATCATAGGAGACCACGCGGAGCCTGTGCTCCGGCATACCAGTGATCTGTGAGAGCAGAAGCCTGTGGACATGGGGATTCTGACTAGTCATGTAGACTGTAGCCTTCTCAGAGTACCTATCATAGACCGCGAGAACTCCCCTAGTCTCTATCGCGGCTGGCTGAAGCCTACTGTTAACCATTCTCTGCTTGACTACGATATCCGCTCGCGAGAAAGCCCCCTCAACATCTCCTCCAGAGGCCCTCCAGACAAACGCAGTATTGTTTGGGACTTCGTCATAGAGTTGGGGAGCGTTGGGCTGGACTGCCTTCTCAGGATTGGTTACTGAGGGGAGGGGCTCAAACTCGGCCTTTACCCGCTCAGCCCCGTCAGCCGCCGTGTATGGAGAACTGGCCACGACCACGGCATAAGGGTCTCCAACATACCTCACCCTGTCAACAGCCAGCGGCATATACTTAGGCACTTTGAGGTCTGCGCCCGGTATCAGCCAAGCAGTAGGCACCGCCCCCAACGCGTCTTTAATGTCCTGACCCGTCAGGGCAGCTACTACCCCCTCCACCTTCAGCGCATCCGAGACGTCAACCAACTTGATTCGGGCGTGGGCATGTGTGCTCCTAACAAAATAGGCGTAAACGGTCCCTGGAAGATGTATGTCGGCGGTAAATTTTCCTCGCCCAGTCAAGAGCCGCGGGTCCTCTTTACGCTTGACCTTAGCTCCGAATAGCCTAGTTACCGCCATTAATTTTGAGTGAAGATGAATTAGTTTATATCCTTTTCCATTTAGCTTAATAAACTCACCTAAATACGCACCCCACCCTTGGCCGGCGCGGCGAGGCTAATCAGCTGAAAATGAGAAAACCCGATAATGTCGAGATAATATTCTTAAAAGCCAGTAACAGCAAAGTCTCGGCTATCTTTGTTGCGACTGCTCACCCCATTAACAGGGCTATGCATGCGGGGAAAAATCTATGCCTTTATCTTCTCGGGCTTTAGTAGTTCTTCGGCTTCTTTTGGTGTCATGTTCTCGTGGATTATTCCCCGGAGCGCCTTGATCATGCCTATTGGGTTGGGGTTCTGGAATACGTTTCGGCCGAAGTCTATGCCTGCCGCCCCCTCAGAGACCGCGTTATACGCGAGCTGTAGAACGTCCAGGTCTGACTCTAGCTTTGGTCCACCCGCAATTACGAGCGGTACTGGGACAGAGTCCACAACCCTATGGAAGTCCTCTGTATAGTATGTCTTGATGAAGTGTGCCCCGAGCTCGGCCGCGACTCTGCATGCGAGTCCAATGTATTTAGCGGTCCTCTTCTCCAGCTCACGCCCCACAGCCGTGACAGCTAGGATTGGAATCCCATACCTCTCTCCAGCATCCACAAGCTTGGCCAGACACTTCAACGTCTGATGCTCGAACTGTGTCCCAACATATATTGAGAAGGCGAGGGAGGAGGCGTTAAGCCTTATGGCATCCTCCATCGACGTCACAATCTCCTCATCACCAAGAGTCGGGCCATCAATCGTATTCCCACCCGAAACCCTCAAAACCACCGGCACATCATACTCCGGATCAATCGAGGTCCTAAGAACACCGCGCGTAAGCATTACCGCATCCACATACGGAAGGAGGGGCGTGATCGCCCTCCTAGGATTCTCGAGGCCGCGAATAGGGCCCAAAAAATATCCATGGTCGACAGCAAGCATAAGCGTCCTACCATCCCTCGGCTTAATTATCCTTGAGAGCCTGTTCCTCAACCCCCAAGACGAGTACAGACCAGCCGAGACCATCGAGAAAAACAGCTCATCGCCAGTATATGTCATTAATGCCCCTTGTCACATGTTTTTATTTCGAGCCCACTTGAAATAGTCAGTAAAGGGTTATAAGGGGCGGGCCAGTCTTTAGCTGAATTGGCTGAGGAAAAGCGTCTAAACAAGAAGGGATATCTCACGCAGACAGGGGAGGGTGAACTCCTCCTAGTCAATGAGAAGGGTGTTGCGTATCTTGTGAACGAGTCGATTGTAGCCATCTGGGATAGGTTTGAGGAAAAGACCGTTGAGGAGGTCATCCAGGAGGTTGCAGACATATCGGAGATAAACCCGGATGAGCTTCGAGAACCGATAAAGGAACTCGTAGATGCGCTGGTGAAGGCCGAGCTCCTGGCTTAAAGGAGTATAAGAGAACCAGTCACCAAACACGAGTACAGACCAGCCGAGACCATCGAGAAAAACAGCTCATCGCCAGTATATGTCATTAATGCCCCTTGTCACATGTTTTTATTTCGAGCCCACTTCCAGTATTTTTATGATTTCAATAGGTAAGACGCGTCTCAGCGGAGCTTGTTTATCAGCTTCATCATCTCTTCATAGTGATGTCTGATAACTGCTACACCCTTCTCTCCCATCATCTTTTCAGCATTAGCTTTACACGCCTCTATCGCCGTCAAGAGCCCCTCCTTAGTCGGCTTCTCCATTCTATAGGTGGATAACGCTTAACAGCAACCCTGTACATGCTTCCACAGGGTGCTGCCGGTAGCCTGTGATGTTGAAAGGCTCCTCCTCCACGACAAGTATCTGAGAATATTTGCGGTGGAGATTCTCACCCTATTCCCTCTGCTCGCTACGGCACTATACATCTACACTGGCAACCAATTCCTTGCAGCGCCCCTCCTACTTCCTGCGATAATCACCCTCCCGATGTGGCTGAGATTGGAGGCCCGTAGAAGGAAGAGGGTTATGAAGATTTTCCAGGTAGAAAATATTCGAGACATAGTGTTGCCTTTGTCATGTGTTAGTGAGGCCTACTACACACCCGCGGTGGGGGTAAAGTTTACAATAGTGGACGCGGTGCATGAGTCCAGGACGGTGAGATACGTTGACTACGAGGAGAGGAGGAAGGGGGAAAGAGTAATACTGATCCTTGATGGCTGTGGAAGAGTTTTGGCCTCTGCATCGGTTGACAGGCCCCCGAGCATCGACACTATTTCAAAGCTAAGCTAGGTTGGGGTTAGGAGGCCGTTAGATCCTCTATCCTACTGGCCTATTCCTGAGCCCTATTTTTTTATCGGGTGCTCCCTATTGCCCTAATATCTGAGAAGCATTGCCCACAGACATAGTGGCCCGCTGAGATGGATTTAGCGATTGAGAATGGAGCCTTACAGACTGGGCACCTGAGACCTGAGGTTGCCTTCTTAAACTTCTCACCACATTCTGGGCAGCTCTCGGCGCCGATAGCGGCGCTCGCGCCACACTTTAAGCAGACCTGCACATCACTTCTGCTCATCACCTCTAGGTGAACTAGTGCTGTTTGCGCAGTCCTTGTGGATATGGTGGCTTCTCTAACCATTGTTATGGACGGTGTAGGCTGCGGCCTCTGTAGAGGTGTGGTTGACCTGTATTGAGGTAGTGTTACCAGTAGAGATTCGAGCTCCCTCTCGCCGGTCGGTTTTTCAGCCCTTATCTGGAGGGCTACTACTCCGGTTATCACGGCAGATGCTACGAGACACGCTGCCCCTCCAAAAAATAGTGGTGTAAGGTCGCCATATCTCATCTCGCCTGGGAACCTGAACTGGCTCCATGTCATGACCATGAGGGCCGCTAATGTGGCGACTCCAGCTAGGCTGATCGGTGAGGCGTAGAGTAGCCTTACCCTAAGCCTGCCCGCGGCTCTGAGATATAGAGAGGCCTCGAGGATGGAATATACCGTCCACGCAGCCAGCGCGGCCCATATACCATCCCTGAAAATGTCGAGAAATGAGAGGATTATCGCGGCATACGTGGATGCGCCGAGGCCCCATATCGCGGTGTATAGTAGGCCTACTGGGCCTAGCCTACCCTTCAGAGAGCGCCACCCCCATCCACGGAGCACAATAGAGGACGGGTAGGTGGCTAGTGCGGGATAGAGCATAACGGTGGGGAAGAAGAAGACCAGTGCATTGATTGCTGAGAGGAAATATCCGATGCTCAGGCTCCTCATCCCTTTCTCTCTACTGCCTTATCGTGGAAATAAATGCTTGTATGGGCCTAGCCAGGCTCTGAGAGTCTGGAGAGGAGGAGTTCGAAGAACTTCTCCCCCTCAACGCTAGTGCAGATGCTTGCGTTATTCTTTTCACCCTCCCTCGGCTTAACGGCTACTGTGGCTCCTCTAGAGGCGTCGCTATGGGTGAGGACTTGGACTCTCATCTCGACCGTCTGGAAGATCTCAGGCCTCAAAGCTGCTGCAACCGCCAGGACGTCATGCACCTCAACCTCCCCCCACCTCTCCAACTGATACTTCATAATCCTCGAGGCGAGCTCCGCCTTCTTCCCCGTCAACCCCCTTATTGCCTCATACCTCTTTCTGTTGATCTTGACCGATGGGTTTGTGGATATGTCTAGGCCGACGCATGTGAGGGGGACTGACGAGTTGAAGACGATATTCGCCGCCTCTGGGTCGGTATAGATGTTAAACTCTGAGAGGGGAGTCACGTTTCCACGCCCATACGGGGTGAGGTGGTATGCTCCGCCCATAATCACGAGCCGCTTGACCAGCCTCGGTGTGCGGGAGTATAGGATGAAGGCGAGCGCTACGTTGGTCAATGGGCCTGTAGCGATAAGTGTGACCTCGCCAGGATTGTTCGCGACAGTCTCTGCGATAAACTGGATGCCGCCGAGGCTTGGCAGCTGGCGTGGCATCGGTATTTTTGCCTCACCGAGTCCATCTAAGCCATGCACATGCTCAGCAGTGGTGAGGGGCCTAGTCATGGGTGAGGATGAGCCATAATAGACTGGGATCTCACCGCGCCCCACATATTCTAAGACTCGCCTCGCATTAAGGCCCGTCTTCTCAACCGTCGTATTCCCCGCCACCGTTGTGACACCCTGTACGGCGATCTCAGGCGAGCTGATTGCCAGAAGCAGGGCCAGGGCGTCATCTATACCGGGATCCATGTCGAGTATTACCTTCTCCAACCCGCTTTCTGACTGTTGTTTGTGGCTGATATCTCTTCGGGGTGGCGTGGGTTTTTATACGGGCATATTAAAGGGTCAATAAGAATGGCTGGTGAAGATCTGCTAAATCTCAAGCCGGTTCTGGTGAGGCTTGAGGAGCTGCGGGAGCATGAGGAGTATAATCCGGCGCATCTAGAAGAGCTTTTAGCCGAGATTAAGAACGACGGCGTATTAAAGAGACCCATAATTGCTGACGTAAGGACCAGAGTGATATTGGACGGCCATCACAGGTACAACTGCATGAAGAGGCTTGGCAAAACCCACATCCCTGTATACTTTGTGGACTACTGGAGGCCCGAGATCGAGGTGTGGCCCTGGGACAACAAGCCGCCGGTCACGAAGGAGTTGGTCATCAGCGCCGGGCTAACCGGTAAGAAGCTCCCATCCAAGTCGTCGCGGCACATGGTTAGGCTGGGTGGAGAAGTCTATCACATTACGTACATTGAGAGGGAGGCGCCAACACCCCTAGACGAGATTCCTTGAATAGTTTTAGAGCTTGGTTGCTTCTTTTAGCTTGGCGGCGAAGCTCTGAAGCTGTTCTGAACATTTTGAGGGGTTGCTGAGGTTTTGCTCGACTATCTTCACTAGTGCACTACCAACTATGACGCCCTCCGCACCGCCTTTAACTAGGGCTGCAACGTGTTCTGGAGATGAGACTCCGAACCCTACTGCTAAATAGGGTCTCTCCCTTCTAGCCCTGACTCGCTCGAGAAGCCTCGAGGCCTCTGGGGATAGCTCCCTCCTCACTCCTGTTACACCGAGGAGCGAGACCAGGTAGACGAAGCCTTGCGAGGCCCTGAGGATCTGGTCAAGCCTACTGTCCGACGTGGTTGGCGACGCTAGGAATATCGTATCCACACCAGCTCTCCGGGCCTCTTCCCTGAAGTCTGCGGACTCTTCCACGGGGAGGTCTGGGACGACCACACCATCAACCCCAGAAGAGCTTGCCTCCTCGAAGAACCTCCTGAACCCCATCCGGTATATCGGGTTTAGGTAGGAGAGGATTACTACTGGTGCTTCAAGGGATTTCTTGATGATGGATGAGAGTCTTAGGACGTCCGGTAGCTTGGTTCGCGAGGTCAGTGCGCGTTGGGCTGAGGCCTGGATTGTGACTCCATCGGCTACAGGGTCGCTGAAGGGTACGCCAAGCTCCAAGACATCGACACCACCCTCCACAAGTGCCTCAGCATACATTCTCGTCTGGTCTAGGCCTGGGTCACCCGCTGTAAGGTAGCCGATAAGTGCGGCGCGGCCAGAGGCTAGGCTGTCCCTGAAGAGATCTGAAATATTACTCAAAACAATCCACCTATGCTTTGGCTAACAATGTCTAGATCTTTGTCTCCTCGGCCTGAGAGTGTCAGGACTATTATATCGTCGCGCCGCATAGTTGGCGCAACCTCCATGACGTAAGCTATAGCGTGGGCGGGCTCGAGCGCTGGCATGATCCCCTCCAGTCGTGTAAGAGTGAGGAAGGCTTCAAGAGCTTCGCGGTCACCTACGGCCACATATTCCGCCCTGCCCGATTCCTTCAGGAAGGCATGCTCGGGACCCACCCCAGGGTAATCTAGGCCGGCGGATATACTGTGCGTCGTTTTAATCTGCCCATGCTCATCCTGCATGACGTAGGAGTACATGCCGTGAAGTATTCCAGGCGAGCCGCCCGCAAGGCTTGCCGCGTGTCTTCCCGTCTCAAGCCCCTCTCCACCCGCCTCAACACCCACCAACTTCACACCTCTATCCTCGATGAAGGGATAGAACGTTCCAATCGCGTTGCTTCCACCTCCCACGCAGGCCACAACCAGGTCCGGCAGCCTACCCTCCTTCTCCAATATCTGCGCCCTAATCTCCCTCCCAATCACAGACTGGAAGTCGCGGACAATCATGGGGTATGGATGTGGGCCGACCGCCGAGCCTAGGAGGTAGTGTGTGTCCCGGACGTTTGTCGCCCAGTCCCTCAGAGCCTCGTTGATAGCATCCTTCAACGTCTTAGACCCAGAATCTACCCTCCTGACCTCCGCGCCGAGTAGCCTCATCCTGTAGACGTTCACTGCCTGTCGCGCCATGTCCTCGGCTCCCATGTAGATCGCGCATCTGAACCCCATTCTGGCCGCTACTGTCGCAGTAGCTACTCCGTGCTGCCCCGCACCTGTCTCAGCTACCAGTCTCGTCTTACCCATCCTCTTAGCCAGGAGCGCCTGCCCCAGCGCGTTGTTGATCTTGTGGGCGCCTGTAAAGGCTAGGTCCTCCCTCTTAAGATAGATCTTAGCTCCCCCCAGCTTCTCAGTGAGCCTCTCGGCAAAGTATAGGGGGGTTGGCCTGCCCGCGTAGTCTCTGAGCAATGCCTCCAGCTCTTCGCGGAAAGTTCTGTCGCCCCTAAGCCTCGTGTAGGCTTCTTCAAGCTCGATAAGCGGCTCCATGAGGGTCTCGGGGACATATCTGCCGCCGTATGCGCCGAATCGGCCCCGGCTATCCGGCAGGCGGTAACTTCCCGCCATCACTAACCCTCACCCAGAGCGGCCCTGATAAAGGCCCTGATCAACTCTCTATTCTTAACACCTGGAGCTGACTCGACACCCGACGAGACGTCCACTGCATATGGCTGCACAATCTTCACAGCCTCGAATACGTTTGATGGATTTAATCCACCCGCCAGGATCAGGGGTAGGCTTATCTGCTCTCTGAATCTGCGGGCCGCTCCCCAGTCATGTGTCTTGCCTGTGCCGCCGGGGAGGTTTTCTGAGTGGCTGTCTAAGAGGACGGCATCGGCTTGGGATGGATCGAAGTTGTTGGGGTCTGTGCCAGCCTTAACAGGTTTTATCAACCTGCATCCGGGGGCTAGGTCTCTGGCCTCGGCTAGGTGTAATTGGCCATAAAGCTGTATAGCGTCAGGCTCCAATTCCTCCACCAGCTCCCTAAATCCTTCAGGGCTGTCGGCCCGCAAGACCAGCACCGCGTCTACGAAGACCGGTACCCTCCTCCGAACCTCCACCGCCTCCGATAAGTTTAGGTTTCGAGGCGAGAGTGGGAAGCCCACAACCATCCCCACAGCGTCAGCGCCCTCCTCCACAGCAGCCCTCAAATCCTCCACCCGCCTAATCCCACATATCTTGACCCGGACCCGCGCCATCAGGCCTCCACCAGCTCCCTCGTCTTGGCCTCAATATCGCCAGACCCCATTATGGCGGTGCCGACTAGGAAGGCCCTGTAGCCGATCCTCCTAAGCCTCCTGATGTCCTCCGCCGTCTCTATCCCGCTCTCAGCCACCAAAACCCTATCGTCGAGGTCAACTCCCATGACCGCCTCTTCGTGGACCCTCTTATCCACCCTGAGGCTTGAGAGGTCTCTCGAATTTACGCCGAGAATATCCGCGTCAGTCGCCATCGCTTCTAAAAGCTCCTCCCTGCCGCAGGCCTCGAGCAGTACTTCAAGGGAGTAGTCCTTAGCCATCCTGATCGCCTGGCTCAGAGCTAGGTCTGTATAGCCTCGCTTGAATGCCCGGAGGATTAGGAGGACCGCCTGTGCGCCTAGCTGGTGCGCTGCCCGTATCTGCTCTCCGGAGACAACCACGTCCTTCATCAAGATTGGGAGCTTAGAAGTAGCCCTAACCAGCCTCAGGTCCTCGAGCGAGCCTCCAAACCACTCTCTCGCAGTAAGCACGGAGACTCCGCAGGCCCCGCCCTTCTCCATAGCCATCACTGCTGAGTCACTCCTCGCACCAGGATAGATCACCCCGGCACTAGGTGAGGACCTCTTAAACTCCGCTATCACGGCGTTCCCCTTGCAGCTAAGTATCGAGCGTTTCAGACCACCTGTCGTCGTAAGACTCGCCCCCTCTCTTATGGTCTTATAGTAGCCCTCCGCTACGCGTCTACGCGCCTCCTCGCAGAGTTGCCGCAAAAAATCACGAGAGCTCCCTGACATACTCTTCAACCCTGCTGGTGTCACCTCCGCTAATCTCCACGGCCCTGTAGAGGGTCTCGAAGGCTTCACCCTCGAAGATAAGGTCTCGTGCAATCCCTAAGCCCTCCTTCAGACTCGAGCATGCTCCCGCGAGCATTAAAGCTGCCGCAGAGTTCACCAGTATCATCTTCACTCGTGGGTCGCTGGGGCTTAGGACTCCCCGTAGGATCTTTACTGCGTTCTTGATGGCCTCTTCTCGCGTGTTCACTATGACTGGCTCGAGGCTGGACGGTTTCATCCCGAGGCTATCCGGCCTCAACACCTCGCACCGAATCTCCCCACCCTCAATCCACACAATTTCCGTCTCCCCGTGAATGGAGACTTCGTCTAGCCCGTCTTTGGAGCAGACTACTAGCCCCCTCTCCAATCCAAGCCTCGACAGGACTCTAGCCGTCTTGGAGAGGTATCTGGGGTCTGATACGCCGACTAGCATCCTGCCCACGCCTGCCGGGTTGGTTAGGGGGCCGAGCAGGTTGAAGAATGTCCTGAAGCCAAGCTCCCTCCTTATGGCGGCTACGTTCCTCATCGCGGGGTGGTAGAGCGGTGCAAACATGAATCCGAAGCCGCACTCGTCGATGCTCCTCCTCACCTCCTCCGGCCCCATGTTTATGTTGACTCCAAGCCCCTCGAGGAGGTCTGCGCTGCCACAGACACCAGTCGCGGCCCTGTTACCATGCTTGGCGACCTTCACACCCGCAGAGGCCACGACTAGGGAGGAGATCGTGCTAACATTGATGGTCTTAACCCGATCCCCCCCTGTCCCGACTATGTCCACCGCGCTCCGCGGGTCTTTAAGCTCAACCTTGACGCAAAGCTCTCTCATAAGCCTCGCCATTCCGAGGAGCTCCTCCTCATCCTCGCCCTTGACACGCATCGCAGTCAGAAACGCGGCAACCAACACCTGCGAAGCGCCGCCCGAGACAATCTCCCTTAAGGCCTCCCCAGCCTCCTCGGCGGACAGACTATACCCCTCCACTAGTCTGGCTAACACACTCTTCAGGACAGACAACCCACCAAACACCCCGGGACTTCCTGCACGAATAGTGTGGCAGCTGGCAAGTCATCGCCTAATAAGCGGCTACTCCGACCAAACTAAACCACCGGCTACCACGAGTTGAGCAGAGCATCGCGACGCTATATAAAGATAACTCGATTCTATGGCAGGCCCGCCTTTAAGCTGCTTCTTACACCACTTCAAGGCTCGTCCAGATAGAATGCATAAAAGCCACAGATCGTGGAGTATCCCTTGAATGAGGCCCCCGTCTTGGCTGATAGTCGTAGTCATTTTGCTCTTCCTGGTCCTCGTCCTCGCGCTTGTTAGGCCACAGCCCGGGACGGCCACAACTACGGCCTGGGCGACCACAACTCTGAAACTAGTGGTGGAACAGCCTACAACAGTAACATTCACGGCCATCGAGACTGTAACGTCAACAGTCACCGTCCATGAGACCGTCGCTCTCAGGCAGGTTGATGCTGTCTGCTTCTCTAGAGTTCAGAGCTGTGATAGCCTGATAGTAGGCCTGATTGATGGTGCCTCTAGGAGCGTGTATGTAATGATGTATAGCTTCACCTCAGACGAGATAGCCAACGCGCTCATAAGGGCTAAGAATAGGGGCGTGGAGGTAAAGGTGGTTATTGAGAGCCAGCAGGCGGGCGTCAGGGGAAGCGAGTACGAACGACTCCTAGGCTCAGAGATTGAGGTCAGGCTGGATGGAAACCCATCCCTGATGCACCATAAAGTGATGATAGTTGATGGGGTGATAGTTGTGACGGGCAGCTACAACTGGTCCCGCGCAGCCGAAAACGACAATGACGAAAACCTCATAATCATAAAAGACCCGTCAATAGCAGCAGCCTATGAGGAGGAGTTCAAACGGGTATGGGCTCAAGCTACGGCTTAAAACCTCTCCACGACTAATCCACCCTATACTTCAACACACCCCTCACCCACAACTTTTAATACCTCCCCACTTTCTTACTCGCGAGAAAAGATATGGCAAGTAAAAGAAAGTGCGGCAGAGGTAGGAAGAAGAGATCAGGAAAGACTCGGAGGAGTTAGAAAGGAGGATACTAAAACAAGGGGGCCCTACCAATGGGTTGGGGCTCCAGCAGAAGGTGCAGCCACCCCCTCGACAGGAGGGATGGGACTTCACGGGACACCCGGCGGCGAGAGGATATCAACAATCTAATTCTTTATTTTAGTGAAGTATTTTCCCATCCGTCCTTCAGAATTAGACAAGCTGAGGTTGGGCCAGCGAGTGGCTCCTCAAGGATGAAGCGGATTAATCCCGCCTTGCATGCTGGCAGGGAGCGTGGGGAAAGCTGCCACAGGCGAAGACCCTCCACTTTAATTAGATGTGGTAGGGTAGGGTGTGGCTTGTTTGACGGTAGCCTTACCGCCTTCGGCTACTTCTTACTCGAGAGCCACCATTCGAGGTACTCCTCATGCCTCCTCCTCTCCTTCAGCATCTTCTCCTTCTCTGCCTTAGCCTTCTCCCTGTGCTCAACCAGTTCTTGAAGGGTTAGCGCAGCGCCACATCTGCCGCAACTGTAGACCTTTTCCATCCTGTCGAAGAAGAGTGTTGAGCCGCAGTATGGACAGGTCCTCAACCACCATATGACGCTTCAGCCTCTATTTATAGACGCCCCGCCCACCAGGCTATGTGGAGGCGTCATAACCCCCTGCTGCCTCCTCTTCTCTGGGATTACGGTAGGCCCTAAGGACTATGGCCAGGATAGTGGCCAAGGCTATGAAAAAGACCGCGACTAGGCCAATGAAGTGTAGTGGGTTTTCGCTGCTTAGGACCAATGGTATTGGGCCAATCAGTATTATGCCGAAGGATTTTATCCCGGCTTGTGGCACTGCTGTTAATAGCAGGGCCAGCGGCAGTACTATGAGAAGCAGCCCGAAGGCGATCAGTATATAGGCGTAGACTGTTCTAGGCCCCACGGTTCACCACCCCGTAAACCACAGGAAGAGCAGAACCGTCAGTAGGAATATTGCAGCAACTATCGCGGCTACCCTAACACCGCCGCCCCTCAAGACTATGGGAAGAGGCCCTATCAGGATCACCCCCCAGCCCTTGGCCTCACCACCCCCGCCTCTCGAGCCGGCGAGAAGGAGCATCACTCCGACAAATATCAGTAGAAATCCGGCAAACATGGAGAGGGTTAGGAGAAGCACATCGACCGCCGCCACCATCACTATAATATGATGTGTGTTGCCGGGGTTTAACTTATCATTGTACCGCAGCCCCCCCGGTGTGAAGGGGAAGACCTTTATCCGAAGAGGTTGTGGAGATGGTGGAGGCTGACTCCGTATACCGGTTCATCTGAGCGGAGAAGGTTTAGGATTAAGCTCCTTTAAACGCTCATATGTATCGTTTACAAGTACACGTAAACGGCGATTTATAAGTGGCCGAGGTCATCTCTACGCGTGTACCGGAGGAGGTCGCCGCCGCGTTGAGGGAGATAGAGGAGGATGAGAATGCTGATAGGGCCACAGTGCTTAGAAAGCTTCTGGCGGCCGTGATCTGGTAGTGGAGGATTCAGAAGGCTCTAAGGCCCGATCGTGAGGAGAAAGTGACATTATGGCGGTGGGTTAGCAGGCTACTCTATCTAAGCTTCAGCCTCAGGATGAAGCGGTAGCCCAGCTCTGTCTCAAGTGAGAGGGAATCGTCCGCTACAGTCTCGACCACGTCTACTACCACGCTACTTGGGTCGAGCGTCACGTCTAGCGGGGGCCTCAGATATACTGTGACACCCGATTTCTCCCCTATTGCGACATAGTCTCCCACTGGCTTGTGGCAGGTTAGGAAGACGTTGCTATACCCACAGCAGCCTGTATCGCCGATTATCATGTGCAGCTCTCCATACTTGGATTTGACCGTCCTTAGAACCTGTTCAGCCTCGACGGTAAGGTTTATGGGCATCTATATTGACTGAGCTTTGTCGAGGCTTTAACCCTTGCCGGGCCTCTCAAGGACGATATAGGCTGAGGAGAATCCTACTCTAAACTCGACGATAGTATAGGAACTGATCTTCTCCATGAGTTTTCTGAGCTCTCTTCTACGCAGGGAGGTGAAGGGCCAGAGCTTCTGAATTATAGACGTGCGGCCGCCAGGCTTGAGCAGCCTATATGTCTCGATTACAAATTCCCGCTTGCCTAAAACCCTTTGCAAGACATCCTGTGCTAAAACTGCGTCGAAGCTAGATGTGGCTAGGAAATCGTTGTGTTCAAGCACGATACTCCTCCTCGCCTCTAGGCCCTTGTTAACTAGGCTCCGCGCCCATGCAGGCGGCTCTGGCTCCCTGTGGAGCAGCACTATGTTTCCGAGGCCTCCAACAGCCTCGGCTAGAACCTCCAAGACTCGAGCCCCTACATCACCCACCACTAGGAGATTAGATCCAGACATCAGCCTCAAGTCGGATACAAGCTTCGCGGCATCGACGCTCATCAACACCTGAAACACCAGCCGACTAATTAATCCTCAACGACTCTGTCTAAGCGGGTGATTGTTAGTGGGGAATCCTTAATATCTGTTCGTGGTAATTGGCTGATGGATGCGGAGGCGGCTTTTCTACGCTGTTATCGCATTGGTGGCCGTGTTTACCGTCACTCTGATCACAACTTACCAGAATCTGGTGGCCTCTCAGTACAATCCCAAAATCGAGCTCAACCCGACCCCTCTAATCGAATTCCAGCTCACAGACCAGTATGGGCGAGTGTTCAGCCTGAGTAGCGTGAGGGGAAAGCCCGTATTCCTGTTCTTCGGATACTCTCACTGTCCTGACATCTGTCCCGTCATACTCTACAAGTACGCATACGCATTGAAGAACCTAGGCCACCAGGCCGACGATATAGCCTTCATCTTCATCACCCAAGACCCCTGGCGCGACACGCCAGAGACACTAAATTCCTGGGTGCGAAATTTCGATGACAGGATAATCGCCCTCACGGGCTCGCCAGAGCAGTTAGAGCCTATCTGGAAGAAATATAACGTTCCCGTAATTTATACCGACGAGAAGGGCAATAGAATAGACCCGGCGGAGTACGCTAGAAGTGGAAAACCATACTTTGTCACACATGTAGGATTCGTATTCGTGGCTGATAGAGACCATATAGTGAGGTTTGCCTTATCAGCCGAGATGCCGCAGGAAGAATACCTCCAGGCCGCAAGATACATTCTTTCGAGGTGAGGCATAACAATGCACTATCGGCTTATTTTGGCTATTGCCGTAACAATAGGTATAGCTTATTTTCTGCTCTTCGCATACCTGAGCGGCGGCATCCAATATTTCGAGCTTCCAAGTATTGGCGCAGTAACTCCAACTGCCGTGTTTGTATACTATGAATCTCAGAGCTATACTGGACCTGGCCTCCAACTCTTCTATGACGAATCGATGATATCGGTGAGGATCCTAGTGGTGCTGTTGGGTGTGTCTCTTGCACTTCTCGTATCCCTTAATGTTCTTATGCTGTTTAGACTATGGATCCTCGGACAGTTAAAGTCTTGCCTAGTTAGAGGGTCTGGAACTGGTTTAGCCGTGCTTCTTTCATCCATCGCCAGCGCTACCTACACTTGTTGCGGCTGGGCTCCAACCGTAGCCATACTAGGCGTGTCCCTAGCATCCAGCCTAGGCCTAGCCCCAGCCCTAGCCTCGGCTGCACTACTTGCATTCAACGCCGCGATCCTGTACAGGAGGCTCTCCTTTGCACAGAACGTGGCGCTAAGACGGCGATAACGGGTGGCTAAACATCTCATACCCGTGCGCCTTTAGTAGATAGGCTTCATGTAGAGTGCTAAAGCCATGTAGAGGGCGTAGAGTAGGGTGATGGGTAGCACGGTTGTGGGTCTTGCCCCTGCTCTTAGGATGGCTGCGAGGGCTAGTGCGGCTGTGGTGTAGATTAGGGCCACTATGGTAGTGGTGTTTGGCGGTAGGTACATCCCTGTAGCGAAGATTCCGGCCCCCAAAACAAATGTAGACTGTATCAGGTTTTCACCAGATAGGAGGCTGAGCGCCACATCGGCCTTGCGCCGTAAAGACCAGTAGGCCGCGACCAAGACCTCCTCTAGACACGTCCCGAGAGGTGATAGGAGTAAAGAGTAGGCAAGCGGATCCACACTCGCCACAACCTCTTCCATGAATGAGTCGGCTGCGTAAATCATCAGGGCGAGGGATGATGAGACCTGTATCAGCATGAGAGCTATGCTATTGGCCCGTAAGACCCTCTCTAGGACTGTTCTCGACCCACTCTCCATTAACTCTCCCTCCTCGCGGTAGATCCCCCTAGCCAGCTGCACGTAGAGAATCATGAGCCCAAAAGCTAGGGCATATCTGAAGAACAGTTCTGGGAGAAGAAGCAGGGCGAGAATCGACGGTAGGAAGATGGCGGCGAAGAGGAGGTAGTTCCGCGATACGCCCGCATTAACTGGTCGTCTGTGGTGGGCCAAAACCACTATTGGGGCCCCAACTAAGATAGTTATGGACGGAGCACCTAGGATGCTTCCGGCACCCACCTCGAGATAGGACAACCCTCCCTGAATGCGGGATAAAATCGCGATCATGGTCTCGGGGAGCGCTGTAAGGGCCGCGGTTAAGAGCGCACCTGTAGCAAATCTGGTTAGCCCCAGCCTCACAGCAACCTTCTCAACCCCATCAGCAAAAATGACAGTTGCTAAAACGAGTAGCACGATGTAGGCTGCCGCGCTTAGGGGAGAAACCAAACCGTACTGAGCGTCTTTACAGGCTTTGAAAATATATACTGTTACTCCTCACCACTACTACCTATGTGTATAGCTTCACTACCACTTTTTTGCACCCTGGCGTGACGCTAAGTGTGGTCCAGACGCTACGTCTGGAGACCAGCGTAAACAGCCCCGTTGCGTAGGCGCGCTTATCCCTTATCAGGTTGAATATCTCTCTGTGGGGGCTGTGGGATAGGACGGAGGTTGCGATTAAGAGTATGCTCCTCCCACGCCTAATCAGATTTCTCGGAACCCAGATGCTGTTCTTAACATTTCCACCATCAGACCTGTAAGTGATCTCAAGACTCGCACGCCATACAGGCCTGTCCGTAGTAAAGTAGACTTCCGAATTTATCAAGGAGGCGAAATAAGCAGCCATGGGGATTGCGTGGAGGTCAACGGCTAAGACTGAGTCGATCTTGCTTCCGACGAATTGTCGCAAAATATGAGCCGAGAGAACTTTTATTACATCTGTGTCGTGGCAGATCTGGATTCCGTTTTCAATGTCAAGCTCCCCCCCGAAAAATTCTTCTACAATTTCATCATATTTCATCAGTGTGTCAAGCTTCTCAAGAAGGGTTAGAGCCCTTCGAGAGCTAGGTAGCGTCTTTCCGCTCAAGTATCTTGAAAGTGTGGACGGAGATATACCAAGTATCGCTGATAGCCCCCTATAATTATGCCTGCGCTTTATGTATCGGAGTGAGTCGAGAGAAGCTTGGTAAACTGCCTGAGCCAAGGGTGTTCGCCGCAACCTGTACGGCATGGCGTCGCGAAGCTTATGTGGCTGCTACCTGTTGATTAATCTTACTGTAGTGCAGTGCTACACGTAATACTTAGAATGCTGTAGATATGATAGAAAAGATTGTGGACATCTTCTATCGCGGGCTTGGTGCCGGCTGCTTGCCTAAGAGTCTCGCCCCTAACCACGACGCTATGGCTGTCCGGCTTGAAGCGTCTGCATAGACTCCATAGAATATTATAGCCAATGAAAATGTTAGGGGTGCTATGTATCCGATATGTGGCCCGAAGCTATACAGTGTGAACGGCTTTGGCTCCTGTGGCAGGACTGTGAGCCACCACTCGTAGTTAAGCGAGAGTATCGGCATTCCTATCAATATTGTCGAGAGCAGTACTATCATTGAGTAGACACTTCCTCCGCCTGCTCTCCACTCACTGCTAAATATGCAGGAGCCCGCGACGCCTATTCCGAGGCCGAAAACCAGTCCACCTAAGAAGAACTGTAGGACACCTATTTGCGGTGGGGTCAGCGCGAACGGTATACCTATCAGCTGGAGCAGGTATATGCCGGTGCTGTATGTGAGGACTGCTAGGCCGACAGCCTTGACCATGACCCCACTCGCATATCTCGGAGCCACCATATCCCTGTAGCATGAGGCGAAGCATATGCTCGAAACCCATCCAAGCACGCCGAAGGTAATTCCTGCAACCCACCATACAGCCACCACTGGTTTAAGTAGGGGTGTAACTGCAAGCGCAACAATCGCGACGGCCACACCCATCCACCTCTGAGCTGCTGGAGATATGGTGAGTGAGACCCTTTTCGGAGCGGCCCTAGTCAAGAATACTTTCTCAGTCAGCTTGAGACCGAGATAGGTCCCGGGGAGCAGTGCCGCGGTAAATATTGCAGCATGTAGCCCACCGGCCGCCCAGGCGGATAGGAAGTTTCCGATGTTGCATCCCAAGGCCAGCCTAGCCCCGTATCCCAGCAGGGCACCGCCTAACACTGCTTGGAGGAGCATCCATCTGTCCGGGATGTGTTTTATGGCGAAGCTCCTCGTCAAGAGGGCTGCAGCAAATCCACCGACAAGTATGGCGAATACGATGGCTTGGGTGTAGTCTTCGATGGGACTAAGGAGCTTGAACTGTTGATAGTACCGCAGCTGGTCTATGGGGAGGCCTAGACTTTTCCAGAAAAGCCCTCCAAGCTTCGACTCTCCCGTCGTTATGCCCCAGATCGACCCTTTACCCCCAACCTGGTATACCGAGTAGCCCAGAGCAACAGAGACCAGCCCTATCAGCACGGCTGAGATGTATATGGTCCTGCTCAGTCCCCAACACCTCGCAGTGTAGCAGTTAGCCCTTTTATTTATATATTATAATTCTCAACTAAGTCCATAATAATGGAAGATTTAAATTAACCCAACAGCTAGGCTACCTGTATGGTCCAGAACATTCAGATACCTCCCGCACTCCTCACAAGGCTTGAAGACCAGAAATATCGCCTTGACCTCAGGGGATACACATGCCCCTACCCACAGCTCTATACGGTGAAAGCACTGAGCCAGATCGAGACCGGCGCAGTCCTAGAAATACTAATAGACAATCCGCCCTCATGCGAGACGGTCCCCAGATCGATTAAAAACAACGGCCAGGAATATCTTGGGACAGAGAAGATCGGCGCAACCCTCTGGATCATCAGGGCCAGGAAGATTAAGTGAAAGGGTTCTGCGCGATGACGGTTTTTCGATGTCCTTGCTGCGGCGGCGAGATGCGGCCTGAGAAAGAGGAGAGAAACTCGGTTTACTATAGGTGCTCTTCCTGCGGCTTAACAGAGGTCAGGTTGAAGCAAAGCCTATAAATACGTGGCAGGAGGGATGAAAACTGTGGCAATCGATCCAGTCTGTCATATGAACGTGAATGAGAAGACGGCCAAGTATACTTCCCAGTATGGCGGCGTGACATATTATTTCTGCTCCAAACTGTGTAAAGATAGCTTCGATAAGGAGCCGGGAAAATATCTGGGAAGATGAGTAGTATCTCTGCGATGTGGGCTTGTCCCAGCCGCGTCGCCAGAGGGGAATGGGTGGTGACGCTGGATGGCTAAAGACCCTGTCTGTGGGATGTTTGTGGCTGAGTCTGAGGGCTCGTTAAAGGCTACTGTGAGGGGTACGACCTACTACTTCTGCTCCGAGACATGCCTCGCAAGTTTCATGGCGCCGGAGATAGAGCTTAGGCGGATCAGATGGCTAACAGTTTTAAGCTTCGCCCTCGGCATCCCTACACTCATCCTGACCTGGATACCGCTGACCATCCCCGCAATCCCAACCCCCATCCTATTATTCCTCCTAGCCACCCCTGTCCAGTTCATCGCAGGCTCTAGGTTCTATAGGGGAATGATACACGCCCTCCGGGCCCGGACGTCTAACATGGATACTCTGATCGCGATCGGGACAACCTCTGCTTGGGGATATAGCGCCATGGTCACCTTCATACCCGGAGTGCTGCCCGAAGCCCTATACTACGAGGTTGCCGCCCTCATAATCGCCTTCATACTACTCGGAAGGTATCTGGAGCATCTCGTCCGGAGGAAGGCGTCGGATGCGATTAGGAAGCTGATGGAGTTGCAGCCATCCACGGCGCGGGTTGTCAGGGATGGCGTAGAGGTGGAGTTACCGGTTGAAGAAGTGGTTGTTGGAGACATGATTGTTGTCAAGCCAGGCGAGAGGATTCCTGTCGACGGTGTCGTGGTCGAGGGCCTGACGAGTGTTGATGAGAAGATGATCACTGGAGAGAGCATACCAGTGGCCAAGGAGCCGGGCAAAGAGGTCATAGGCGGAACAATTAACCTCGGCGGAATGATAGTTGTGAGGGCCACGAAGGTCGGGGCCGACACCACCCTCTCACAGATAATAAAGCTCGTAGAGGAGGCCCAAGCTGCGCAGGCACCTGTCGAGCGGCTTGTCAACCGGGTTGCATCAATCTTCGTCCCACTCGTCGTCGCTGTGGCATTAGCGTCACTGGCTATTTGGGCTCTGCTCAACGGCGACACCCTCCGCGGACTAACCTCCTTCATAGCCGTCCTAATAATTGCGTGCCCCTGTGCACTGGGTCTAGCAACACCTGCAGCCATCGTCGTGGGTACAGGTAAGGGGGCTGAGAGGGGGATACTGATTAAAGGCGGTGAGGTCTTGGAGAGAGCTCAGCGAATCGACGCTGTCCTCCTCGACAAGACCGGAACAATCACCAAGGGTGTTCCCTCGGTCGCCGAGGTTGTGCCCCTGAACGGATTTGACGAGGAGAATGTACTCAGGCTGGCCGCCTCGGCGGAGCTAGGCTCACAGCACCCACTAGCTGACGCGATAGTTAGACACGCTAGAAAGCTCGGCCTAGAGCTTGTCTGGCCTAAAAGTCTCGAAGAACTGCCTGGCCATGGAGTATCTGCAATGGTAGAAGAGGGCCTCGTATTGGTCGGCAACAAGACACTCCTCGAGAGGAATGGCGTAGACCCCAAGGGGGCAGAGCCTGAGGTGGAGAGGCTAGAGTCAATGGGCTACACAGTGGTTTTTGTCGCGGTTAATGGTACTCTTGCCGGGCTCATTGGGGTCTTCGACGAGCTGAGGGATGGTGCGGTGGAAGCTGTGTCTAGGCTTCGCCAGATGGGGCTGAGAGTCCTAATGGTGACGGGCGATAACGAGAGAGTGGCGCGAGCAGTAGCTGAGAGGGTTGGAATAACTGAAGTGTTGGCTAATGTGAAGCCCCAGGATAAGCTGAATGTGGTGAAGATGCTTCAGCAGCAGGGCTTAAGGGTGGCCATGGTTGGTGATGGAATTAACGATGCGCCAGCTCTAACACAAGCAGACCTCGGTATAGCGATAGGGAGCGGGACAGACGTCGCGGTAGAATCAGGTGGAATAGTGCTGATAAAAGATGATCCAATCGACATAGCGAGGGCTATCACCCTCAGCCGGTTAACTATGCGGAAAATAAAGCAGAACCTCTTCTGGGCCTTCATCTACAACACAGCTCTCATACCCGTAGCCGCCTTCGGATTTCTCAACCCAATCCTAGCAGCCATAGCAATGGCCCTCAGCTCAGTCTCGGTCCTGACCAACTCCCTAAGCCTGAAAACAGCTCACCTTTAAGATAATAACTGGTTAGGATGGTTTAAGTTGACGGATAGAGGTGGACCTCCGGCGGTCGGCTAAGTCGTTGCTTTTACTCTTAGCCCTATTGGTGCTGCTACCATGCGCCTCTGGTTCAGATGAGTGGGAAAGGGTTGTTAGCAGACAGCCTTGGGCCCTTGGTCTAACTCTGCCTGACGGGTGCCCTATCGGCGGCGGAGGAGTTCTCAGCTGGCCTTCGTCCAGAAACCTCACTGTAGTCGTCACTATTCCAAACATCAACTACACCGACAACACTATCTACGTTATTGTGAGCGCCATGACGATGTCGGGCACGGTTCTACAGGTTGCGGCGGGAATTGAGCCGGGACAGAACCACTGGTCAACCTATGTGATGTATGTGACAGGCATCTATGGGTCGAGAAAGGAGTATCACCTAGTCGCCTACAGGGCCTCTCCACACCCAGCCCCAGGCAGCAGACTCTCGCTGTCGGTCTACTTAACAATGCGAGGCCCCTATCCAACATGGTTTGGAGAAGTATATGATCACTCGACCGGGGAAAGGGGGGTTTTCGCAATGGTGGCCGACGGGAGCGTCTCCTTCAGGCCGGGAGGGCACGAGGTAGTCGCGCTCGAGTCATACACAACTAGTGAAGATGTCTTCGCCGGGATGGGGAGCATGGTTCTTCACGGAATATTCGTAGATGGACAGAGGGTGGTTGGAGGATGGTATGTTGATGATGGGCAGGTTTTCTATCGAGAATCCCTATTCATAGTTGGGGGTGGCGCGCCTGTCCCCAGCTTCATATCCATCAGCTTTCCCAGAAGTGGTGAGGCTGTATGGACGTATTCCCCCGTCTCCTGGGAGGTGTCGGAGGAGATTACACCCTATCTAGTCCCATTTCTGCTGACCCTCGCCATATCTATGGCTCTCGCCTTGATCATTCTAGTGGCGATCAAGATTAGGTAGTGGATGCTGGGCGAGGACTTGGTGTGTAGGGGGCCGCTAGGCTCGCGATAGTTCCTATCACCGTGACTAGACATAGGATCCTAAGAGGGTTTACAAAAGGCTCCATCACCATGCGGACGTTTTCTGCAGGTGCATGTAGTATAACTGCTGTGTAGCCTCCAACAGCCCCGGCCACGGCCAGTCCAATAGTGGTGCCGGTAAACCCGATGAATAGCGCAGCATAGCCTGTGAGGGCAAGGAAGTTGTTAACCCTCTTAGCGCCCGCGGCTTCAGCAATGGAGTACAAGTATGATAGTCCTAGAAATCCCCCGAAGCCGACTATTATGTATAGCAGGTAACCAAGCATGAACCACACCCCTGGGCCGCCAGCCACAACTATCTTCAGCAACACCGGGAAAGGCTCGAACGGCAGCACGTAAAGCAAGGTCCATAAAATGGATACGAACGCGTTCGCCACAGCCCCACTCCTATATCTCGACGCCCAGACGTGTCCAGCCCCTCCGAAATGCGTCTCCCTTGCAGACAACTACCTTCCCTCCAAGCCGACAACATCACCGTCTTTTAAAAAGTCATATCTCAGATATGAACGCCTCTAGCCACGGTCGGTGAACTGTCCAAGGGCCGGGATGCAGTAAACTATTGTCAGCCGTGCCTGATGGCTATTATGGTTAGTCCGATTGACACGAGGAGAGAGGCTATCGTCTCCTGAATAGCAATGCCTGTCCAGGGCCAATCTATTATCCACGTGGCAAGGGTCGCCAAAAATGCTGCAATGGCGTAGACGCCGGCCCCCCAGTCCTTCATAAAGAGTGAGCATACGCCATAAACGAGCATGGTCAGACCGAAGAGTGTGAAGAGGATTACTGAAACAGTACCATGAGCCGCTCCAAAGTCTTCCGACAGAATCCCGACCGACACGAGGTCTATTCCAGCCAAAAAGAGCAGGATGGACCATGGGATGACGAGGCGGTGGCGTCTCCCACGAAGTATCAGAACTGCGGTAATGGAGGCCAGTAGTCCAGAGACTATTAGACCGGTGTTAAAGATCGCGGCCTTAAGCCCCTGCCTCCCGTAGTTGCCGAGATCGCTAAGGGCGTTGTCATAGATGTTGAACCAAGGCGACACACCTATCGCGGCTGCGATAAAGAAGTACGCAGCCCAAGCCGCAGCTAGTCCAGTGTGTCTAGCCCTCACGCAGAGATGATGCTAAGGGAGGAAAATAAGCTTAGCCTAAAGGTGCTTCACAGCGCCATTTACGTATTTGGATAGGTCTTACGCCCTAGATGCAACACGAAACTAAGAAACACACCAAGAAGATAATGGATGTGGGGCGGGGATGGTTGGAAAACCTACCATACGCTGGAGTGTACACCGCGGAGAGAGCCGCATACAGGAATGGGGGCGTTTTGAAGGTGGGGTGTCTGTGTGTCAAGTTTCTTGTAGCAGTAGCTCTTCTAATCAGAATTATGTCCAGCTTAGAATGCTTGGGTTTGATAAAAGAAGCCAGATGAATAATAGGTCGAGGATAAGTACTGCGCTCCACAATGTTATTGCGGCTCCCTCAGAGAGGGCTCTTCGAGGCGTTGCATAGTATCCGCCCGGCCCCTCAGACATTTGTGGCTGGTATGCTGCTGGAACCTGCTGTTTGACTTCTGCCTCTGCTACAAAGCCGACCACTCCTCTGCCAGGATGTTCTGTCTTCTCCCATATAACCGGCTTAGTTATCTCCTGATATATCGCTCTAAGACTGGCGAGAGGCATCATCACATATGTGTAAAGCAGCATTGGCAGGATAACGGACCACCAGGGTGTCCTAACCTTCTCAATGCGTCCGCCTATGATCCAAGACGAAATGTAGACAACATTAAAGAAGACAGGCAGGGTCGCCCATACAGGGAAGATGTTGCTGAGAAGTGGAGACGTGATGCCGTATAGTTCCAGCATCCATAGCCCGGTCAGAGCGAAGCTAACCCAATTCAGTAACACGACTATAGGGGTGCAAAGCATTAGCAGAATGGAGAGTAGCTTGATTAGTCCGATTCTCTTTACGAAGCCGGGGCGCCAAAGAAGTGGCGCGTATTTCCAGAGACTCTGGAGCCAGCCCCTAAACCACCTCGTCCTCTGCCTAAGCCACTTTCTGAAGGTTACAGGCGCCTCCTCCCAATGCCTAGCGTCTATGACACCTATCTTCATCTTGGCGAGGGTCATGCGTATAGCCAACTCAGCGTCCTCCGCTACGTTGAGTGAGTCCCAGCCACCTACCTGCACCGTCCTATCCTTCCAGAAGTAGTTGCCGGTTCCACCCAGCGGAGTGTATAGCCCGAGTCGCGCCCTACCATTAAGCCAGACACGGAACCAGCCCGCATACTCATATGCAAAGACCCGAGTTATCCACGAGTCCTCCTCATTGTTTATTCTCAGTATGGCCTGTGCGGCGTCATAGCCATGGTCCACCAGCGCTGATACTGCCTTCTGGAAAACATTCGAGTCAGGTATATCCTCCACATCAACAATCCCCACAATCTCTCCCGAGCAGAGCCTCAGAGCATCGTTCAGGGCGCTAGGTTTAGTAGGGTAGAAGGCCCTTCGCGCCAAGGCCCTGACATTCTCAGGATATCTCTGCTGCATGAACAGTGACACCCGATCGCCGAGTGGGTCATCTGTCACGACTACAACCTCCTTAGAACCCGCGGGGTATGCTTGGTGATTTACAATCACCTCGATGGTCCTCGGAAGAATGGGCTCACTTAGCGCCGGAACGATCACGGAGACCTTAGGGAACCTGCTCGGTGGCGTATGGGGTTTAAAGACTGGTCCAACACCTTTTATAGTCAATAATATGTGGTAAACCCCCCAAGCGGTATAGAAAACAGTAATGAAGTATGCGAGAAACAATAGTGATTGCCGTGTGAAGACAATTAGGGAAAATGAGGCAAGTGATAGGAAGATAAAAGCGAAGGCTATCCTTCTACTAGACCTTTTTACCCAAGACAAAAGTATACACCGACTCTAGGAGCAAGTCTCTTATGCTTTCTAAACCCCTCTCCCTCATCGGAATAAGAGTAAAGTAATCCGGATTAAGCACCTTTCTTAGCTCTGATGCCTTCTTCTGGTCCAGAATAACTATGAAATGCATGCCCAGGTCCACTGCCTTCGAAACCACGCCCATAGCCTCCGAGATATCGGAGCCCTCGTCCAAGATTTCAATGGCTGCAACTTTACCATCCGAGCGGATTAAAGCATGAACTACGTGTGCCATTTTGCTTCTACCTTTGATAACCTTCAAGATCTCCACCTCTACGTTTAGGCCCCTTTCAAGCTCTGCTCGGATTTTCTCGAGTAATCCAAGTATGGTGCGAGCCTTTTGGAGATCCTTACTCAATGTGAAGACCGGGTATCTCTCCACACTAATCTTGTCAAGCGTCGTCAGGTGGTCTTTGTCGCATCTCAGAATAGTTAGCGGGTACTGGAATATTACTCCGCACAGCTGGCACTTGAAGCCAAGACCTGGACGCCCATAATCTATCCCCACTCTTTTCAGAGACTTGCCACATTTCGGACATTTTTCAAGCAGACCCTGACTGTCTCTGACAAAGCCTTCTACACCATCCATATACCCGCACTCGTAATGAACCACGAGGTCTATGCGGAGTAGATCACTCTGCCTGCAGCTAGGGCATAAGACTTCAAGTCTTAGAGAGGTTGAGCCACAGGTCGAGCATGAGGGAAACGAGACATATCTTTTTACTTCTAGGAACGCCTCACTATAATGCTTCAACACACTCCCTGCCTGTATCTGGAATCCCGCTATGGTGTAGTACACGCCTAGTCCCGGTACTTGGACCGGCGTAATCTCCTGCTCGTCTCTCTCCCTGGAGAGGAGGAGTACTAGGTCCTTCATAGCGGGCGATTCCCGCATAGCTACTGTCCCTTCAACGCTCTTCATCGGAATAGTGTCACCTGATACTAGGTTTTTACGTGGTTTTTTAAGAGTTTTTCCTGCAAGTAATCGCCATAATACCGTCTCTCGATTCATTGGTTTCAGTAGTTCGGAAATCTCGGTGGGGATAATGCATGACTATTTGGTGTTAGGTGTCTTTCTTTATGGATTGTGACATGGTTAATGCTTATATCGTGGCTTTGCTCGTCTTTATTCTCGGCTTGCCTAGGGATCAGCAGCTGGGAGTGATATTACTCGTTGGATGTATTGCCGGGATAATAATATACGGCTGGCTGGTCTTCTTCAGCCAGTGGGCGCTTCTCGTCCTACAGATTACAGCCTTCGCCGGCGTAGCTGCGATACTCGGAGTCCTCGCATGGATAGGCTACACACTCGCCACCACTCCTCCGCCAAAACCCCTAGAAGAGATTGAGAAGGAGTTACAACAAGAGACTAGCAGCGTCAAGCCAGAAGAGGGCAGATAAACTATCTACCCACCTTTGAAAGCTCGTTCTTTACTTCCCGCGCAGCCATCGCTACTGCCTCCCTGCTATTGTGTCTCGGCCTCCAGCCCAGGGTCATCAGCTTGCTAATATCTAAATGCATAAACTTAACATCACCCGGCCAACCTCGACCACCGGGACCCCCCATGAAGACATACTCCACACCCTTGAGGTTTAAGGCCTCGCAGACTGTGTCGGCGACTTCTCTGACTGTTATGGCGTCGATGCTTCCTACGTTGTATGCCTCGAAGCCGCCGACACTTGCTTCAATCGATACTAATGTAGCCTCTACCGCGTCGCCTACCCATATGTAGGACTTCTTCTGCGTGCCGTCGCCCAGTATCTCGAGCCTAGTTGGGTTTACGAGGAGCTTTCTGGTAAAGTCGTAGACTACGCCGCGCCTCGCCCTCCGGCCGACGATGTTGGCGTATCTTAGTGCTACTGCGGGGAGGTTGTATGTTTGGGCGTAGGCTGAGAGTAGGGCTTCGCAGGCAAGCTTTGAGGCTCCGTATGTTGAGATTGGCTTCATTGGTGAGTAGTCTTCGGGTGTTGGCAGTGTTTTTGCCTCACCGTAGACTGTGGAAGAGGATGCGAATGCTATGAGTGGTATGTCGTGTCGTCTGGCGGCTTCCAGGATGTTTAGTGTTCCTCTTATGTTGTGTTCTAGATGTTCTTCTGGGTCTCCCATTCTGACTTCAGGGTTTGCGGCTAGGTGGATTATTGTTCTGCAGCCCTGCAAAGCCTTGTTGACTGCCTCCCTATCTCTTATGTCGCCTTCGACGATCTTGAGCAGTCTGTTGCCTCTATGGTGCGCTATGTTTGCCTGCTGGCCGGATGAGAAGTTGTCCAGCACCACTGTCTCTACTTGCTGTTTGAGGAGCCTGTCTAGTATGTGGCTTCCAAGGAAGCCGGCTCCACCCGTGAGGAGTACCGGGCCTTCCATTCTATTCTTTCTGCTGTGTGGAGGCGTTTAACACCCTTTTGACGTAGTTGTATTTGTTTCTCTCCCTCGGAGTCGGTGACCTGTGCGGCCTTGGCTCTATCTTCGGTGTCTGGCTCCTGACCTTACCTGCCTTTGTTATAGAACCGTGTGATGGCATTTCGCGGGTTACTATTGATTGCATATATATTAGGTTTCCGTAGGTTTGTCAACCTGAGGGGGCGAACCTAAGTTCTTTATGCTTAGATAAGTGTTTAGGGTAGATTTGGCTATTATTCGCTCTGCTGGTATTTTTGATTGACAACTCCCTGGACGATAAGATAGTCCTCTGAATGAAAGTTAAGCTAGGATGGATACGTAAAAAATGTCAGACGCTCATGGATGGGTACGATGGCTCGCATCTCTATAGTTTTGGTTAGTGTGGGCGTAAAGAGAAGAAACGCAGATCCATGAACAGTGGCATCCTGGGAAGAGAGGCCCCCTCCCGGCTCCCTATGGGGGGATAAGTGGAAGCCCGATTTGGATGTAAGCATTTTTCTAATTGTCAGTTCCAACGAAACAGTAGCTCATTTTCTTTCTTCTATGATCGGGGGGATCGTAATCGTCTGCCTTGTGGCTTATTTCATAGTCTTTTCCCGGCTGCTGAGCCTATTCTCTGGCTTTGTATTGGTGCTTCTCGTGTTCTGAGGGTGTTTCTTTATAAAGAGTAAGGCCTATGGCCTACCAATACTTCCCTCTCCTCAATGACTTCTTACTGGGGGAGGGTTGATGAGAGGCTGATTAGGAGGGGTGAGATAATACTGGACCTTAGGTTCGTTAGGAGTTATTCTGATGAGCTTAGGGAGTTGAATTATGGTAAGAGGGGAGGCCATACAGGATAACGAATAGCCTCATCATATTCCTAGCTGTTCTTGGTATGTTTTCTCTGTAGGGTTTAGGCAGCTGGAGGGGTTCACTATAGCCCTTAGGAAGATATTCCCAATACTTCCTAGCATAGACTATTCATGGGTTAGGGGGAGGATGATGAGGCTAGGTATCGATCTAAGCCCCCTAAAGGCATTGAGAGATTCTAGAGGGCCTATAGCAATAGTCTTGGATTCTACTGGCGTTAGGGCATGTAGGGCTGGTTCTTGGCTTGAGAGGAAGTATGGTGAGAGGAGGAGGTATGTCAAGATACATGTAGCTGTGAACGCTAAGACTGGAGAGATGGTGGACTTGGAGTTGTCTAGGGATGGTGTTCGCGACTCTGAGGCTGCTGAGGGAGTGGTGGATAGAGTTGTTAAGGCTGTTGAGATATCTAGGGTAATAGCTGATGGAGCATAAGACTCTATAAGGCTGTACAGACGTCTCGAGGCTATGGGCATAGAGCCTGTAATAAGGCCTAGAAGGAACGCCATAACGGACAGAGGACCTCTCTCGAGGAGGTCAGCCGCTAGGATGATAAGAGAGCTAGGATTATGATATATGGCGCAGGATAGTAGGCTATAACAGCAATATCAGTCTTCAAATCCATACTCGGAGAAGAAATACTATCCAATAAGCCAAAGATGGATGAAGATAGAGATAATACAGAAGGCATACATATACAACCTCCTACTAAACGCCGCATAAAACCAAGACAAAGAACCACCAGCAGGAGAACAGGAGAAGAGGGTATCAAGCTAGAGGAATTAAGCCACAAGGCATAATCGTCAATACAACATTTAAATACACGTTCAGTTTTCAACCCTTAAATGTCTAAAATCTATCAAGGTAGGATATACCGGCTCTTTCCGTTACTAATTGCTTTTAGCCTGTTTTTTCCAAGCGTGTGTATACCGCTCATTCTCACATCAGCTTCAGCTGTAGAAGATGTTCCCGAGCTGAATGAGAGAGGCGGTATAGTTGATGTTCGAGTGGGACCTACACCTAGATACGGGTCACTCGTTCTAGGACTTGTATACATAAGTATATCCGAAGAAAGTTTAGGTAAAGTCAAGCTTAACATCGAAGCGGCTTCGCGTGAACAAGTGCCAAATCAGGAAATTTGGCTCGAGCTGTGGACAGGGAGAATCCAGCCTAGTGAGAGTGTGTGGTGGGTGGACAGGACCAAGTTAGCCGCATCGGATATTAACAATTTGAGACTAGAATATGTGCCGATAGTGGCTAGAGTTATGACGCTTGCCATAGTATGGATTAAAAGCGATAACCGAGACACAATCTCGGTCAGAGTAAACGTCACATCTTCTCCAATAGAAATAATCGAGTCTCCGCCAACGATTAATGATGTATTGTTGGAGAGTAGTGATACACCTGAATCGCCGGTTTTTGCGGACCTGGTTTCTAAACTAGGCAGAGACCCGGTCAAGATACACGAATATGTGCGAAATAACGTGTTTTTCGATACGTATTGGGGTGTTCTTCGAGGCGGGCTTAGAACATATTATGACAGCTATGGGAACAGCCTGGACCAGTCTAGTCTATTAATATCTCTTTTAAGGACGGCAGGCTTTCCCGCTAGATATGCTTTCGGCGTAGTTAAGATACCTTTAACAACCCTCGCTGAGACTCTTGGTCTAAGAATCACTTCGTCAAACATAGATGATGCAGTTCAAATCTACAGGCTCGCGGGACTGCTACATTACGCAGATAGAAATAATGCAATGATATACCATGTATGGGTAAGAGCATTTATAAACGGTACATGGATTGACCTCGACCCATCTCTTAAAAAAATAGTTGTAAAAACTGACTTGCCTATTTCTGGCCTCGCTAACCCCCCCTCACCATCCGTTTTAACAGGATGGGAAGACGCATTCGAAGAATACGTAAAGCCTCTCGCCGACTTACCAGTAATAGACATAACAACTGGGAATTGGATTATCAGTGAGAAGGGCCTCCACGGTCCGCCGGGTGAGTATGTGTTGCTAGGTCTGTATAGCAAGATTCCAGACGAGTATAGGGGCTTCATTACTTTTTACTACCCCCGCTGGATTATCACGAGGTACGATTTTTCCGCCGGTAATTATTCGTTTACGCTTCCCACCTCAGCGCTGGGCGCCTATAGGTTGACGGGCCGCTTCATACCAGCATCTAAAGAAGTTGCAGACTACATTGCAAGCCGCCCGCAGGGTTTAAGCGGGGTTAACGTCGATGATAGACGGGTCTGGCTTAGGCCTCAATTCCTACTAAACGGGATGGTGTTGTCGATTGGTGATCCAGCACCTCCTGGCTACTATCTCCCTGTTAAGGTGAAATTCAGGGTTACTCTACCGTTCCAAGGTTCTTTCACAGGGTGGGGTGATGAATCCCTAATGGGCTATGCGGCTTTTGTCCCAGACTTTATGAAAACACGCGCCTATGGGGAAATTGGCATAGAGGGCTCACGCGGGATCGTGTTATCCATGATTAACCCGGAGTTGACGAGGGGGATGGACAAGGACGAGATTGTAGGACGCATACTTTATCTCCAGACGCGGCGTTACCAGATTGAGAGATGGCATCAAATCGAGCGTATATGGGACAATAGATGGATAGTCCAGATATTTCCACTCAACATTCATAAAGCAGAGCTTTACCAGCTCATAAACTCCCAGGGAAAAATTGTATATGGCCCACCCATGTTTAGCGCCGGCATAGGATGGAACTCTATAGCGTCCTACTGGGTTGTAGATCCTGTTTGGGGCATACTTACGAAGACACGGCCAGGGCAAAAGGTCTCAATATCTGAACTGGATCCGAAGACGATCCCCTCGTATCTTCCGGGCTCATTCTATGAAGGTGAAGTAGTGGGGGCGATACATGGAACAATACCTTACTCTACAGTACATACATTCATGTACGCAGCCTCTAAGGGAATAAGAATTTTATACGTTAATAGGGACAATGTAACCTCTCTACCTGGCTCAATACCGCGCTGGATAAGAGAAAGTGTTGCCCGGATTGCAGAAGAGTGGAAGGATGTAGAGTTCAACGCCTTCATGCCAGAATATCCCGTGGAACCCGACGTGTTGTCTATATTCATCAGTGATGACCCCGCGGCTAGACCGCCGAAAATAGACTTAGCGGGGCAG
>BEHE01000017.1 GCA_002898395.1 Candidatus Calditenuaceae archaeon HR02
GAGGACGGGATGGAGCTCCTCTGCCGCCCAGTGGTAGAGGCGGTTAGGGAGAGGTTTGGGAGGCTGGCCGAGACCCAGAGACGCGCTATCCCCCACATTCTCAGGGGAGAGAATGTTTTAATCGTCTCGCCAACCGGCACGGGGAAGACTGAGGCCGCCCTCCTTCCAATACTTAGCACAATATTGACCGACCCATCCGTCAAGCCTATCTCGACGCTCTACATTACCCCTCTGAGGGCCCTGAACAGGGACTTGCTAGACAGGCTCGAATGGTGGTCGCGCCGCCTCGATATTTCCGTATCAGTCAGACATGGCGATACACCTCAGCGTGAGAGGAGAATCCAAGCGCTCAGCCCCCCACAGATAATGATAGCCACGCCCGAAGCCCTCCAGTCTCTCCTCATAGGCCGCGTAATTAGGAGGAGCTTCACGAATCTAAGATGGGTTGTGGTGGATGAGGTCCACGAGCTTGCGACAGATAAGCGCGGGGCGCAGCTCGCTGTGGCACTCCAGAGGCTAAGGAGGATTACGGGTAAGCCGTTCCAGCTGATCGGCCTCTCGGCGACCGTGGGCGAGCCTGAGGAGGTTGCGCGCTTCCTTACGGGGCCGGGGGGAAGGTTTGTGGTTGTGGAGACGAGGATGCCGAGGCCGCTCGAGGTGGATGTCGTCTTCCCCGAGCCTAGCAGGGTTGACGTGGAGATGGGCGAGGCGATAGGCATCGCACCAGACGTCGCAGCTAGGATGAGGGCAATAGTCGAGCTTATCTCAAACCACTCCTCCACACTCATCTTCACCAACACGAGACCCCTTGCAGAGGCCCTTGCAAACAGGTTTAAGGCCTGGGACGAGGCGCTCCCAATCTCAATCCATCACGGATCACTTTCCAGAGACCATAGGGTGAGGGCTGAGAAAGACCTGAAGTATGGAGAGGTGCAGGGGCTCATCTGCACCTCAAGCCTCGAGATGGGCATAGACGTTGGGAGAATCGACCTGTGCATTCAGTATAACTCGCCGAGGGAGGTGACTAGGCTGATACAGAGGATCGGGCGCAGCGGTCACAGGATAGGGGGTACTGCCCGCGGAGTCGTGATAGTTATGGACTCGGACGACGCTCTCGAGGCAGTCGTGATAGCTAGGAAGGCCAAGGAGGGGGAGCTTGAACCGGTCAGGGTTGTGATGAACAGTCTAGACGTCGCAATGCATCAAATAGCAGGCCTCCTACTCGAATACGGCCGCCTCTCAAGAGAGGAGATCGCATCACTCCTCAGGGGGGCATATAACTTCTCAAGTCTTGAGGACTCAGACCTTGAAATGCTACTCAAGTATATGGAGACGCTCGGGATTGCCAGAATAGTCGACGGGACTGTGACAAAGCCCATCAAGGCCAGACGCCTCATAGAATACTACTTCGACAACCTCTCAATGATTCCTGAGGAGAAGCAGTACCTCGTCGTGGAGGAGGCGTCTGGGGAGCCCGTAGGCATTTTAGACGAGGCGTTCGTAGCCGAGTATGGCGAGGTTGGTACACGCTTCATTCTAGCGGGGAGGGCGTGGGTGATACTGACCCTCTCCGGGACTAGGATCTACGTGGCTAGGCTAAAGGAGGGTGAAGGCGCGGTACCGTCTTGGGTAGGGGATGAGATTCCTGTCCCTTTAGATGTTGCAATGGAGGTGGGTTCTATCAGGAGGCGGTACTTGGAGGCGAGGATGAGTGGTGTGGGGCCTGGTGAGGCGGCTGCCTCGCTCGCATCGGCTTATGGTGTCTCGCCGCGCTTCGTGGAGAAGTCTCTGAGGGAGGTTGAGCAGCACATCGAGATGGGGATTCCAGTCCCCACTGATAAGCTCGCAGTGGTTGAGGAGACGGGAGAATACGTAATCCTCCATATAACTGGAGGGCTGAGAATCAACAGAACTCTAGCTCGCCTCCTTTCAGTATACCTAGCAGAGCGGATAGGCGCACCGGTCTCAGCCCAGTCAGACCCCTACAGGTTAGTGCTCAAGTCCAAGAACCTAGACGCCGCAGACGTGGAGAAGGCCCTCTCAGAGATTCTAGACGAGGAACTGCTCAGGAGGGCTGTAGAGTCATCAGGCGTCTTCAGGAGGAGGCTAGTCCACGTGGCCAGGAAGATGGGTGTTGTGAGTAAGGACGTCAGCCTACTCGATGTGAGTGCCCAGATGCTTGTGGAGTCTCTGAGAGGGACGCCGGCCTACATCGAGGCCCTCAGATTCACAATCTTCACAGACTATGACTGGGAGGGCGTAAAGACGCTTCTAGGGAAGATAAGGAGCGGGGATATTGGTGTGGTAGCCTGCAGACTGGAAAAGCCGAGCCCCCTAGCCTCCCTAACAATCAACAGATACCAGTACGAATATGAGACCTACACTCCTGAGAGAATGCACAAACTCGTCATAAATGCCGTCCGCGGAAGAATAAACAGCGAGCTAGTAGTCCTGGCCTGCCTAGACTGTAGGAAATATGTGGAGATGGTGGAGGTCGGCGGGATGGACAACAAACCCGTCTGTCCAAACTGTGGCTCAAGCCGGGTCGGAATAGTGAGTGGGGGCGGGCGCGAGGATGTGGAGAGGATAATGAGGGGGAGGACGGCCGAGTCGCGGAGATTCTGGAGGGAGGCTGAGAAAACGGCACCGTTGATCGAGAAGTACGGGAAGGCCGCCGCCTTCGTACTCTCAGCCAAGGGGGTGGGTCTCAGGGAGGCGGAGCAGCTCCTTGCCGAGGAGCCACGAATCTCGCCCAAACTTATCGAGAAGCTAATAGAGCTGGAGAAGAAAGCGCTCTTGAGGGAGTTCAGCTAGGTCGAGTCTTCCCCCTCGGCGCTGTTCTCCTCAGCCTCCTGGCTCACAGCTCCCTCTGTGCTGAGGGAGGCGAAGGCTTTGAGCAGCTCCTGCTTATCCACCTCCACTAAGGTCCTCCACCCGATAGATATCACGCCCTCCTCTGTCCTGTTGAGATATCCTCTCCTAGCGAGCCTCTCTAGGGCGGCCTCCACCCGCCACCTCGGATACTTTGTCTCCAGCATCTCGACAACCTCCTTCTCGGAGGAGCTGCCATTCTTCGCGAGTAGGTATGCGAGTGTCGCTGATAGTATTGCGAGCTCGTCTAGGCTGTAGCCGAGGGTCTGGACGTCTGAGAGGGTGAGGGGGTCTGAGAGGACGATGTAGAAACGGGCCCTATCCAGGTCCTCCGGACCCGCCTCGGGATCTGGGACAACCTTGACTCTTAAGCCTATCTGCTTCAGCCTTGAGTCTAAGGAGTTTATTATCTTGGGGAAGCTTTTGCCAAGTCTCCTCCTCAGCTCCCAACCCCGCACGCCCGGAAGCCTATGCCCAGATGCAAGAATCAAGGCTACCGCCTGCGCCATCTTCTTCTCCAGCTTACCCAGCTCTTCACCACTCACTCTCCATCATCTGCCGATAGTTAGTGCGAGAGACGTTGTTCTAGGCTCGTCTGAAACCCTCTCTGCAGACCTTATCCAGATCTCGCCGCTCAAGGCATTAACTCTCACATCAACTTCCCCCCTTGAGATGAGATAGCTCAGGAGATACGCTCTATCCTTCCTATTTCCCCTCATGTTGACGAAGTCCCAATACCTAACCCAGCCACTTATGGATGATAGCTCTGCTAAAAGCTCCCCTAGCTCGCTGCTTATCTGGCTCTCGATAGCCTCGTACGCGCTAGGACGCCCCACCGCGAGCTGCACAGCCTCTAGCCCAGCCGAGCCCCTAGTCGGCCTTGAGAGGAAGTGCTGATACCCCCTAAGAAGCAGGTCTACCGAGATCTGCTCAAGCCTGACTATTGGTCTCCAGGCCTGGAGAAGGGCCGCAACGAGAGACTTGGGATCTGACCCAACTATCTTGGAGTAGATCATGCCCGCGTCGATGAAGAGCGAGGAGGCCCTCTCCCTAATCCACCTCTGCTGAAGCCCCAGCACCACCGAGACCCTGTAGAGTGTCTCGGCGTCGAGGCTGATCGTCTCAACATCCCTCTCCCTCTCAATTATCTCGCGGAGCCGCGAAAGCAGTGAGGAGACATCGACGCTGAAGGGGTCCAGCCTCCTTGACTCAATCTCACCAAGGATCGAGATCATTCGGATGAGCTCCTCCCTGGGAATCCTGACTACCCTGCTCATCCTTCCTCCACCGAGCTCGTCACGAAGGAGGAGCCGGCCACGTTCTGGACTATTATGAGGTTGAAGCCGTCTGTTATTGGGAGCCTGCCAGGCGTGATGAATAGGAACTGAGTCGAGGGGTAGGAGCGGGCGATCTCGACGAGCATTTTGGTAACCATCTCCCTGTTCAGTGGGTCTAGGTGTACGTCAAACTCGTCTACGGCTCTTATCGGAGACTTGACGTAGCTCTGAAGTGCTAGGAGGAATGCAATGGTGGCAACCACCCTCTCGCCCCCGCTGTGCGTGTGAGCGTCAACTATCATCGGCTCCATACCCCTGAACCCCGCCATCAGCTCCAAACTAGCAGTGACAGGGTCGTCAAGGCCCCTAATCCTGATCAACCCCTTCCCACCGACCGCCTCTAAAAGCCTCTGATAAACAGGATTAATATCATCAATAATCTCCTTGAGCTTGTCCCTCCAGATCTGCCGCCTCTTCTCAACTTCTTCAATCGCCCTCTTTACGTTCTCCTCAACCTGCCTAGCCTTCAGCTCAACCTCCCTGAACCTCGAGTCTGCCAAGAAATACATGGTCTCTGCGTCGGGGATAACCTTGCCTAGAGAGGCAATCTCTAGGGCTGTTAGCTTCAGGTCCTCAAGGACTGCTGAGGGCTCCCTCTCAGTGGCGACCTCCCCACCCTTCTCGGAGGCCGCCGCCCTCCTCTCCTCAAACTCCTTCAAAAGACCGTTAATCTCCGACTGGGCCTCAGAGACCTCCCTCTCAAGGCTCGAGACTCTATACCTCCTCACACCCTCCTCCACAGCGGCCCTCACCAAGAGGTCGACTGCCTCCAAGACCTCCTCTGGACTCCCGGACGCATAGAGGCTATGTCGGATCCTCTCTCTTAGGGAGTTCGCCTCGGACCCGTAGGCTGCCGCCTCCTCCTCGAGCCTCGCCTTCTCCCTCAACATCCTCTCAAGAATCAGCCTCCTCCTCTCGAGACTCTTCCCAACCTGGTGAACCAGACTCCAAGCATACTCTAGCTCGAGGCTCTTCCTCCTCTCCTCGAGCTCCTTTAGGTGCTGGAGCTTCTGGAGCTCTCTCCGCCAATACTCTACCGCCTCGCCCGCCTCTGAGAGGAGACGCTTAACAGATGCCTCCTCTGATCTGAGACTGTTTAACCTGCTCTCGGCCTCGAGTAGCCTCTCCCTAAGATGTGATAGGCCGACGGCGTCCTCCATCGCCCTTAGCTTCTCAATGTTATCCCTAGAGGCGAAGTTCTCAATCATGTTCTGGTGCATTATTATGAGGGCGTTGTTGGGATTGATTCCAAGCCTCCTCAGAAGCTCCTCCAGCTCGGCCTTGGGTGTGAATCTGTTGTTCACATAGTGCCAATACTCGCCGCTCCTCTTGATGAAGCGGGTGACTGTGATCTCGTCAGATTTGATGGAGGAGACCGGTCTCTCACCATCCACCGGAGAATTATCTAGGACGACTGTAAGCCTGGCGGCCTCCTTCCCTCTCCTTATAAGGTCACTCAGCCTCTGCCCCCTCTCAGTATAGGTTTGGCCCAGCGCCACTGACAGTCCGAGCAGGATGGAGGACTTGCCCGAGCCGTTAGGTCCTGTGATAACGTTAAGCCCAGGCTCAAGCCTGATCCTGGAATACTCGTGAGACATGAAGTTCTCGAGTATGACTTCACGTATGTGAGTCCGCCTTGCCTCGACCCCCACCTGCCCTAACCGAGCCCTAGCCAACCCCTCTAACCCTTCAGAGGGGCCAGCCACAATAAAGACTATCCCCCGCAGAGTGAAAGTGTATTACACAGTATGACGCCCACCCTCTTGAATGGTGTTAAAAAGGGCTACAAGCTGAACGTTTAAGGGCTGCGGATTCCAGTTATATAGGCTGGAGAGGGGTTGCATGGAGATAGAGGTAAAGACGGCGCTGGATCGCTTCAGGATGTTCATCATCTATAACACCTGCCTCAGCCTCATCCCGAAGGGGTACCTGAAGGACCCGACAATATTCCCTGAAAGAGACCCAGACAAAGGAGAAATCTACGTGGAGGCGGCCAGCAAGATAGAGTTGGCCAGAATCAGGGATATCAGATTTGTGAAGGCCGCAGACATACTCGGCGTGATATACAGGTCTAAGACTGGGAACACGTACCTTAAGTGGAGACAGATAAGGGGAAACATAGGGAGGCTGACAGGCGTAGCCTCGCCAAACTCCATAGTCAACCTCCTCGAGGCAAGGGTCCTGACTAGAGAATACCTTGAAGAATACCTGAAGCAGAGGGGCGAGACACCCAAGACGGAGGACCAAGGACAGCCCAGCACCACAACAACACCCCAATAAACGGTCACACTAAACTCCAATACCTCAACCCATTTTTGTACTAGGGAGCCTAGATACCGCTCTCTCTACCTGCAAACTTCTCCAGCCAATCCAAAATATTAGGCGGCAACAGAGTGTTCGGCCGTAACCACCTACTACCAGCAAAGACTATGAAAGGGCTAGAAGACAGCATATTCAACAGCTCATCACCTTTCATCTGTGTAATCACCGTTATCTCACCTAAGCTAAAAGCGCTATCGTGAACTAGACCTAACATCTTTGCCACGACCCTGCCTAACATGTATGCCAGTAATCGTGGCAGGCCGGATGGAAAATTTTTTCTAAGCAAAATTATATCATCTTCGGTTACTATTACTAGCCCTTTAATCCTCTCGGTCTCTCTAATTATCGCCTTTCTCTTATTGTGGGATAGCGTTTTAAGCCGCTCTCACTGGATCCCCTGCGTGCATTAGTCCTTAGACTTGGATTCGGGGGCTTTCTCGATCTTTTCTAAGATTTCTTGGAGCCTAGTTAGCTGGGCTATATAACCGCCCCGGTTAACTGTCCGGACAAGATGTTGGTCCTTAAAGCTCCCTTAGGTGTGAAGCGATTGTAAAGTATTCGGCTCCTACGGCTGAAGATATCGCCTCGATTGTGGCCATGTCGTCCCCAATTAATCAGCCTCCTTGGCGAAGTGTTTGCCGGTAAGATACAAGACCCCCCTGGCGAGGCAATTATAAGCTCCCGCGTCCATATATGGTCCATAAAGTTTCCCAACACCCCTTTCTGCTTAATTTCTTAGTTTTACTCTCTAGCGGCTATTTCTTAGTAGGGCTCTGCATCTGGGGCAGGGTTCCACACTTTTCAGGTCGGTGTCGACGATGCTGTTGCTGAAGAACATGACGCATCGGGGGTTGGGACAGTGTTTTAGGCCGAGCATATGCCCGATCTCGTGGGCTACCTCCTTCCTCAACCTCTCTACGAATCTCTTGGTGTTTGGGTGTTTTAACCTGTAGGTCGAGACGACGGCGGAGCGGTTTGATGCGAGGCCGAAGCAGAAGTTGAACCTGTCGAAGTATATGTCGAGCCCGGTGATGTGTAGGTGGTAGTGGTTTCCACTGTACTCTCTCGCGAGGGCCTCTACCAGTCTCAGCGCCTCCACCTGCCTTCGGGTCGGGTTAACATGGTTTAGGGCGGGGTCTATCTCAAGCTCCAACTCCTCTGTAGAGAGCCCATAGACTAGGGCCGCCGTCTCCACAGCTATGCTCCTCTCATAGCTCAGATCCCTCGGCGAAGAGACGACGAGTCTCGCCGGCAAGCCAACATAAATCCTTGCGTGGGTTTTGATAAGGCTTGATGAGGGCCTATCTCGTAGCTGGGACCCCCGGTGTAGGTAAGTCTACTGTGGCCTCGGGATTGGCGGAGAGGATAGGTGCGCTTATGCTTGAGCTTGGGGAGCTGACCGACCCTGGCGAGCTTGAGGTTCACCCCGTTAAGCTGGCTGCGAGGGCGGGGGCTAGAATTAGGAGGGAGGGAAGGGATGTAGTGATAGCCACGCACATTATCTTCAAGCCGCGCAGTATTCCTATTGGCGCTGTTATTGTTTTGAGGCGGAGCCCGTTGAGGCTTTTGGAGGAGCTGAGGCTTCGAGGGTATCCGGAGGAGAAGGTGCTTGAGAATGTTGAGGCTGAGCTACTGGGCGTCGTGTATGTTGATGCGCTCCGTAAGGTGGGTGAGGGGAGGGTCTTCCAGATAGATACTACGGAGAGGGGGGCTATGGAGAGTGTGGAACTGGCTCACCGGATTCTGCGTGGGGAGTGGAGTGGTGATGAGGTTGACTGGGTCTCGCTGCTGGAGAGGGATGGGAGCCTTCAGGGGCTCTTGTCCATGCTCTCAGCTAGGAGTGCGAGGACTTAGAGGCTGTCGAAGATCTTCACGGCCTCCCTCGCAATTGCGTCTGCCATCTCTAGTGTGCTAGCGTTGCCGTTAAGGTCGTAAGTTACCGTCTTACCCTCCTCTATCACCTTCTCAGTCGCAGCGAAGATGCTCTTAGCATACCTCTGATAGCCGAGATAGTCTAGCATCCAGGCCGCTGAGAGGATCGTTGCCGTAGGGTTGACCTTATATAGGCCCTTATACTTGGGTGCGCTTCCATGTGCGGGCTCGAACATCGCGTATCTGTCCCCAATGTTTGCTGAGTATACGAGGCCTATGTTGCCTATCAGGGAGGAAGAGAGCTCCGAGATAACGTCCATGAAGAGGTTTGTGCTTAGGAGGACCGTCTGGTTGAACCTCTGCGGGTTTTTAACCAGCTGCTGTGCCATGTTGTCTATGTAGTATTCCTCGAGCTCAATTTCTGGGAATTCTTTGGATACTGCCTCGACGCTGCTCCAGAAAACCGAGTCCGTTAGCCTCAATATGTTTCGCTTTGTAATGGCGATGACTTTTCTGTAGCCGCGGTTAACGGCCTCTCTGAACGCGACTCGCGCAATCCTCTCTGAGCCTCTCCTCGTTATCTTCCTGATGGCTATCGCTGTATCCTGGTCAAGCATGGCCTCAGCCCCTATGTAGAGGCCCTCGGTCGCCTCCCTGACGCAGAGGAAGTCCACCTCCCCGAGCGGTCCAACCCTCCCCTTGAACGTCTTGATCGGTCTTAGGTTGGCGTAGAGGTCCATCCTCCTCCTAATGTTTACCGCTACGCTTCCAGGTGCGTTGGGGTCTGGTGGAGTTGTGGTCGGGGCCTTGAGGCATGCGTCGCTATTCATTATGGCCTCCCAAGTCTCAGGGGGTATAAGGTTGGGTAGGCTCGGCTTCCCGGCTGAGAGCCACCACTCGTATCCCGCATCACATCTTACCACCTCAATATCAGGGCGGAGGGCGTCTATGACACGGAGTGCGGCCTCGGCAAGCTCTGGGCCAGTGCCATCACCATTAATAACGACAATCCGTTTCCTAGCCATTCAGCCCAACGATAGCGTCCCCCTCTTAACTAATTTTTCCCCGTCTAGGCCTTAGGTCTTAGAACGGTTCTGCCCCTCATGTAGGGGTGGAGGACCTCAGGAATCTCAACCGAGCCATCCCTCCTCTGATAATTCTCCAATATTGCAACAATGGTCCTCTCAGTGGCTATGGCCGTGCTGTTGAGTGTGTGGACATATTTTGTCTCCTCGACGTGGGGCGCCTCCCTGTACCTAATCCTGAGCCTCCTGGCCTGGTAATCTGTGCAATTGCTGCAGGAGACGACCTCGCGGTATCTCCCTTGGGCAGGCATCCAAACCTCCAGGTCGTACTTCTTAGCCGCTATGGGTCCCAGCTCCCCGACACAGATGTTAACAATCCTGTAGGGCAGGCCGAGCGACCTGTAGAGCTCCTCGGCATTCCTGATCAGGAACTCGTGCTCATCCCAAGACTGGTCCTCCCTGCAGAAGCTAAACTGCTCGACCTTCTCGAACTGATGAACCCTGAATATTCCCTTTGTATCCTTACCGTGGGCACCCGCCTCCTTCCTGAAGCACGGGCTCACACCAGCATATCTCAGGGGGAGTATTCTTCCGTCTAGTATTTCGTCGGCATGTAATCCCGCTATTGCATGCTCGGCGGTGCCGATGAGGTAAAGGTCCTCGCCCTCAATCTTGTATATCATGTCCTCAAAGTCCTTCAGAGAGATCGCACCGGCGAGTATATCCCTCTTGATCATGTAGGGGGGCTGGATGATTCTAAACCCCTTGGTTGCAAGGAAGTCTAGCGCGTAGTTTATGAGCGCTAGGTTCAGAAGGACAATCTCGTCGAGGAGGTAGTAGAATCTGGCTCCCGCCACCTTTGAGGCGCGCTCTAGGTCAGCCATGGCTAAAATGTTAAGGATGTCAACGTGGTCTCGCATATAGTCGTTTGAGCGCGGCTCACCCCAACTCCTAACAACTACGTTATCCTCCTCAGAGGCTCCGTCTGGAACAGACTCGTGGGGGATGTTAGGCAGGTTGAAGAGCGTATCTCTCAGGAAGCCCTCCATCTCCTCCAGCTCCTTCTCAAGCCTCTCGATCTCGGCCCCGACCCTGCTGCTCCTCTCCCTCAACTCACCAACCTTTGCCTCGTCATCCTTAGCCCTACCTATCTCGGCTGCAATCCTGTTCCTCTCGTGTCTCAGCTCCTGCAGGCGCTTTATCAGCGCCCTTCTCCTCGCATCCCTCTCAATGACAATATCCACTATCGAGGGGTCGATGCCCCTTCTCGCCAGGCCGGCCTTAAAGTAATCGGGCCGTTGCCGAATCTGCTTTATGTCTAGCAACCCTTAAAGACTGTCAGCCCAGCTGTATTTAACATAGTTCCGCCCTTCAACTAAGTAGGCTCCTGAGGCTGGGGTCGCTGATCTCCTGTAGTGCTGACTTTGTGAACTCCTCTGCTAGGCCTTCAGCGGCCCTCCCCTCCCTCTCATAGGCTGTGGCCTGAAGCACCATCTCCAGTTTGTCAAGTTGTTTGACGAGCCTTGCCTCCTCGCTCGACTGTGACAAATACTCGTTGTAGAGCTGGAGTATCAGGCTGCCGATCTTCGCGGGAACCTTCTCAACTATCTTCCGCATAGCTTCCTTCTCCGCCTCTACGTAGTTTTTGTTTGATCTCTTCTCGCCGGGGGGTATGTCCCCTGTGAGGGCCTCTGCGAGGTCATGGATGATGGCTATCGCGGCTGTCTTAAACGGATCTAGGCCCCGCTCCGCTGCGAGAAGCATCGAGAGTAGTGCGAGGTTGTAGGAGTGGTCGGCAACAGACTCAGGCTCTTTCACACCCCTCCTGACCCAGCCCTCCCTCCTTAGCTCCTTTAGAACCGCACCCAGACTGAAGATGGTGACTATCCAGCTCACTCCCCACTACCTCTCCCTACACTCTCACCAGCCTTCAACTCACTCTCGCTTAACATCCTGGCGGGCGGATGCGGGTTAACAAGGCTCCCTCCACAGACTGGGCATTTATCGGTCCGCAGCGTGTAGCGCCAGCAGACGGAGCATCTCCGGAGCCTCATTTCTTCTCCTCTTCAACAGCTGCTATGCCGCCGTGTTCCGACATAATCTGGGCCATCCTGCTCAGCGCCTGTTGTTTAAGCTCTTCCACCCTCTCGAGTGTTGCAGCCTCAACCCTCAAGAGATATCTCGGTGGGCCTACCACGGTTATTGAGAGCTTCTCGCCGCTCCCGGCCAGACTCATGGCCTCCTGAGCCGCCCTCCTGATAACTCCAACACCACCCTTTCCTGCGTATAGCCTAACAATAACTTTCGAGACGCTCACAGTCTTCTTAATCTCTTTCTTGCAGAACTCGACTAGGGCGTCCTTAACCTCCTTTGGGAGGTTCACCCACTGTGGCACCTCGTCCCCGGAGGCTATGTCCTCCATGAGCCCGTAAAGGTCTACATGTCTATCAGCCGCGGGCTTGACCAGCCCCTCCTCTATCACCGACTTATCTACACCCGCCTTCTCTGCCAAGATTGAGAGCATCTTCGAGACCTTCACAACCCTGTTCCACTCAGCCATCTTCTCAGCCCTCTCCTTCAGGGTAACCCGCCTCAGCGAGACGTCGACTTGGAGGTTCTCCGGCGAGCTCCTGACCACCCTAAAGACTGTCCTCTGACCTTCTCTGAGATAGTCTCTGATGTTTCGCACCCACTTCATCGAGATCTCTGAGAGTGGGACGAAGGCCTCGAGCCCGTCATACTCTTCGAGCCTAACGTTCACCCCATGCCTCATAACCCTGGTGACTGTCCCTATGACCAGCTCCCCTTGCTGAGGAAACTTCTTCAACCCTCAGACACCGACCCTCAATTGGTAGGCCCAGGCTTTTAGCCCTTCGACCCCCAACCGCGCCCCAACCTCATATGCGCCCTGACGAGGTGGTGGGCTGCTAGAGCCGCGACTAGCGAGACTTCACCCGCTAAGACGGTTGCAGCTACTATCTCCGCCATCCTTAGTGCGTTGGTCCCTACTGGGTTGCCGGGCCCAGCCACGCCCATCAACTCTAGGGCCGCCCTCTGTGCGGGCAGCCAGGTCCCTCCGCCGACCGTCCCAAGCTCAAGGCTGGGAAGCGTGACTGAGAGGTAGACGCCCTCTTCGAGAGCCTCGACCATTGTGAGGCAGAAGCTTGACTCGACGACCTGGGCCGGGTCCTGGCCTGTTGCGAGGAATATCGCGGTGATTACGTTTGCGGCGTGGGCGTTGAAGCCTCCGAGCACCCCGGCCCTGGCCGAGCCTAGGTAAAACTTTGTCACCGCAACCTTCTCCATCTCCTCGGGCGTCGTCTTAAGCCTTTCCTCAACAATCCTCCGCGGAATGGTGGTCTCCGCCGTGACGGTCTTTCCTCGGCCAAGTATCCAGTTGATCGCCGCCGCCTTCTTGTCCGTGCAGAGGTTTCCGCTCAGGGCTATGTGCCTGGCCCAAGGATTAGCCTCCACTATTTTCTCGGCTACACGCTCAGCCCCGCGGGTGACCATGTTCATGCCCATTGCGTCGCCCGTCCTCGCCTCGATCCTGAGAAAGAGATACCTTCCTACAACGAAGGGTTTTAGGTCAAGCACCTCGCCGTGGCGTGTTGTCTCACTGAACGCCTCCTTGAGCCTCTCCTGCTCCCTCTTCACCCAGCCTGCAAGTTCTACACTATGCCCCACGCTGGGTGTCTCGAAGACGGGCGCCCTGGTCATCGCATCGGAGATAACCGCCACACTGGCTCCTCCAGCCTCCCTTACAGCCGCGCAGCCCCTGTTCACACTAGCGACCAGCGCCCCCTCAGTCGTGGCAAGAGGGACATAGTATTCGCCGCGGGCATATGTACCCTCGACCTTTATGGGCCCAGCCACTCCGACAGGGATGCTTACAGCCCCGATCGTATTCTCACAGTTCCTCCCGACTATCTGGTCGAAGGGAAGGTCTGACCTGAGCGCCGACAGGTCCTTACCAAGCCTCCTCTCGAGAAATCTCCTCCTAACCTCCGTCGCCTTCACACTGCTCCCGAGGAGCTCGTCTAGCTTGTAGAGAGCGATCTCCCCCCTCTCAAGCGCCTCCTCTATATCCATACCCTCACACATCCTACCTGGCGCGGCTTATAGTTATGCCGGATCACCCTCGTCCACGGGTCGCCCCTTCTTCTCAAACTGCCTTTGGTAGAGTGTTCTGAGGCGTTGGAGTGTGTCAACCTCCAATGGATTCTTATCGCTCCTAATCCTGACTATCCTGGCGAACCTGAGTGCGAAGCCGCTCTCATAGTGTGGGCTCCTCTGTATCTCGTTGTAGGCGATCTCGACGACTATCTCAGGCCTAACCGTGACCCCCCACTCAGTCTCGCCGGTCTTTATCGAGAGGAGCCGCTTAGTCATCTGTTGGAACTCCTGATCCGTTAGGCCCTTGAATGTCTTTCCCACAACAGCGAAGCCCCCAGCCTCCTCGTCGAGAACGGCTAGATGATAGTTGCTCAGCCATCCCTTTCTCCTACCATGACCCCACTCTGCAGCAACTATCACGACATCGATCCTGTCGGCAGGCTTCAGCTTAAGCCACTTAGACCCCCTCCTCCCGGGAGTATAGGCGCTCCTAAGATCCTTCGCCACGACCCCTTCATGACCCTCCTCTATGACCCGTTTCAGGAACTCTTCTGCGGCCGCTGGCTCTCTGACCACGAGGCGCGGGGCGAGTATGTCTTGCCTAACGACGGATTCCAGCCTCCTACGCCTCTCCTCGTAGGGCTTGTCTATCAGGGCCTCGCCGTCGATGTAGAGCGCGTCAAATACCCAGAGCCTCAGAGGCAGCTTCCTCACGGCCTTAAGCACATCCCTCTCCCTACCAACCCTCCGCATTGTTTCTTGGAATGGCATAGCCCTGCCAGACTCGTCGACGGCAACCACCTCGCCGTCCAAGACAGCCGACCCTACAACTACGGCCCCGCGGACACTATCCACAATGTCTGGAACCCTCTCCGTAATGTCTGTAAGGCGTCTGGTATAGACCCTGACCCGGGAGCCCTCGATGTGTATCTGCACCCTGACGCCGTCGTATTTGGGCTCAAGACTTGTGACGCCTCCGTGAAGGGTGATGGCGTCCTCGACTCTGTCGCACATCTCCGCAAGCATTGGCCTCACGGGTTGGAAGGGTCTAAGCTCGACTCCTCTTAGCTCGCCCGAGACGGCCAGCTTCACGAGCTCTCCGATATCATTCACAAGCATGTCCACTCTCCTCACAAACTCTGGGTCCGCTCCAGTCATGGAGGCGACAGCCTCAAGCATTAACCCGTGGTTCACGCCGTGCCTCATCTCACCTGAGAGAATCCTCAAAAACCACTCAAGCTCCTCCCCGCTACACCTCTGGAAGAGCGACTGTAGAACAGCCACCTTCCTAGCCCGCGAACCAGTTCCCTGGATCGAGGCTATAGCCTTGAGCGAGGACCATAGGTCCAGGAGTGTGAGAGGCTCCTGAACTAGTGTCGAGGTCGGCCTCTTGCTGAGCGCCTCGCTGATGGTTGACCAGCCGACGCTCAGCGGCCTCCTTCCCTTGACGTCCGGCGGCAGCCCGAGAAGGAGATACGCGGCTATCTTCGAGTACTCTGGCTGCATCCTACCCAAATACTCGGAGAGAAGCCTAACCTTCGCATTTCTACTATTCGTCGCTTCAAGAGCCTTGCAGAGCCAAACAAGCTCGTTGAAACTGGAGCCCACCAGCCCTTAGATGGTGCTCCGCCACTATTATACTGGTTACCCTTATCCAGCCCCTACCACATCCCCCCCGTGATACCTGCCCAGAAGTGGAGGGAGAATTCTTTTATCACTCCGTGCTGCGGGTTTATGGCAGTAGTTGGTTAGACCGGAGACGGCTGCACGCGATATCGGCGTCGTCATCAGACCGGTTAGGGAAGAGGAGATTCTAACAATCATGAACATCAACAGGGTATGCCTCCCAGAGAACTACTCCTACTCCTTCTTCTACTCGATCTTCAAGAGTAATCCTGAGAGCTTTCTCGTAGCGGATGTGGGCGGCGTAATAGCGGGGTATGTTATGTGTAGAGTCGAGTGGGGGGGATCTAAGATTGATACGCTGAGGCTTCGCAAGCTGGGACACATTGTCTCGATTGCTGTATTGCCGGAGTTTCGCAGGAGGGGGATTGGGAGGGCGCTTATGCAGGAGGCACTCAACGTGTTGAAAAACGTCTATGGATGCGACGAGGTCTATCTAGAAGTACGGGTGACCAACACCCTGGCAATAAACCTATACCACTCCCTCGGATTCAAAGTTACGCGGGTCGCCAAAAACTACTATATCGATGGAGAAGACGCATACGTCATGGCCCTCAAGTTCTAGAGCTCACCAAGTCTGTGCTGCCTGATTCGGAGGACGAGGACGCTCACATGGTTAGGCTCCAGCGACAATGTATTCCCGAAAGAGTACCTACCCGAGATTTTGTCAATGTGGATATATCTGCCCCTGGGTCGCTCTGCGTTTTTCACGTAGTAGATTAGAATCCCACCGCCAGGACCCGTGACAAGGAGGAAATACGCGTCATCCGCCTCCGAGTAGTGCAAGATCGGTATAGGGAAAGATGATGCCAGGAGGACTATATCATCGAAGCTATCCAGCATCACTTTCACTACGCGGGGCCAAGCCCCTTCGGTGGGCTCCACACCCAGAACCCGGGACACCACCCTATAATAAGCTTACACGGTCGCGCCTCCCTCGGAGCCCTCAGCGTCCCTTCTAATCAGAAACCTCTCAACCTCCTCCATGTCCTTCACCGTCTCGACGCTCCGCCAGAAAGTATCCCGGAAAGGCACAGCCCTAAGCCTCCCCATTGAAGAGAGCTTAGGGAAGACCTCGACCTCAAGCGAGCCCTGCTCCGGAAGATGCTGGAATACCTCTCCGCTAAACCCGTAAACCCCCGCATTTATCCAGTAGTCATAGAGCACCGGCTTCTCTCGAAACGCCTTGATGACGCGGGTATCAGCGTCGAACTCCACGACGCCGTAGCTTGACGGAAGAGGCACCAAGGCTATTGCGCCAATGGCACCGCTGTTAAGCTCCTCAAGAACATCCAGTGGATCAATATCCGTGATTACGTCCCCGTTGACCACTAGTATGCGGTCCTCGCCCCTACAGTGCTCCTCCGCGTTCTTCAAGGCGCCGGCGGTCCCGAGTAAGTTCTTCTCAATGGAGTAAGCGATCTCCACACCCCACTTCGACCCATCCCCCAGCCTCTCAACAAACTTCTCAGCCAAATAACCGATACAGAAGACTATCCTCCTGAATCCATGCCCCACAAGCCACTCGATCTGCCACTCTGCAATCGCCTTTCCACCCAGCTCAAGGAGAGGCTTAGGGACCTTATCAGTCAGAGGCCTCAGACGCTTCCCCAATCCACCAGCAATAATCAGCGCGATCAAACCGCAACACCAAACCCAACGACACGCAGAGTCCGACTAGGCACCATCACATCCACAATAATAATCCTCACCCCCCAGCCCACATAAGCCTCTAGACACCTACGCATAAACTCTAATTAAAACGGCGGTGAAGACTCCCGCTCAAATGCCGAGCCTCAAGCGAGTAAAAGAAATAGTGACTGTCCCGTCTGGCTCATTACCGATATGGCCGGTTAGGCCTAATTCCCGGGCGAGCTTTCGGACGAACCTTCTATAACCCCATCCACTGAACCCACCCGAAGACCATTCAGAGAGTAAGCCTGCGCCCCATCATGCCACGCCACGGACGTTTTATCTTTTATTGCGTAGACAACGCGGAGGACTCCAGGCTCTCAGCCGCGTCCACCGGCGAGCTCTATGTTCATAACATATCCATTGATTCTGCATGTGGGTGGTTTATGGGGTGTTTTTTCTATGCCGGTAGGTTTAGTTGCTTTTCTCATGTGGCTCTTCTGCTTTTCTTTGCGATGGCGTATGCGCCGATTCCTGCGATGAAGATTAGCGCAATGCCTGCGGCGATTAGCGGGTTGACTGTGCTTGGGGTTGAGATTCCTGTGCCGATCACCAGGGCTATTCCTCCCCAGAGGAAATAATAGAGGGGTTCCCTGGAGGCTGCGCCGTAGGTGACAGTGTATATTCCGAGGGCTGAGAGGATGATTCCGGCTGCCGTTAAGGGCTGGATAGGGATGACGCCTGCCCCCACGAGGAGTAGTAATGCCCCCGCCGTGGCTAGAACTGTGACCAGTGCCCCCGCCCCGTAGCTGATCATTGGATCTTGGCACCACATTCTGGGCAGAACTTGGCTCCGGGTTGGACTTGGTGGCCGTTGGGGCAGGTTGCCGAGAGCCTTGCTCCGCACTCGGGGCAGAACTTTGAGCCAGACGGTACTTCGTGCCCGTTGGGGCACATGACAGTGGTCTGCTGCGCGGGTTGGGGCTGCGGGCTTATTGTCTTGCCGCAGTTTCCGCAGAACTTGACGCCCTGTGGGTTTTGGAAGCCGCAGTGGGGGCAGATGATGAGGGCTGCCTGGGGTTGCTGTGCCGGCTGCTGGAATAGTGGCGGTATCACGGCTATCCCTGCGCCTACCGCGGCTCCCTGGCTCTGGGAGAGGGCCTCGGCTGTCTTGGTGACGGTCTGCATCCTGAGGACCTCCGCGGGGGAGACCCCCTGTCTCAGGAAGAATATCCTGTCCCTCCACTCCGGCGTTGTGTCGAGGCCCTCGAACTTCGCGTCTATCAGCTCGAGCCCGATCCTCTTGAAGGCTGCTCCAACCGTGTTCCTAGCTATGAAGCTGGCCTCGTCCAACCTGCCGTAGACGTCGGCGATGCTGTGCTGGCTGAGCTCGTCGATGAAGGACTCGTTGAAGTATCCCCTGAGGAACTCTTGGAGCTGCTCGGTCGTATATGCTCCTTGCGAGCCTACCACCTCTTGGACGAAGAGGTTGGGCTCGGAGACCCTGAACCAGAAGCTACCGAAGAACTTCAGGGGCGCCAGCTCCCTCGTCTGGCCCTGGGCCCCGAATTTTCCTTGGAACTGCTTGAGGGAGACGAATATGACCGTGGCCTTAAAGGGTACTCTGTCGTGCCCTGTGATGGCTGAAAGAATTTTTCCGAGAAGTGGCAGATTCGCGGTTGTTATGGTATGTCTTCCGGCCCTGAAGACGTCGTAGGCCTTCCCGTCCCTAAGGAAGACCGCCGCCTGCGACTCCTCAACTACGAGTGTGCTGCCCCACTCTACCTCGTCTATAGGATACCTCCAGACGATGTCGCCTTCCCTGGCGCCGACCCACTGGATGACCTTGGGCATCAGTCGGTCACCTCTGTCAGACCTTTCAGTATGTTTGTCCTCTCGTCTATGAGTTTATCTATCTCTGAGACCGCGGACCTGAGTGCTCTCAGCTTTTCTCCCCACTCATCAGACCCAACCTCTTTCCCCACGAGCTCCGATGCCAATATCTTTACCCTCTCAGCCCTCTCTATCAGGGAGAGGTCATGGTCTATGACTGCGTCGAGCTTGTCCTCCTTTACCTTCACGGCGTCGAAGAGGCCAGCGTAGCCTGCTACTGCCTTGTCTATCCTCTGCGTTGCCCTGTCTATCTCGGCCCTGAGGTTCTCGAAGGTGAACCTAGCCTCGGGGTCGTAGGCGAGCCTCCTAGCCGCTGCGGGGCTCATCGAGGAGTTGAGCATATCCTTGGCCTCGGCCAGTAGCGAGCTCACCTTCCTCCTAACCAGGATGTCAGTCTCCCTCCTCAGCTCCTTCTCCTTATACCCCCTATATCCAGGGATATAGCTCGCGATACGCTCGAGGATGCCCATCTCCCTCCTGACGCGCTCTACGCCCATAACTATGCACCAGCTCGTGAGAAACGCCTCGTAGTTGAACTTAAGACTTGCGTCCCGACCTCTAGCGCGCTCTTGGCTTGGATGGTCTCAGCCGCCCTCGTGGGCTTGACGCCCCTCCAAAAGTATACTAGGGCGGCTCCGAGGAATCCTAGGAAGGCTGCAGCGGCGGCTACGAATCCGAGGGGCCAGAAGATAGAGGCTGCAGCGACGCCTGCGGCTAAGTGGGCTGCGCCTAGGCCCACGTATCCAGCCTTCTCGAGTATGTCCGGAGGGTAGGTTGCCTCTATGATCCTCGCGGACGAGGCGTCGATGAGAGCCCTATACTTCCTGTTCTTGAACTCGTAAATCACTTCCCAGATCGGTATGTATACCAGCGCTAGGTCCGAGACCTCCATCTCGTCGCTCCTCGACTTGACTTCGACTATCTCCCTGCTTATCAGCTTGGTAAGCTCTGAGGTCGCCATCTGTCTTATCAGGGCATCTGCCTCGCTCCTTGGAACAGTGGCTCCGTGGAGAATCCCCCCCTTCTGCCTGACGTACTCGTGACTGAAGTATAGCCTCCTCCTCGAGACGGCTGTGATCCCCTCAACCTTAACCTCGCCGGAAGCGGGTATGGCTACCTCCATGAACCTCTCAAAGGACCCTGACTCTTCCCTCAGGACGATCTTCATGCTCCTGTATCCGAGGGCGTCGGGCGAGGAGAACTTGGCGTCTTCTCCGAGCCCCGTGAAGGTGGTCTTCGCCCTGACCGTCGCGGTCCAGAAGGGGAGGAAGTGGAGCTTCACGTCTATCAGATTGATGTGAAATGGCATCGACTCCTCGTATCCTGTCTGCTTTTTCACCCAGAGGATAAAGTTCTCTATCGCGGCGCTGCTGTCGTAGTAGACCGGGAAAACGAATCTCTTCTCTTCTTTAAATGTCCTGAAGGAGGTTCCGCAGTAGCTGCACTTTATCGCGACGTCCTCCTCGCTGGCGCTATGGGGGGCGCCGCATCCGGGGCACTGGTAGATAACGGTCTCCATCAGAGACCACCCAGAACCCTTACATCCGCCTCGCCGGCCGACTTCAACACCCTGTGCTCCTGAGTCGCGGTGTAGGCCCCGAACGCACCAGCGGCCGTGGCGAGCAGGGGAGGGCCGGCCGTGACTGCCAGCCAAACCTCAACTGGCAAGTCCTCCACAAACGCTATCTGCTGGAGAACCACCGCGGCCAGCGATATTGCCAGTACTGAGGCGACAGCGGCGGCTGCCCGGGCGGCTCTACCCCTCACGGTGATGGGTAGCTCCGCGACAAGAGGCCTGGCAGTCCCCCTCGCACCATCCATACAGACTCTATATGACTTGCCGCCAGACTCGTACCGGGCCTCTACTACTGGGTGGAGGATGAGCCTCGCAGCCCTCGCCTCAGCATCTGTGTAGCAGTCGAAGACCTTTGTCGCCATCTCCTCGACTCTCCTCCTATGCTCATCAGCTACCCGGCTCTTTGCGGCCTCAATGGCCTCCACCTCGTCAAGCTCTGAGCCGATCACGCTCCAGCCCTTAACCATCTCAGGGTTGAAGGGTTGAGCCGCCTCGAACCTCGAGAGGAGGATGGATTTTACTTGGCTCAGCCCAAAGATACCCTCGAACCTCCTTCCATAGACTGCGACTGCCACCCGCTCCCGGATCGTGCCCCTCAGGGGTCTATATTCACGGTACAGGGACTTGCCCTTGTACCCCGTCTCCTCAGCGTATCCATTATACTTTGTCACCGCCTCCAACTCTACGATCCAGAAAGGGACGACGAGATACTTCACGTCCTTTAGAACCCCGCTTCTCGCCTTCTCTCCGACGAAGCGCTCCAGGGCGCTCCGGATGACCCCCTTATCCTCACACTCCACTATCAGCGGCGTGAAAGTACCTCCCACATACGAGACGCTCGCACCACAGTATCCACAAACCAGTACCACCGTGTCTGGCGAGAGCTCAATAGGCGCCCCACAGTTAGGGCACCTATTATCATCCTCATCCAACCCCTATCCACCTTAACATGCCTTGCATAAACGGTGATAGATAAGCATAAGCGGTTCATAGCCGGACACCATTTAAGCACTAAGATCATCCTCCAAACCTTAAGGACAAGCCATCCTCAGAGAATCGTGGCATCGTGGATTTATGCAATGGATGCGATAATACATATAAATCAGCGGCGCCTGAAGGGTGTTAGATGAAAGTTTTAGACAGCAGAAGAGAAGAGCCGGAAGAGTTTAGTCCATTACACGGCAACAAAGTGTACATGTATGTCTGCGGACCAACCACGTATGATTACTCCCACATCGGCCACGCCCGCACATACGTTGCATACGACGTCATTGCCAGATATCTAAGGTATAAGGGGTACACGGTCTTTTTCCTGATGAATATAACGGATGTCGATGATAAGATAATTGAGCGGGCGGCGGAGGAGGGTGTAGCTCCCCTCCAGCTTGCAAGGAGGTTTGAGGGATACTTCATGGAGGACCTCAGAGCTCTGGGGATAACCTCGATAAACTATTTCGCGAGGGCCTCTGAATACATGTCCGAGATCATTCACCTGATAGAGGCGCTTCTGGAGAAAGGCTATGCCTATGAGACGAGTAGTGGAGTGTTCTACAATGTTGAGAGGTTCCAGCATTACGGAGAGCTATCTAGGAGGAGGCTTGAGGAGCTTAAGGTCCACAGGGTAGAGCCAGACCCGACCAAGCGGCACCCCGTGGACTTCGCGCTGTGGAAGAAGAGGGACACCAGTGAGTTTGGCTGGGACTCGCCCTGGGGCTATGGGAGACCAGGCTGGCATGTCGAGGATGTGGCTATCATCCTCTCGCACGTTGGGGCGCAGCTCGATATCCACGGAGGCGCCATAGAGCTTGTGTTCCCCCACCACGAGGCCGAGGTCGCCCTAGCCGAGGCAGCAACAGGTGTCCGACCATTCTCAAAGTACTGGCTGCACACAGGCCTCCTCACAGTCTCCGGCGTCAAGATGTCCAAGTCACTGGGCAACTTCATAACCATCAGAGACGCCCTGCAGCGCGTTGACGCAGAGACCCTACGCCTCTATTTCCTGATGTCCCACTACAGGAGCCCGATCGACTTCAGCTGGCAGAAGCTAGGCCAGGCCGAGGCCTCTCTCCGATACCTCTACGGAGCTCTAGAACAGCTGGCCGGCGCGCCCGAGGCGGACAAGGCAAGTGGAGGCGAGGTGGAGATCCTCACCACCGTCGCTAAGTTGAGGTCGTGCTTCCTAGCGGCTATGGACAACGACTTCAACACACCTGAGGCCCTGGCGAGGCTCTTCGAAATGGCCAGGGAGGTTAGCAGGCTGATTAGCGCCCAGCACTCGGTTAGTAGTGAGACGAAAAGGCAGGTCCTATCTACCTTCAGGGAGCTCGGAGGCATACTAGGCATACTCCAAAAAGAGGTTGAGAGGCCTACGAAGACGCCTGTCAACGACCTAGTTCAGCTAATAGTCGAGGTCAGGAGCGAGTTGAGGAGGAATAAGCAGTACGAGCTTGCCGACAGGATCCGTGAGGGCTTAGGTCGTCTAGGAATCATCCTCGAAGACACCGATACAGGCACCAAGTGGAGGCAGGCCCGCATCTAGCCTCAACACTGAGCACCCACCATCGGGAGCGTGGGACCGAAAGCTTAACAGGGGGTCCCCGCGCCCCCAATATTGGTGGTGGCTGGTTGAGGAAGAGCGCCGGAATCCTTCTATACCGGAGGAAAAATGGGGGCATAGAGGTCTTCCTCGTCCACCCGGGCGGCCCCTTCTGGTCGGGGAAGGATGATGGGGCCTGGTCGATCCCTAAGGGCCTGATAGAGGAAGGTGAGGATCCTCTCGAAACCGCTAGGAGGGAATTTAGAGAGGAAACAGGATTCGAGGTGGATGGAGAGTTCATAAGCCTCGGGGAGGTGCGCCTCTCCAGCGGAAAGATAATCCAGGCATGGGCCCTTGAAGGCAGCATAGACGCCGAAAAAGTCACCAGCAACAAATTCGCGATGGAGTGGCCCAAAGGATCGGGGAAGACTCAGGAGTTCCCAGAGGTAGACAAGGCTGCCTGGTTTAGCCTAGAGGAGGCAGCCAAGAAGATCCATAAGGGCCAGCTCGAGCTCCTAAACAGGCTCAGAAAAATCCTACAAGAGAGGAAGGAGCCGAGGAATGCAGTGGAGAGGCAGCAACTACTCGGCAGATTCCAACTAAAAACGGCTGAAAAAGGGCCTAATATTGGATGTATGGTTTTTATCACACCTACTTATTAGTGGCTTTACAGGCTCATACACTCCCCGGAGGACTGCATGTCAGTTGGATGGCACGAAACTCCCAGAATACTGGGACTGGGTTGCAGAACACTCATTCCATCTAAGACAACGCAGCTCCTCCATAACCGACATCTATTACAGGAAACTCATTCTCACACTAATCAACCAGCTAGGCTCAGGCTGCTGGAAGAGAATCCTCAAGCTTGATGCATATAACGAGGCCACCAACACGCAATACGGTCTTTATCTCGTAAAAGATGGTGGGGAACTCATACTTGTCGACATCTCGCTTGGAATAGCTATGAAGGCTCTTGTGAAGGCTGCGGAGAAGGGGCTTAGCCACAGCGTCCATCTCATAGTGGCGGATTTTCGTATGATGCCCCTACGCCCCGAATGTGTGGACATGTCATGTAGCTTTGGTAGTATAGAGCATGTTCCTGAATATAACTTGGCATTCTATGAGCAGGTTCGCGTGGTCAGGGAGGGTGGCGAAGTATTCGTAGGAGTCCCAAATCTTCTCAACTTCTCGCTGAGGGCCCTCTCAGCAAAGATGCTCCATATAATGGGCCTTATGAAGAAGATGACCAACCCGGAAAGACACTTCGTCGGCTCTCAGCTTATATCCCTCGCGAAGAGCCTAAACTTAGCCAACATATACTTCACTGGTTATCACCTCTTCCCTAAGCAGCTCAGATGGCTAGACTTGTGGATGGAGTATAGGGGCGTAGATAAGCTGAAGAGAAGTCGTCTCTTCCGCTGGCTCCTAAAGGCATTCACGTTAATGGAGCTGAGATACCCCTTCGCAAGGATCTTCGCTGAGATGATTATCGTTAAAGGTGTTAAAAGATGGGGACGGGATACAGGGCAGCGAAGTTCACCAGGTGAAGCAATAGGTATAGGCCAGCGGCCCCGGTCCACCTGACCTTTTGGGTTGCCCACTCTTCATTGACGCGGGTTCCAAGATACTGTGAAATAGCTATGATGACTGGGGGGAGAAGTGGCAATAAATAAAAGAGATAGATGAGGCCCCTGAAGACAGAGTTAACGACAATCCAGCCTAACAGCCCACCAAACCAGTAAAAAACTATGAACATTGCAGTCGGGTCATGTATTGACCTAAGGAGAGAATAGACCATTATGGGGAGCATGAAAATAATTATTGTCCAGCTAACTTGAACAAAATAGGCGTATAAGGCACTAGGCGTAATTAAGGGGCCTGTGACTATGTTGGCCGGGTTTAGACCTGAGCCTGGCCGCACCTCCACTGCCTTTGTCACGGGGTAGTTGAAGAACCACTGCCAGATCTCGCTCCGACCGACTGCTCTGGGATTACTTATGCTCAGCCGTGAAAACATTAGCATTATCCTTTCCACAATATTAGACGCTTTGGGAACCAATAAAACCCACTCCAAGAAATACCACAGCGCAACAATCGAACCACCAGTAGCCGCAAACGAAAAAAGAACGGTCTTCCAGTCGTATCTCAGCACCTGCCTCCTCATCCTCTTCCTTTCCACTCTTAAACCCATGTAAAACAACAGGGGGACAACTACCACTAGTGCGGCCTCTTTAGAGAGGAATGAGGCGGCGAAAAAAGGTGCTGAGAATATCTTTCGATTAGGACGATCATCGAGTAGAAAGTATATTCCGGCTAGTAGGAATACGAGCATAAATATGTCTATGCGTGCAACCCTCGAGAAGTAAAAGGTCAGCGTCTCGAAGGCAAATAGAAAAGAGGCTATCGTAGAGGCGAATTCCATCTCTTTTCTGCCGCTGAGTAAACGCCTTATCGTTAGATAGAATAATGGAATAGCAGCTGTTCCCGCTACGGCGGACATAATGCGCCAGCCGAATGGTTGATCACCGAATATAAGGATCCCGAGCGCAATCAGCATTTTACCTAAGGGCGGATGCCCGACCCGTGGATCAGTAGGAACCCCCACCTCACCCAGTCCAAGTATGCTTCTCGCAGCGGGCACATAGTACACCTCGTCACCAATCAGCTTGTCAGGAATATCAAGTCTATACACCCTCAAGAGTAAAGAGAGGCCAGCCAAAACTATGATGTAAATAGTCGAGCGCCTCAAATCCTTCGTAGGGAATTAGTGCGTATCCTTAAAAATCTAATTGCCAAGCCGACGCCCCATCTCGAATCAATCTAACAATAGTGGTGGCCTCAAGTCTCTTTCAAATAGATTAGATTCTTAAGGCTTTTGAAAAGGTCTGAAAAGATGCTTGTACCGCCTACCGCGGCCCATTGGTCCAAGTACCCTAGGAGCCCTAAAGGTCCTGTGCGGCGTAAAATCGATATTCTATTAAATGCTAGGTGATAAGAGACTTCGACTGGTGTTTTTCCGCTCTTATTAGAATTCTCTAAGACTTTAAGCATATTATGCCGCGTCATCTTCGCCACCGTCAATAGAATTTTAGAAAATTCTTTTTCAAGGATGACTAGCGCGCTTGCTATGGCTCCACCTGCGTTGGATATGATGTCCGGTATCACCTTGACACCATTCTGCTCGAGCTCTATGGCCTTGGATATCGAGACCGGATAGTTTGCTATTGGCGCTATGATTCGGCTAGACGGTCTTTTTAAGACGGTCAATGGTCTTGTCCCTGGAACGAAGATGTCCGCCTCTATATGTGATACATTGTGTGGGGGCAGAAGTTTTGAATCATTAGATTGTTCAGCATATTTTTTCAAGCAGTGCTCACCGTGGATATTTTTCAGTAAAAGAAGCCGCTCAATATCTAAGCCTCCTACACTATACAGTGTGTAGAATTTGTTAGAGACAGCTCTAATTGTGTATCCGCGCTTATTTAGGACGTATGCAGCCGCAGAACCCATGTTACCAAATCCCTCGATGACAACTGTCTCAGCGTCTTTCATACCCGTATAATCAGTGAGCGCCTCTACCGAGGCGTGCAGGCTTTCAGCCACAGCTAAGCCAGTAGGAGAAAACGGGCCTCCTCCAGTGTGGAGGGAAATTCCCGCGTTTTTCCCAACTAAATAATGTAAATACTTCAGATCATCTTCAGTAAATCCCATGTCTGTCCCTGGGATATAGTGGCCGTACCCCAGGAACTCCCATAGCACCTCTACAATCTTATTGGTCACGTATTTTTTATCAATTTTGTCCGGCTCGGCAGCTAATCCTAATTTGGCGCCGCCTATAGGTATTCCAGCCAGGGCCGACTTTAGGGTCATACACCGGGCCAGCAGCTCTACTTCTGCCCGAGTAACATCGCCCTGTATCCTGATTCCACCCCAACACAGTCCCATAATAAAACAGTCTGCTACAAACCATCCACGAATGTCTCCGAGACTTAGTTCTAGTACCATGCCACTAGAGACCAGCAAGTTCCTCTAATTCACGTATAAAGAGGAGATATACATACGTGAGTTTGCGAAAGTTCACGCCTAGTCAGGTGACCCCCAGCTGGACATTAACATACAAACGGCTAGTTATCACATAAAGAGAATCATTAGAAGTAGTCTGGTACAGTAACATGAGTAGAGAAAGGCGCTAATGGTGCCTAAGGCTCTGGTTAAGCATTTTTGTATGCAGTTTATAACCGTATACCCTAGCGGGTCTTCAATTACAAGTACCCCAATTACCACCACCAATATCTCCTGTTATCTTTATCTTAAACCCGATATCTCGTCCATATATAACTCATAAAGACTGTCTTTCCTGTCAGAGTAACAGGAGAGACATGGTCCTAGGAGCATATTTCTCGAAGAAACTCCCTGAAATGCCCTACGCTACATAGAGGGGCCTAAAAAGCCAGGGGTCAGAATACAACCAGAGATTCTCAGCAAATGAAATGGGTGTTCTACTTTGGCTTCTGGAGCGAAAAAGCGCTACTAATTTTTGTGCATATCTGTCAGTCTTAGGATTTCGATAAGACAATAAGCACTTATGACAGTAAATCGCGAATAAGGACTTCAGCAAGCTACACAGCCCAGCTACTACTTGATAACCACATAGCCTCCTCGTCTTGTGGACTTACCAAATACTATAATGAATTTATCACTAAGACCTCGCTGCGCCATTACGCATTTTCAGAAGGACATAATAGGCAATAACATCGAGGGTTTTACTACCAGAAAAAATTGTTTCTATCTTGAAGACGGAGAATGCTTAAATAGTATACTGACCGTATACGCTTGTGAGCGAAGTATTCTCCGTGAGGATTCCTAAACGTGTTAAGGAAAAGATGAAGATGCTGAGCGGCGTCATCGATTGGAATGAAGAGGTTCGAAGTTTCCTTGAATCGAGAGTTGACGAGCTGCTCAAAATGAAGGTATTACAAGAAGCAAGGCAAGTTATCGAAAAGTTACCTGAAATGCCGAGAGGCTCAGTTACATCGTACGTGAGGGAGGACCGTGATAGTAATTGATGCCTCATCACTGGTGAAGTATCTGCTAAGGGAAGAGGGCTGGCAGATGGTGGAAATGAATCTACAAAGAGGGGTTGTAACGCTTGACCATGCGGAGAAAGAGCTTTTGAATGCAATATGGAAACACTACTCTATCAGGAAAATAATCGATAAGGATTTATCTATGGGATTGTATAAGGTTTTTAGAAAACTAGTGGATGCCAAAATATTGATTATCGAGAGAGAAGAGAAATACATTGAGAAGGCCTTCGAGATAGCGCTTAAACACGATTTAACAATATATGATTCACTATATCTCTCACAGGCCTTAAAATGGGGTAAACTCTTAACAAGTGACAACACTCAGAAGCATGTAGCCGAGGAAATGAATATTGAAACGATCTTCATACCGTGAACCCTTAATCTAAAATCTACACCTCATAAGGGGTGTTGTCAAAATTTTTGAACAGTGAGGAGGAGAGTAGAGACAGCTACGGCTCATTAGTGAGACTGCTAGGAGAGTGAGGGCGGTGCTAGTTTCCAAGGCGTTTGTAGACGACCTGCTGTTGAACACGATGATGACCTAGGAATAGGAGTTGCCTAACTAGCTTGGAGGCTATAATATCATCAAGAATTAATCCACCGCGGCATATGAAGATTTTGTTTGAACGCTAATCCTTATTCTTTACCTATCTTCACCCAGTGTTTCGAGACCTCTCTGATCAATACGCTACCCCTCTCGAACTCCTTCGGTGTGAGAGATATTATGTCTAAGCTTATCTCTGGAGGTAGCTTCTCCCTAACTAACGCTACCCGATCTACATAATTCATTCCTTCAAAAGCCTTAGAGGCTACGACCACGTCGACGTCGCTATCAATTAAATGGACCCTCTTCGCATAGCTCCCAAAGAGGAAGACATTCATAGCACAGTATACTACTAGACCCGGCGTAAACCCAGGAAACTGGGAGACCAGCAGGAGAAGAGACTATGAAACAATAGGAATTAGGCAACGAGGCAGGGTGTAAATGCTCCTGATGGTCAAGCTGTGGTATGACGGGAGATTCATGAGGGGCATGGCTTTAGAGAGGAGGGTAGAAGCTACTGAGCTTCAGCAATGTTTATTTGATGTTATGTGGCTTGTGCATGGGCACAAGGCAGATTGAGGGTTACGGTTAGGGTTTTTGGGAATGTCCAGGCTGTTGGATATAGGATTTTGAGGGTTGATGTATCTAGGGAGGGTGAGAGTGTATAGCAGGGGTCTTGGAGAAGCTATGGGGCCTTCGAGATAGATTATGGCGAGGAGAGGCCCTAGGCCTATTAAGAGGGATATGGCCGAGAGCCTAGAGTAGGCCAAGCTATGCTTCATAAAACTCGTATCAGAATTCAGCGACTTCAGGAGAGAATTCAGAGACGACTCCCTTAGGCTGGGTTATGAGACATTAAAGGAGGTTAAGGAGCTTAGGAAAGATTTGAAAACTATACTGGATGAGAGGCTCGCTAGGCTGGAGAAGGATATAGCGGAGATCAAAGCAAAACTAGGTCTCATATAAATTCCTAATCATAAGGATTACCGGTTTACTCTACTGCCCTCTTCTTCTTTTGTTTAATTAAAAGAATAGAACGGAAGATTAATGATGCCAATGCCAAAACGCTTTTTGGTATCCATATCAAAGAGTACCTATTTATGTGTCCTGCATAAACGGTAAGATAGGCTTTATTCCCGCTCATGGAATGCGGTATCATAATAACCTGACGCAAAAGTAGCTAAAATCGATTAGCAGACACGGGAACACCAGCAGGAAATGAAACTATGAAATCAAGGTAATTAACGCTCTCTAGAGATCGTATTTGGTTATGGCCTGGTCGGCGAGTTGGTTAAGCTCTTTAAGAAAGCGAGGCTATATGGGAAGGGATAGTGTCTACTCTCAACGCCCTAGCTATCTTAAAAGAGATTAAACTAGCGTCACATGGAGAGTAAAAAATATTCGCTGAGCGGCTCGCGATGGAGTTAAGGGGTGAGGAGTTATGTGGGGCATTAGCGACGTGGAGAGCTTCCATGCAAATTTCTATCAGTCTCTTCTCGACATAGAAAGTGTTCATATAAAGGAGTTTATGCAGAGGATGCCGCGTTGATAGATCCTTACGTGTTTGTTCGCTTTGATACTCGTAAAGATATTGTAGACTCGATGTAGGTCTTTCCCTAATCTGCTGTAAATTGGATGTATATAGCTTGAAGACTCAACCGCAACCAGGGAGACCCATCTGCTATAGAGGAACGAGTAGACCTTGTCCTGGCTATCCTCCTCGACTCTAAGATATTTCCGAACCAGTCAACTATCGTGGCATAGCGACCGTCCTTGTGGACGTCTAGGCCGTCGATGAGGCCGCGCATAAAATGCCCTGAGCGGAGCCCAGAAATAAGCCACCCCACACCGCATTAGACCCGATTATATAACTCAGTAGCCTTTTTTACATGGTCGCCACTTATCTGTGGATAGGTTGTCGGCGGAGGATGCCGAGTTGCTGAAGTCTAGGGCTGAAGCTTTTCTGCGTAACGCTAGTTACTTGATTAACGGATGTGAATGGGACTTGGCAATGTCTAACCTAGAACAATACTGTCAGCTAATGCTAAAGTATAAGCTATTAGTTAAGCGTGGAATCTATCTTAAGACACATTCTCTGAGAATACTTATTCGTATTCTCGGTGAGGACAGCCCTGAGCTGCTTAGCTTGGTCGAAGATAATGCGAAGCTTCACTATGTTGCAAGGCTTGAAGAGGCCTATATTGTCTCAAGGTATCTGCCTTATCGGTTCGAGGAGAAAGAGGTGAAGGACATTCATCGTTTTGTCGTAGAGGTGTTTAAGCCCCTTGTCGAGAAGCTATGAGAGGAGACTACTAGAGTATCTGAGGCATTATAGAGAGATGGGCTCTGAGGTTAAACGAATTCTTAAGAAATTTGACCCTAACGTTAAGGTATATGTCTTCGGCTCGGTTGTCCGCGGCAGGTTCACAGCTGCAAGTGACATAGATATTCTCGTGGTGACAAATGAATTGTCGAAAAAGTATGAAATGATGGTTGAGGTCTATAAGGAGGTTGAAGCGCCCGTAGAGATTCATATAACTACTCCCGAAAAGTATCAAAGTTGGTACAGGAAGTTCATTCCGTCAGGTGAGATTGTGGAAATTGACTGAGAGTGATGTAAAAATCCTCAACACGCTGCTTTGTAGACTATCTCCACTCTCTCTTTCGGCTCTCGAATCTTGGCACTTGCTTAATCCAGATGCTTCTAGGGCTTGCTGGTAGGTCTCTTATAAACAGTAAGGCCTACGGCCTATCGTTGCCTCTCGTTCTCAGCGTCGTTTTACTGGAGGAAGGTTGATGAGAAGCTGAGCAGGAGGGGCGCCCTCATCATAGATGTCTTGAGGTGTATCTTCTCAGTAAGGTTTAGGCGGCTAAAAGTGTTCACGATAGCGTTGAAAAAGATGCTCCCAATACTGCCTTAGATAGACTACTAATGGATTAGGAGGATGCTGACCCTAGGCCTGGTTTGGATCTTAAGCCCCAGAAAGCGCCTAAATATTCTAGGAATCCGGTCGTTAGCGTCCTTGACTCTACCAGTGTAAAGGCCTTTAGGACTTTTTCGTGGCTAGAGAGGAGATTGGTAGAAGGAGGAGGTACATCAAGATTCGCATAGCGGTCTATGAAATGACAGGCGAGATATTGGACGTAGAGATGTCCAGGTACGACGTGTATGACTCAGAGATGGAAAAAGGATGATAGAAGCGTCTATGAGGCCCACAATGGTCTCTAGAGCAACTGCTGATGGAGCGTACGCCCAATCTCTAGACGGCTATACCGATATTCAAGTCAATATTCGGAGATAGAGATACTATCTAAGAAGCAGAGATAGGTGAGTATTGAGGCATCCCCAGAAGGCATTCATATACAACCTACTGCTTAACGCAGCATGAACCTAAGACAAAGAAGCCGCCAGCGTGAGAAAAGGGCATCGAGGTAGAGGAATTAAGCCACAAGGCACTAAGGATTTTTGTGGCATCGATATCTGGCCGTTTTAGGCGTAATAAAAAAGTCGTAAAGTTTAGGTATTGGTCGTCTGCGAGTGCCATGTTCCATGCTAGATGTAGGAAGGTCTTAAAGGTCTTGGCATAGCATTTGAACCGATAAGTGAGTCAACCGTACACGATTTGGCGGAGAAGAAGTCTTCTATGATTACAGTAGCCTGAGCGCCGAAACACAGGAGGTCATAGCGGTCGATGAGACGAAGCTCAGAGTTAAGGGTGTGACAGTCTGTATCTGGTCAGCCGTTGATGTAGATTCCGGCGAACTCCTTGCTCTAGTGGCGTCCTACGGAAGGAGGAACCCGCACATCATCCTAACCTATTCGCGTTGTACTATAATATGATGAGGAGCGGGGGTGTGAGGATGCTTATCCGGACACCATCACTTATTAGTTTCATTCACCCACCTAATGTAAATAATCACTGAAGTCAGCCACCACGTAGAAATAGCACAAAACTAGCATGTCTGGTACCGACAAGCGTAGCAAAAGGATAGAGAAATTATTCTTACTTAAATTTCTAATAATGAATACTTCCACATGACTCAATTCCTTCAATGAGTTTTCCTTTTGCTCCTTTTCTTAAAAATGAAGCTAAAGGTTAACGCCCCAAATGACGTCGTTTCTGAATTGAAGGTATACATTCCAGTGGAGAAAAATCAGGGGCTCTGGACATGAGAAGCCGACGATAATTGCGAAACTTACATTACCTTGACGATGCATGGATTCACGAAGGCTAAGACAGACAACAAAATTATTCTAATACTTAAAAATGGAGAGAAAATTGAGATAGTTCAAAATAACTTCTAAAACAACAGAAGTTATCTTTCGCCTTGAGAAAAACATAGCGGTCAATGTTTCGCTAGCCACCGTTAAACCGGGTGAAGAAGTGACTATAATGGCGAAAGTTTCGCCTCCCTGGGTTTATAAAGAGAAGATAACCATCACGAATGTCAAATCACAAGCCATAAAGACGTTTGAAAAAGAGACTGACAGCGATGGTGTTCTTGTTTTCAGACTTGAGATTACTGAGAATGATCTTGAAGATAAGCTTGGGAGAAACATCGTGAAGGTGGAGATACCGGATCTAGGTGTTTACGGGATTGCTAGTTTCCATGTGGAGGAAGGTGTTGAATACTGGAGTGGGACTTGGAGTGGGGTGTTCTGTTGTGTGCTTGAAAATAAAGCGGAAGACTGCTGGGAAGAGAGTGGTAAATGGGAGGCGATGGTCTCGGGTACCGAGGCAACAATAAAGATATCCGGTGAAGAAGGAGAGCTGCTGGGAACGGGCAGAGGCATTTGGGGTAGAGATATTGGAGATAGCATCTCGTTTTGCGTTTCTATAGACTTGATGGAAAATCCAGTCCGAATAACCGGAACGAGGGTTTCTACAAATTCAGTTGAGGGAACATAGTGCTTCAAAGACCCATATGGTAGATATGACTCAAGCACCTGGCGTGGAATACTTAAAACTCTAAACCCCTCTTAAAAACCTAAAAATTATTCTTCATAGTAATTTCTTTCGCGGTCTTTCTATATTTTCGTTAGGCTGGGTTCTTCTCAGGGTTAGTCATCCAAATATTCTGTATCACAACCTCTAGTAAGCGTAGCCATATCCGGAGCTCCCTTCATCTAGCAGGATGTGGTCAAGCTAGGTATTTACTATTTAGATTTTCTTCTACAGCTACCTCATGCAGTCGTTTATCTCCAGTTAGGAACTGCGATGCATTTACGTACTTTGATGAGGTAATCTGTATAGCGTCCGCAGCGTAGATGTGATGCTTCTCTATCAACTCCCAGCTTTCTCCGAGAATTCTCATTTTTAACGGAACCATTATTATAAGCCCTAGCTTTAGCATCCTTCTAGTTTCCGTTAGGAACCTTCTCTTGCTAATATCATACTTCTCATCATCTATCCTCCCTATACTTTTAGCTCTATCTAGTGCTCCTAGAACTTCTCCTACGTTCCATATGCTGTATGATAATGTCACATCTCCGGAATACGCCCTTATGTAGAGCTCCCTTACAACGTTACTGCCCGGTTCTTTTATATACCTCTTGACTATGGCGCTGCTATCCAGATATACGACGCCCCCTCTCATCCCGCACAGCTCTGACTAGCTCGCTAACAAGACCCTGCTTAGGCTCAATAGGCTCAAAATCTACCTCCTGACCCTCCAAGCCTACTACACTTACCAATATCTCATCTATTGTTTCCTCAATCATCTCATCTCTCATCAAATCTTCGAGAAGAGCGCTTACCTCCATGTCTTTCGTTAACGCATGCTTTTTAAACTTCTCCCATAACTCTCTATCAATATAAATACTAGTCTTCACCTTAACCACCCTCCTCACCTCCAGTACAGAATATACCGAAATAAGTATTATAAATCTTTTCCCTTAAACTTAGTGGGGTCCGTTAAGATCATTCCCGACATGTGGAGCGGGATAGCGGACTGGACACTTAAACTTAGTGGGGTCCGTTAAGAGGTTGTTGAGAAGGTCCTAAGAGAGCTTGTCAAGAGGTTCGGGAGACATCCAGTATATGCTGATGGTGGTAGTCATTACTTGGCTGCCTGTAAGAGCCTAGGCCTAGAGCATAGGGTATACAGATTCGGTAGCTGGATGAAGCTAAGAATACTATTCCAAGAAGAATGGATAAAAAACACTAAAAAGACTAGTAGGGGTGATCAAGATTGAGTAATACCAACTTAACAGATCCGTTGCGGGTCTCTTCATCTAACTCCTGTAGATACTTTGCGGCTCGTTTGTGTAGAAATACTCTATAACTCATCCAGCGACACTAGCTCGTCGAATCTCTTCTTAGCAACAAGCTTATCAACCTCTCTAACCATTAGATACTCCTCAGTGGTTAAAAAACACATCCTCCAAAAACTCCTTCAACTCATCGACCTTAGCCGACAAAGCCCTTATAGACTCTAAAAGCTCATCAGACATACAAAAACTAATACTGAGACATGCTTAAAAACATAGCGTTACAAAAACGCATCATTAATAGACCAAAAAGGAACTCTAAATACCGAGCGAGGCTAACTAAAGGGAAAGGAATTAAGGCAATCAAATTTGCTACTATCTCGATGCCATTATCGAGAAGGGTATCAAAGAGATTCTGGAGAAGGCTGGGAAAAGAAGGCTAACCACTCAAGACTTAATGTTCTTGCTGCTATACGATATGAAGAGTAAAGCGTCGGCAACCGAGGAGGCTGTGAGGTAGGGCTCGATAGGATGGATAAGGTGCTTCGACGACCTATCGACACTTAACGAGATAATCAAGCAAGGCTTAGACGGGCGGATAAATTAGTTTGTTCATGGAATTTAGGCTAAAGTCAGTGAAGCTTTAGAGCTTGCATCGTCTTAAATTGCATGATAGTCTGCCTCATCTAGAATGACCACGTTAGCTGTTGACAGTTTTTCAATACAGCTACTTAGGTTATTTAATATGTACTCTGCCATTCTGTCTGGCGCCATCCTGAGCTTGACGTATATGGCCTTAATTTTTCTCATAAGGTCTCGTTTAAGGCGGGTGAAATCAACGTCTCTGGTTATTATAATCATGCCATGCTTAATGGATAAGCTTGCTAATTCATCGTTCCTTATACCCTGCTTAGCTATTTGGTCTATTGTGGCAACTCTATATCCCGCACGCCTAAGCTCTCTCACCCTAGCTACACCACCCTCGGGTATGTATGAGCTAGGCAAGGCCCCAAGCCTAGCGAGCTCCGCCAGACACATAGAATCCCTCCTATAAGCCTACTATACATCGGATATACATAGCTAGAAGACTCCACAAATACTAGAGATACATTCCTGCTAGATAGGAATGAATAGAGCTCATCTCCAGGAAGCCTCCTAGACTCTACTACACTACCAAACCAGTCAACAACAGTAGCTTCACAAAACCCCTTAGGACACCCAAACCACAGACAAAACCACTCATAACACGCCCTGAGCGGCCTTTAGAATTAAGCCTAGCCCCACATCGCATCAGTACCAGGCCAAAAATCTAAAAATTAATTATTGAAATGGTCTAGCAAGCCTTTCAATCCTTTTCGGTAGTGGCAGCAGGCCACCATGAATATCGCCTACATGGGGACCTTAGTTGGTGCCATGACTTGCATCAAGGGTCGTCGGGATGAGCCTGCATATTGCCACCACTTATCTTTCCGGATATGACATAGCTAGTAGAGTCTGCAATTATCACTGCATGGAAGATGTCTTTGCCGACTCCAGGCTCGCCATCGTCTACAAACATCCACTGAATCGTTGCAGGTGTCCAAGGAGACGGACCTATCTTCAGCCTTCCTTCACCTGAGCCCACATGCGTGTCGAATGGGGCGGGAGGCATCCCTTGATCGGCAGCTGTTTCGAAGCAGGCTGCATAGTTCATTGCAGTTAGATGGAAAATAAAGGTCTGCCCACCAACCCTCCAATTTATTTGGAGGTTATTAGGCTCCTTCTCATTATTACAGTGCACCTCAAATCCAAAGTTAACTGTCGCACTAACTTTAGTTTTGTTAATAAACAACACTTCTCCCCTTAGTACTCCACCACCAGTCATTCTGCCCTTTTGTGGACAACCTTCCTCTTTCGGGGCCGTCAGCCAAGGAACATAATCGACAGAGCCGGATATTTTGCTTGGATCTGGACCTGTGTTAGAGCCCCACCAATTAAATTCAGCGTCCATTATGCTGTTATCCGTGGCTATGTTTTGGGCATCATAAATTTCATTACCATAAACGTCGTTGCACCTGAACTTCGTACCCGTTGCAGGCAACCCTTTCTCACTATCACTATTGTATTTAAGTCCTATTTCATTCTCAGTAACTTCATTGAACCCAACTAATGCTGATGGTGTCCTGTCGGCTGCTATGCCTATCCCGAGGTTGTTTTTGACCGTGTTGCCTTTTATGGTTGTGTAAGCCGCCGCGTTATTAGTTGCTATTGAGACTGTTGCTATGCCGTTACAGGTATTGGTGACCTCGTTGTTCTCTATCAGGTTATTCTCAGCCACACCGTTACCAACCCCACCACCCCTGACCAAGATCCCAACATCAGCAAAACGACATGTTCCCCTACCCTCAACCTTGTTGTTAAGTATCACGTTATTGTCCCCCTGGACGAATACCCCCCTATGAACATGAGCGTGACCTGTACCTGTTGTCGCATCCTTTATGTAGAATCCCTGAAATACCACGCCATTAGCTGTGATGAGAACTGCTGCCGGAGTAAGCTCTCCGGGCTGTATTACCGTGTCGGGGGTACCATCAACGGCTGAGCCGTCAAAAGACCTAACCCTCAAACCATCCCTGCCTATCGTAACCTGCTCAGAATACACTCCGGGACAGACTACAATCTCATCGCCCGGAAAAGCCGCGGCAATAGCGGCCTGAATCGACGAATAAGCAGGATCAGAACCATCGCAATCGGTTGGGGAAGCAAAACCATCGTCATCAACAACCAAGACAGCTGGAGAGGCAAGAGATATCCTCACCGGAAACAAAAGCAGGGCAGACAGCAACATTATGCAGGCTATGCTAACATACCATGTCTTTAAAACTACCGGACTAGATTTCATGGCCATATCTATTAACTGACCGAATATATATTTTTTAAACACTCATCTCGTTCTCATAAGGGATTTATATATTCTCCTCGGAATTTCCGTTGGCCATGGACCCTTGTGTGGTTAGATCGGTATTCCTTCCGGATAGGGAGAGGTGCCTCAACTACCTTAAGGGGGTTAGGTTTAGGGAAGGTCTTAGGTGCGTGTAGCGTGGGGTCGTCTGATGTCAGGGAAGGATGGAATGGACAGGAACGGATACCAGGTATACGAGCACTAGCCAGATGTCTAGGGAGCTTGATAGGTATTGCGAGTTTGTCCTAGACTTTGTGAGGGAGGTGTAGGGGCTGGCTGAGAGGGTGGGAGGGGTTATAGGCTGGAGGGAGTATGCGAGGCTGACGAGGCCTACGTGAGTTCGAGGGATAAGGGCGTTAAAGGCGGTGATCCCGGAGAAGGGGGCTATCGGTTAGGAGGAGGAGGGACGTATGAAGGAGATGGGCCTCCCGTTATGGCTCTAGTCGGGAGGTCAGACGGAGTGACGGAGTTCGTCGTGATGAATGACATGAGGAAGGCGGTTGATGAGATATCCTCTAGCGCATCTAGAGATTGCGTAATCATAACTTATGAATACAAGGTATACAATAGATTGGATTTAATTGGCATATCTCATTTGAGGATAAGACGCCCCGAAAGATATGCTGAAGGGATCGCCCACATCAACCACTGCAAGAACAGACAATTGTTCCTCAGGATCCTCCTTAGGAGGATGAGGTTCAGGGGAGTAAGCAAGAGATACCTCCAAGAATACCTCTCTTTCCCACCTCTATTGAACAACAGACCGTCCGATTGGTTCTCCCACCCTACTATCCCTGACGATCTTAAGATGAGCGTAGGCTCTTTATTCCCCGCGCGTGGTTCCTCGCGCTTACCTTGTTGTGGAATACAGATGTCCTCTCTTTAGGTATCTGAAGAGCCTCTCAACTCTGTTCCTAGTCTAGTCCCGAAATGTTAGGGGGTTTAGACAGCCCCTACCGTAGGACGCCTCTAGAGGCAGGAGTTCTCCTGTATCCACGCCGATTGCGGACCTTCAGGGCCTTTGAGACCCTCCTACAGCCTCCATGAAACATATACTCAAGAACAGCAAGCACCTTAACCTCAAGACTTTCTTGTTACGCCTGAAGCAGCTTGAGATCAAAGCAATGACGTCCACGCAAAGAACACCGAGGCCCGGCTTTTAAATATAGTACCTTATCCGGACACACTCAAAAGATGAAGGTTATTAGAACTTGTATAATTCTCCTCTAGCGTAGTTTTTTCCGTAGGAACTGGTGGTATTGCTTGACTTTTTCTTGTGGAAAGGGATTTACAACAGTTATTTCTTTAACTTTTGAGAGTTCTGTGTCTAGCGTGTATATTATTGTTGAGCCTAGGCTTTTTGTTAGTGATATAAGATAGCCGTCCCATGATTCAATATTGTATGCAGCAGCGTAGTCTAGTGCATCTTCCACTATTTCTGGAGTTACGTGCGGATATAGAGCAGGTGAGCTGGTGGTTAGAATTCCCTGCATAACCTTTTTCACGGACAATTTAGGTATCCGCAGATACCGTGTTGCTATGTGATATGCCCCTAGTACCGCTGTTACCGGTAATGCGACTCTTCTCTTTTGGAGCAATACCTCTGATAGGAAGTTTACGCTACTCTCCTTAAGCGGATTCTCGAAGCAGGTTGGGACAATTATGCTTACATCTACTACTCCCTCAGGGTAGGCCAAGCTTTCTCCTCGCATATTCACGGCTTATCCACTTCCAGCTCTCCTCTGATTCGTCAGTAAAAGCCTCAGCCCTGAGGGCTAGGGCTGAATTCACCCACTCTCGAACTCTTTCCTTATAATCAGCTGGCTCGGGCTCTAATACTAGCCTATGTCCGTCAAGCCTAATTGTTACACGTCCACCCTCTTTAAGACCAAGCGCCTCCCGAATATGGGAAGGAAGTACAAGCCTACCCTGCCTATCTACATTAATGGAATCTTCCATTCTTTTCACCATATGGAATTATTTATGCCGTAAATATAAGTCTTTACTCCACTTTGCCTGGCACTGTCAACTTTTACTTAATCCTTTCTGAGAAGGGCCTATGGCCTTGCTCGTTCAATATCCTTCGTGCACGTCTTGGATTACCTGATCGGAAGGATCTCTTCCCTGTTCAGGTTCCACAACTATTCTCCATTGGAGAAGGCGTATGCTGTAATCCCCTATCTAGCAGGTCTCA
>BEHE01000018.1 GCA_002898395.1 Candidatus Calditenuaceae archaeon HR02
GTTTGGTAGTGGATTATTTGCCTTCTCCCCAGGCCTATACGATATACAAGGTATCCCTTCCTCAATCCATAAATCGATACGTATGAGCTTCTCCCCGACCAGTAGCTCTGGCTGGAGTAGATACTTCTTGCTCACAGGCATCCTAAGCCTGAAGCCAGCAGTAACATCATATCTATAAGTAAAAGTCTTCCACTAAAGCTGCTAGGGTTTAGCATCTAGCTGTCTATCTCTGGAGGTGATGTGTTGGGGTTGGAGATGTTGTTATAGACCCTTTGGCCGGGGTAGGGGGTACTCCCCACATTTTGGGGGCCTAGATTTATCCCCGCCATAGCCTGCAGGCTCACAGACAACAACCATCTAATAGTCAACGACGTCGAGCCGACGTATGCCAAGATTGCTGAAGAGCTCTTGGGAGAGATGATTGCAGTGACAAACCACAGCACACTACTAGACGCCTACAGCATGAATGCGGCATGTCTATACGGGGCTATAAGGCCTAGGGGACGGCTCAACGGTGAGAGACGCCGCGTCATAATAACTTCACCGCCATACGGCCTGCTGGTGAACAGCGAGTTCAGGCCAAGGCTCGAGAAACTAGTCATAACCAGTGGAGGGAATCTTGCACTGATGATTGGGAGACACCTAAGGGCGGCATGGCTAGGGATACTGGCCTCGATGTACCTATGCCTAAACAGAACCAACAATAACAGAGACCTAGCAGTAATAGTTCTTAAGAACTTCAGGAACACCAAGCTACACAAGCTATCGAGAGACTTCGTAGGCCTGACAATAGCGCTGGCGGAGATTGTCGGGTTCAAACACATGGAGACACTAAAGTTCAGACTATCAAACACCGGCCTAGCCAGATACCACACAATAAAGGGACACAGCCACGACCCATGGCACAAATACACCCTAGCATTCAGAAAGGTGATATAAATTGTGAGGTTCTACTGTGATGTCCACAGGAAAAAGGATGACTCAGGCTACAGGATAACCTATACAACTGATGGCGAAGACTTTAGACACGTTGACTCTCCTGTGGAGATTCCGGCAGGCCGTGGAGACCAGGTATTCATGGACGTATTGCCGATAATCCATACTGATGGCTTCATAGAGCTATTGAGGCGAGGAGTCGAGGTATACTACCTAAGGCGTCTAACATTGATTAAGAAGACTAGGGAGAAGCTGGGGATAAGGTCGAAGTCTGCGAGGACAGACATAAGAGTACTAATGGCAATAGATAGTAGTTGGTTCAGAAAGGTGGATGAGGACTACTTGGTAATGAGGGGGATGATCTCGAGTTTTAGATGTGTTGAGAGGGTTAAGCGGAGGCTTGAGAAGCAGCTTAGGGCTTCTTCTCCTATGGAACAGGAGAGTCTGAGGAGGCTGGTTAATCATGCAGAGGTGGAGAAAGAGGTCTTGGCGGAGCTGATCTCAGAGGAGGCTGAGAAGAGATATCCAGTCTTCAAAGAGATTTCTGAAGAGCTAGGGATAACGGGAGATAGCCATATATTGGCTAGGGAGGCTCTAGCCGAATTATTAACATATGTCGACTTTAGTAAGTCCTTTAGAAGTATTCGCGGATACTTGGGGCTATACCGAGAACGGTCGAATAATAAGAGGTATAGTCGTGGGGTGCGCGGAGTGTTGGTGAGGCTTACGATGTCGGTAATCGGTAGAAATAATCCGAAAGCCAGAGAACAAGAGGAAGTGCTGAAGAGGATCTGGCTGATGTTCAGAAGGGAGACCCAGGGGCCGGCGGACATACCGGCCCAGCAGCAGGGATACAACTCAAAAAGGGCCGGTATGTCATAGGTTTAAACAGACTGGCGAAAAACGCCAGTCATGTCATAGCTCTTAACAACCGGCCTCTTTTGGTTTCCTAGCTGCTGTTGGACTGGTTGCCCGCCAACCACCCCTCCTCCCATTCTTTCCTTTAATCATTTGCGAACTAGTTGGGTTGACATGTTATCTCCCGTAGTTTAACCTCGTCAGGTCTGGAATGGACTATCAGGATTCCAGGGATCGTGGCCTCTAATTTTCTAAGTGTGGAGTCTATAAGTAAGTCAGTGGTACATGGGCTAGCAATAAAGGTATCATCTATGATATGATAGATAGCTATAGCTGCTGAGCCCAGGTATAGGAGGTGTATAGCTGTTGATGAGACGGGGTTCAGGGGAAGGGAGACAGTTGTTTATTCACATTCTGAGAAGTGTGTGTGGATAAACATGCTTATCCGGACACTACCATAAATCTATCAGGCACCTTTTATACGGTTCAACGCGGCTGGACAGAAATTGTTAAGCCCCAAACCCGGTTCATATCACGCATCCCCCTAGACAGGGTTGCAGTATTAGTAGGAACTGGAAGCCGTGTCAAGAAAGAGATTGAGGAGAAGCTTGGTGTATCGCTCAGAATAGACTCGAAGGAGGGACTCGTTGAGACAACTCCAAGACCAGAAAACGCTAAGAACTGGGACCCAATAAACCTTTTCAAGGCGAAAGACATGGTGGAGAAGATGAAGCTTTATGATGAGGGTGAGGATTTTTTATGTGTGCACTCTCTAAAGTCTAGGCCTGTCATCGTCCTGAACTTCAAGACGTATAGGGAGGCTACGGGTGAAGGGGCGCTGAGCCTTGCGAAGATCGCTGAGAGGGTTAGACAGGAGCAGAGAGTCAACATTATGGTCTCAGTGCAGCACACCGATATCTACAGGGTGGCTGGCAGCGTCAACATACCAGTTCTAGCACAACACATAGATGCGCGCGAGCCTGGGAGCTGGACTGGGCACGTGACTGCAGAGGCGGTAAAGGCTAGCGGAGCAGTAGGAAGCTTGGTAAACCACTCAGAGAGACGGCTCACACTCGCGGATATAGGCGCATGTATAGCGGCCCTAAAGAAGCTAGACCTGCTTTCCGTACTGTGCACCGACACACCGGAGACATCTGCGGCAGGCGCAGCACTGGCGCCAGAAATGCTCGCTGTGGAGCCGCCAGAGCTTATAGGGACAGGCATCCCCGTCTCCAAAGCTAAGCCAGAGGTGGTGACTAAGACCGTCGAGCTAGTGAGGCGAATCAACAGCGAGGTAATAATTCTCTGCGGGGCCGGGATATCGTCGGCAGATGATGTTGCTAGAGCCATCGAGCTGGGGACAGAGGGGGTCCTACTAGCTTCAGCCTACGTAAAGGCAAAGGACCAGTATGGTCTCTTGACCTCGATGGCTAAGGCTGCGATAGATGCGTCTAGGCGCTGATCTCCCAGTCTATTATCTGTAGGGGCACAAAGGTTGAGTTGACATCGATAGCCGCGATTTCTTGCTCAACGCTCAAGTCAAGCGTCAAAGGACCTGGGCTTATTCTTTGGAAGAAGTTGCTGAAGCCATCCGGCCCCCTCGCCATCCGTATGGGCGAGCCGCTAGGCGTCAACCCAGTTATTTGAGGATAGGAGATGAAGAGCCTACCACCCTCGGGTGCGGTTAGATGCATTCTAATCTCTGTCGAGCCTGCCCCAGATTCCAGCTCAATACCGTCAGGATATAGTCTCACAAGCCTGAACTGAACGTTTAGGGACGTGTTCCCCTCAACTGCGAGCTCTAGCGTGAGGGGAAGGAGTCTAGAGTCACCGCTCTTCACAAACGCGCTGTACTTCCCCGGCACGATTTTCAGGCGGGCCACACCATCAGGACCCGTACGTACAGAGTGTAAGCCCACAGTCACTAGGGCTTCAGGATCAGGCCTCTCTACGCCATCAACCCCCACGACCTGGACGTTAACAATCAACTCATAGACAGGTGCCGCTCCAGGCATCGCGGCTGGGAGGCTACTAAAAGTCGTGCTAGCCCTCTGATATGCTGTGAAGGCAATTATGAGAAGAGCTAGCGAGGCAGAGAGGAGAAGCCGGTCGGATGCTCTCAAGCATTTGTTGATAGTGTTATGCCGAATTTATACTGGTGGTTGAAATTTTGTCTTTTATGGTGTAAAATTAGTGTTAAAGGCGTAAAGTTAAATATAACGGCGTTATCAAAGGGCAATGGCATGGAGAAAAAGAAAATATTTGCATTATTTATTGCGGCCGCTGTAGTAATTGTCGCGGCAGCTATTCTCAGCCTCCAAACCCTCACACCGAGACCGGGGATCTCTAAGATCATACTGGCTATACAGCCGACGCAGAACCCACTCGACATAGCCGAGTCGTCTAAGAATCTTAAGGAGTTTCTCGAGAAGAGGCTGGGTGTCCCGGTAGAAGTGTATGTACCGACAGACTATGCAGGCGTCATAGAGGGGCTGAGGTTCAGGAATGTCCACGTAGCCCTGATGGGGTCTTGGCCCGCATACCTGGCCGTCAAGAATGCTGGTGCCGAGCTCCTTCTCGCCGAGGTAAGAACTGTATCGATGGGGGATAAGAAAGTCAATGCGACCTACTATTACTCTTACTGGATCGTGCTCAAGGATAGCCCATACAAGTCGCTCGAGGAGCTAAAGGGGAAACGCGCCTGCTTCCCCAGCCCTATATCCTCCTCCGGCTACCTAGCCCCGTTGGCTAGGCTGGTTGAGCTCGGCCTTGTCAGCCGCAAGAGTGGAGAGCAAGTAAATCCGCGCGAGTTCTTCGGCGAAGTCATCTTCGGAGGCGGGTATGGGCAGTGCTGGGAGGCACTTCGTGCAGGGCAAGTTGACATAACCGTGATGGCGGGTGACGTGTCATACGAGCTCTACACCAAGGCCATGGACTCATCTAGAGTCCTAGAGACCCAAGGCCCCCTGCCCTCACACGGAGTGGTTGTCTCATCTGATCTACCCGATGATCTCAAACAGAGGATAAGAGAGGCATTCCTTGAGCTTTCAAAGCCTGAATACAGGGATTTTATGAAACGGCTAGTCTCTGCATTGTTTGTAGGATTTGAGTCTAAGACCGCCAGTGACCACCTCGGCTCCCTCGGGAAATACATTGAGGAGACGGGGTTACAGTTTACTTGAGCAGCATCTTGGAAGCTAGGAATGTGTGGTTCACATACGATTCTAGAAACTATACACTCAAGGACATTTCACTGTCTATTGAGGCTGGTAAGATGTACATGGTGTTTGGAAGGAGCGGTGCGGGTAAGACGACGCTTCTGAAGATCCTGAAAGGCATACTCAAGCCATCACGCGGTGTAGTACTCTTTAATGGCCGGCCCACAACCTCAATCGATACAGCCAAGAGGGCATATAGCGTCATTGGATACATTCCACAGGGATTCGGCATAGTCTCGAACATCTCCGTGCTAGACAATGTCTTGGTAGGCGCCCTCTCGAGGGTCCCCCTACTCCACTCCATCCTAGGGCAGTTCCCCAAGGAGGAGAGAGATAGGGCTGAGGAGATATTAGAGATAATGGGTCTAGCCCAGTTCAAGTATCAAAAGGTTTCTCAACTGAGTGGGGGTCAGAGGCAGCGGGTAGCTATTGCGAGAGCCCTGATGCAGAAGCCGCAGATCATATTGGCGGACGAGTTCGTGAGCCAGCTTGACCCAGTGACGGCCATCGAGGTCCTAGACGTTTTCCGCAGGCTCGCTGACGAGAGGGGAATAGCCACAGTCATCACAAGCCATGACATCCATCTCGCCTCAAGGTATGCAGACAAAGTGCTGGTGTTAAGGGATGGTGAATTCAAGCTCTGTAGAGACGGCCGGAGCGTCTCCGAGTCGGATTTAATCGCGGCAATGAGGGAGACATTCCTTGAAAGCTCGCGCTAAATGGCGAATAGCAATACTCGTGCTATTCTTTTTCTCGCTATGGCAGACAGGATTTTTCGACCCCAGCCGCGTCGCGAAGATACAGAATATCGGACCATTCTTGGCAGGTATGCTTCCACCAGACCCCACTATCCTCCCACAAGTCCTCTCAGCCATCTACGAGACAGTGGTCATGGCTTTCGCGGGAACACTGATGGGGGGCGCGCTTGGCCTTATCCTAGCAGTCTTTAGTTCCAGGCTCCTAGCCCCCCTGCCAATTATGGCCCTCTTCCGCACAATACTCGCCCTGATAAGGACCATACCCGCTATACTCTGGGCCCTAATATTCGTCGTTATAGCAGGCTTCGGACCATTCGCTGGCGTGCTGGCCATCACATTCTACACTACGGGCTACCTTGGAAAACTCTTCTACGAAGCCTTCGACTCCGTGAGTAGCGAAGTGTTGGAGGCGGTTAGGGGGGTTGGGGCCTCGAGGCTCCAGCAGCTCAGATTCGCAATCCTCCCAGAATCAGCAAACTACATCCTAAGCCAGCTACTCTTCATCTTCGAATACAATGTCAGGGCCTCAACCATCGTCGGCCTAGTAGGCGCAGGCGGAGTTGGATACCTGATATTAGCTCTAGTCCAGTCGCTGAAATACAGCGGCCTCCTAACCGCGATACTAATACTACTAGCATTCGTACTCGCGATAGACTTCATTAGCACGAAGATCAGGGGTCGATATTTCACCTGAGTGAGCCGCGTAATGAGGCCTACGTCTAGGTATTTTCTACCATTGGTCCTAGCCTCGGCCATTGCTGGACTGGTAGGAGGGTTGGGGAGGCTTGGACTGGTAGCAGCCCCCATCCAACTATCCACCCACCACGGCCAGCTTATGGCAATCGCTGTCCTCGGAGCGCTGCTATCGTTCGAAAGAGCGTCAACCATCGCTAAGCCCTACTCCTTAGCCGGACCACTACTATTCCTACTCCATGTCCTTCAGGCTGCTCTACCCATACAGTGGGATGCCCAGATAAGCGTAGCAGCGATGGGGGCTCTGATCAGCACATTCACCGTCGCCCAGCTCTTCCTGAAGACTAAGTCTCCAGGACTCTCGGCAATACTTGTCGGATTCTCCTCACTGACGATAGCATCCATACTAATGATGGTTGGAGCCTCACTATTCAGAGCCCTTCCACTGCTCTTCACATTCCCTCTCCTCGTAATTACGGGCGAGAGGATTGAGCGCTCCACAACCATCCAGAGGCCATGGGAGAAACGGCAAAAGACACCATTCACCGGTGCAAGACCTGTGCTCACCGCCTCACTGCTGACTGCGGCCTTTGCTCTAGCTGGATTCTTCTACCAACCAGCACAATATCTGTTTGGCCTGCCACTACTATTTCTAGGCTTGTGGCTAATAGCTAGGGACCCGGTCGTCAAGATAGGGCGAAGATACATCGGGTTCCAGAGATATTCAGCAGTCAACATGATGCTGGCATATTTGTGGCTGGCCGCGACAGGAATCCTAAACCTTCTCTCCTACACACTCTTCATACCATACGAGGTCAGAGTTCACGGCTTCTACTTAGGCTTTGTAGGGCACGCAATACTGGCCCACGCACCCATAATACTCCCATCCCTACTCAGCATCGCCACACTCGCCTACTCGAAGGCCCTCTACATCCCAACAGCCCTCCTGACAACTTCACTAATCCTCAGAAACTACGGCGCGATTACTCTCAACCCATCCACACTCATAGTAGGCGGATGGGGAAACTTCATCACCTTCGTGCTCTTAATCGCAACAATCCTCCTACACCTCTCAATCAAGGGTAAAGGCGAGAAGTAGAACCAGCCCCCTCATGCTTATTACAATAATTTTAGAGGGCGTCGGATCCCCTCATATTTACCACATTGAAACGTCAATAATTTTAAATTTTTCAATTTGGGGCCGGTGGGAATCGAACCCACGACCTCCGCCGCGTCAGGGCGGCGTCATACCGCTAGACCACGGCCCCAATCCGCACCAGACCTGATTTGTGTCCTTTATTTTAGGTCTTTGCTTGTCTACGGGCTTAAACATGTTAGAGCGCCTTAGAGTGGCAGTTTATTTTGATGTTTGGCAGTTGTGTGGGTGCTGTTTTTTTGGCGTAGCTGATTGCTGAGAGGGCCCAGAATCTATCGTTCACATTGCAAAGCCAAGCCTCCACTAGGCCTAATGTTTTCCTCCTAACTGCAAGCCCCTTCGGGTGGATGGGGTAGGTTATAGTTTGGTGTCCGCCCTCTCCTCGAGCCGAGCACGGCTCACGGCCTATGAACACCTTATACTTATCAAGGATCTTAGAGTGGAATCTCCTAAGCCACTGCGTCATATCCATCCCTAGGGCTGCCGCAGGTCCTGCTCTCTCAACCACCACCACATTATTCTCATCCTCTAGAACTAGGGAGAATGCGCCTGTAGTGGAGTTGATGGCGCTTATCCAGAGTGTGGAGGGTGCGAGTATTTGGAACTCATAGAGACTTAGGAGCATCATGCCATCACTACGGTGGCATTTAAGACTTCTGAAGATGTCTAGCCAGTCTTCACTCTCTCGCTGAAGGTTCAGCTTGAAAAATTTCAACATACCCGCGCACACCCAGGCATAGGCTATAAAACGGCCACCCTCCACATGGCCAGTAATCCTCAGAGCCCTATGCCCGAACACCTCTGCCTCATATTTTTTAACATCCTCCCACTTCTCCGCCTGTCTACTCTTAATTAGCCTCTCAACCCACTGGAGGAGCCCGATGCTGTCATAGTTCTTGGACTTGTCGATTATGAGCTCTACCCGAGGATATCCTTTGTCAGAGAATATCGAGTAGGAGCTGTGCGGCCCTATCCTCTCCGCAGCGAGCCTTAGGGTTCCGGGTGCAAAAAATTCTATACCACGCCAGCCGATAAGCGTCTGATTAGCTACATCCGGCGTGCTAGACAAGGCCCATCAGCGTCATAAGCGCGAAAGCAGCTGCCCATGCGGCGCCAGCCCTAAGCCTCCCCAGCCCATACACCACGTTGAGCGCATATGCTCCGAGCCCAGAAATCCAGAGCCAGGCCACGGGAGAGAGAGCCCTTCTAATATAAGTCAGGACGACCTCGTCGCCTGACATCTCCGACACCCCCATTATTGTCGCATCAATATATCTGTAAGTTTCAACCTCTGCGGAGCTCCAGTTCAGGTGTAGCGGAGTGACTTGGGAGATATTGAAGGGGACGGCTATCCTATCCACACCATTAACCACAGCCTCACTGAGCATCAGCCCCTCCATGGTTATCCTCTGACGGCCTTCCTCGAGGGCCTTCCTTTTTTCAGCGTCGCTCAAGCCTGTAAGGTTTACCCTCAACCCCGAGTAGTCTAAGACCTCAGCCTTAAGGACCGAGGCTCGCGCCAAAGGGGCATATATCACGGAGCCGTTAGACAGTATATCCTCCCTAACACCCGCGGGCACTTCGACGCCCCCATAGATCCCGCCGACGGATAGGTCGCGAAAACCAACGCCATTAGCCTCATAGCCATAAACAATAATGGTGGATGGGGGGAGAAGGAGGCTGATCAGAGAGCCGATGGCGATGAAGATGAGAAGTACTAGGAGTCCATTCAGTATGGATGAGAGGACGGATAATAGGTTTCCGTTCTTCTTTTTAAGGAAGAACGAGAAGATCCAGAGAACTCCAAACAATACTCCTATGGCTAAGAAGAAGTAGGCAATCTGCCGGGCAATGACAAATCTTATGTCTACAGTGGGTGTTGGAATCTTTTCCCTAAAAATATTGATTATTTCGAGCCTGGGCAACGATACTAACATGTCTAAAGTGATGCTGGATGCTACAACGAGGAAGAAGATGAGCATAGCTGCCCCCATACCTGGCCTTTCAGATATCTCGGAAATCACCTTCCCAGGGCTGTATATTATCCTGATGGGGCGAGTGAGCAGGGATGGGAAAGACATGGCAGCGTTACACTTATTCTACCTGCTCCTTGATAAGCCCTTTCGAGAACTCTAGGTATCTATTCCTCTCCTCGACGGTTATTGCCCTCCAAATAAGGACCTGCTTCCTGAGGTCGTCTGCAAAAAAGTAGGCCTGAGTAGCCCACATCGAATCAGGTCCACTAATCTTTGTCATGATTAGCTCGAAAGAGTATCTCTTTGAAGACTCCTCAAAGATGGAGATGATCTCTACGTGTTGGTTTATGCCCTGCTCGTAGGGGGCCAGCGAGACATCCAGCCCCAATCTCATTTCCCCTCTATTATTCAATACCGGGTGCATTATGTCTCTCACGGTGTAGCTTGGCTTCTGCGCACCCGCGCCGATATAGTATTCATAGAGGAAGGCCATGAATGCCGCTGCCTCGTCCTTGTTATCAATGCTTAGTGGGAGTGGGAGGCGCCATACTCCCTGCTTGGGCCTTGTGGGTGGCTTCCACTTCCTCTCGAGGGAGGGGGTGACCAGCATGGCGGCAATCCTCGACGGGTAAATTGAGGCGAGCATGGCGGCCAATATAACTATGCCTAGAGATAGCATTATGAAGATGGAGGCATAGTTAAGAGTGTAGGCCTTCGGCAGGAGTCCGAATTCTATGAAAGCCCTGTTCAACACGAATCCAATTAGATATCCGACGAGCGCACCTAGCGACGCGTAAACTGCAGACTCTACGAAGAAGAGGAAGCTAGAACCTAGAGGAGGCAAACCTAGCACGGAGTAGACTGATATCTCCCTCCTCCTCTCCTCCACACTGCCCATGAGGTTAATCACGGTATTTAGCGCACCGATGACTATCAGAGCCGGCACAATCTCCCACCCCACAGTCTTAAAGCTCGTGACGCGTGACGCCCTATATGTCGAGCCACCCTCGCCCACATACACTGCGAGGTCCGTGACCATGCTTAAGTCCCTGGCGAGCTGGCGTATACTCTCGCTGGGCCCTTCCTCCGCGGGATAAATGTTATAGGAAGCGGTGTATCCGCCGAGATTGGTAACTAGTCCGTATGGGGCGATAACAAGCCTATCCCACGATAGGGGAGGTGGGATCTGCTGTGCAGGCACCGTTGCGCCGAAGGCTATGGACCCTACGTAGTAGGGGTTTATAGGAGCCATTGAGAAGCCGCTGATCTCGAAGAGCCTCTCAATATCTTCCGCAGAGTAGATGCCTACTACCTTTAAGGTGAGGCCCATGGCATAGATACTGTCGCCTACTTGGACTCCGAGCATCTCTGCCAACTTATCGGGGACGAGTATCTCGTAAGCGTACTCACCGCTGAAGATGCCGCTGGAGCCTTCTGGTCGAACTATGCAGCAGGCTCCTCGCTGTATGGCAGAATTATTCGCCTTCCTTACTAGAGGCGCAATAGTTCTCTCAAGGTCAGGTTCTGTGAGACCGAGTATTGCATGGATATTGTAAAAATTCCCTGTGAGTGGATCCTTGCTGAGCTGGAGTATGGGGCCCACAGCAGGGTAGATCGAGACTGGATAGTACCATGCCCTAGGCGCTAACACCATACCCTGCGCCTCGTAAGCCTTCAGCACTTCGCGCCCCTCATCACCCATAACACCTCCGACGGGGATGCCGTAGCCAATTCTTACAGATACACCGTCTGCCGGTGCGCTCTGCGGTAGTGATGGGAATGCAATATCAACCGAAGGGGCCACTGAGGTGAAGATTGAGAGTCCGATTGTCACACCTACAATTGAGCCGATTATCAACGTAGTCCTCAACCTCCTTCTCCTCATGTTCTCTACTGCAGTATTGTATGCGACGGCCATTATCCCTACACGGCCTATCTCAAGGACATGGGACCCTAGCATCCTGTAGGATATGCTACGCCTTACACGCTCAACTTCGTTACTCAAAACCGAGAGCACAATCATGTACAGCACTATTGTGAGGAGGCCGAAGACTGCCATGAGAGCCGTACTCATAACACTGAATGCTGGGTGAACCTCGGTGAAGATTAGGAAGAGGGCGGCACCAACAGTTATTATTGATAGAAGCCTCTTCCTGCCTTCAGCGTGTATAATTAGCCGCTCTACGAAGACGCTACTCAAGACTATCAAGCCTATAAAGAATAGGCTTGTGTTTGAGGAATCGTTTATAAGACCCATAACCTCGTTGTACGCCTTATAGGCCCACCCCCATGCCAACATTGAGTAGGACTGGAAGAGGGAGTATTTTTTATTGGAGTAGGCCTCCTCGGCCAGACGCAGATACCTATCCACCTGCTCCAGCTTCTGCTCGATGCTGATGGTCTTAACATTCTTGTCGCTCAGGGCATCATACCTGCCCTTCGTGATCCTGTACATATCGAGCGCAATTCTGTAGGCTGTGTTGTAGAACACTAGTTCATGTTCAGACCTGAAGCCGACACCCTCCATCTCCCCCTCAGTAGAGTTGACGAGCGCTATGTATGGTACACGAGAGAGGGCGACCCCGGCTCCGCCAAGCCTACCTAAAACCATGAAGACTTCTCCTGGCTGTGTGAAGACCACCCCCACAGGCTCGTACATGTTAAAGTAAACTCCATAGAAGAGCAAGTCGCCCCTGATTCGGAAGTTGAGGGGGATTATCTGGGCGCCTGCTGTATGATACCACCCACCCCCAAGCCCAGCTTGACCGCCTGTAATCGGCGCAGCCCATCCTGCCAAGTGGGGGTCAGGCATCAGCGCAGGCCTGAGGTTGGTGAGGTCTATGACGTCAAAGATGTAGGTTGGGACTGCTCTGAAGACGACGACTGAGACCTCGTCATAAGGCGAGAGGGGCGATATTGTCGGTGGAATTGACTTAGCACCATAGATGCCGAGGTCGGGGGCGAATATTATCTCCCCAGTCTCATCATCGAATCCCCACGCCTCGATGAAATATCTGCTGCCCGGAATGAACGGGTAAGGGACAAGGCCCTTAATTATGAAGACTCCATTCTCGTCGGCGAAGGTCATCATCTTGTTAAAGGGGTATGGTAATGGCCAGTAGCCTGCGCTGAGACCACCCCCTACTGCTGTTCCGCCTCCAGGACCATATACAACTGAGGCTGTGGGTGTGAAGCCCACGTAAACCCTGACTAGGAGTTTGGGAACGGGCCTATACCATCCGACCGATGCGTTATAGGTTATAACCTTCCCCCTTAGCTCTATGAAGCCCGCATATTCCGCAAAGCCTCCAGGCTGTATGAACAGGCGCGAGGGTGAGACGCTCTGCCAGTTGATTCCTAAGCTTTTCTCATTTAGAAACGAGTCGATGATGTGGGCTATCGTGTAGAGCTGGGGCCGGAGACGGCCTAGATCCACGAGGGAGAGGTCGCTAACAGGAGTTCCTATCCAAGATAATGATGTCTGAGAGGACTGGATGGTGAAGGCGATGCCTCGGGTCTGCTCTGCAGGCTCTGTATCAAGCATGCTCGGATACTGCTGAGAGCCCCAGTACATTGTGTTAGTGAAGAACTCCTTCACAAAGGAGTCAGATTTTATCCCAGTCATCCTCTGGAGATTCGAGACAAAATCTTCATCGTGAATATAGCTGGTGAATATCTGCCTTCTTATCCAAGAGTATCTCACGGTTATCCCTCCCGCATTGCCTGTTGTTGCGTAGAGGTTGAGGGCGCTCCCCCTCAGCAGATCAAGCCCTGTTCCATAGGGGTCTAGGTCTCCAATCCCTATCATGAGGATTGGTCTGAATCTGCCCTCGGCAACGTCTCTAGAGAAGTAGAAATTATCGACGAAGTTCCTCGGACCGGCTAGCCCCTGCCAATGCCCACTAAAGAAGACGAACCATACATTCCAGTATGGCTTGTTTTCTGAATAGTATCTTGCAAGCTCTAGAAGAAGTGCTGGAGGGATAGCCTCCATTGCCCCCGGGGAGAGCGCAGGGACGGCTGACCAGCTATCAAACCGCGCAGTGAAAATCATGGTAGTAGGGTCGGCACTATTCGTGCCATTTAGAGAGCCAATCACATTATAGGCCGTGGCCTCAATGTATCTCATTTTTACGAAGACAGTTACACGCCCACCCTTTTCAGCAGCCCCTTTCAGTTTTTCTCCTGCATCACTCGTGACGTAGAGCCGAGGGAAGTTGAGTGGAGCGTCTACGAACTTCTTTAGGGAATCTAAGTAGTGTGGGACTGCTGGTGGCTCAATAAAGATTACTGCACGCGCACCAAGCTTCGCAGCGTTTATCCAGTTGGAGCCGCTAGTATAATCCATAAGAACAATGCTTCCGACAACATCTTTCCCGTCAAAATCCTCTAGCTCACCACGCCCGACATATATTAAGTGTCCACTAACTCCTTCTTTCCTTGTCATGGATGTGTGGGGCCCGTTCGGCCAGACAGCAAACGCATCGAGCCTAATCTTCTCGCCTCTTGATTCCAGTTCGATATACGAGCCCTCGTCAAACGGTACTACAACACTGTAATTCTGTATTATCACCTTGAGGCCCATCTCCTTGAGCTTTGCAGCAATATATTGTGCGGCCTTGTAGTGCCCAGCATAACCTGTCACCCGGCTCCCCAGACTACTGAGATACTCTACATGCCGAGCCATTAGAGAAGTGTTTATGTCGTTAGGCGAGACCTTTTTTAGACGTGTTTCCTGGGCCTCTGCTATAGGAATATGTGTGAGGAAGAAGGTTGACACAAGGAGTAATAGGGTTAGAGCTATTGTAATGCTGAGTCTGATGCTTCTCGGACGCGAAAGCATTTCTTCGGATACATTCTCGTTAAACGTGTTTATCAACCTTTCCATCAAAAGCTAATTAACAGCAGCCACCATCTCTTTGATTTGAATAGGTTGGAAGAAATTTTTAATAACATTTGAGACGATTGGATTTCGCGTCTGGTGAGGTGGTTGAGGGAAATTAAGGTTGGGATTATAGGTTGTGGGGGTATTGCGCAAAACGCTCACATCCCGGGGTATCAGCGTCTCGAGAATGTGAAGGTCGTGGCGTGCTGCGATGTTGTGGAGTCGGTTGCGAGAATGGTTGCTGAGAAGTTCAGCATACCGCGATACTTCACCGACTATGAAAAAATGCTTAAGAGCGTAGATTTAGACGCTGTCAGCGTCTGCACACCTAACTCCCTACACAAGGAGCCGACAATAATGGCCCTTGAGCACGGTGTACATGTCCTGGTCGAAAAGCCGATTGCCACAAGCGCGGAAGACGGGGCCGCGATGGTTCGCGCTGCTAGGAAGGCTGGCAAGATACTGATTGTCGGCTTTCAGGAGCGCTTTAATCCGTACGGGATGGTAATTAAGAGGTTTGTGGAGCGCGGGGATTTGGGGTGGATTTACTATAACAGGGCGGTTTATCTAAGGCGGAGGGGTGTGCCGACCTGGGGAGCCTTCCTGGACAGGGGATTGCAGGGTGGCGGTGCTCTTATTGATATCGGTGTTCACGCCCTCGACCTGGCGATGTATCTTCAAGGGTTTAAGAAGCCTGTCAGCGTTATGGGCAGAGCCTACACGCTCTTCGGAAAGGACAGGGAAGCTGCTGAGGCTAACATATGGGGGGCTTGGGATACTGAGAAGTTTGAGGTAGATGATAATGCATTCGCGGTGGTAACCATGGAGGATGGTTCATTCCTAGTGCTTGAGGCTTCCTGGGCCAGCCACATCAAGTCACAGAACCTCTTCAATGTCTATCTCCGTGGAACGAAGGGTGGGGCCCAGCTTGACCCTCCCGAGATATACATGGATAGGAATGGAGTAGCTTTTGATATGACGCCCGTCATTCACACCAAGCCGGATTGGCGGGAGCAGTCATACATTAAGATAAGGAAGTTTATCGAGTCGATAGAGGCTGGGAAGCCCCTTTATGCTCCTGGTGAGGAGGGGGTGATTGTGCAGAGCGTCATCGATGCTATCTACAGGTCGACTGAGACTGGCAGGGTCGAGCCTATACATATCCCACTGTAGCCTGGAGAGCGGGGTGTATCTGTATGGAGTATGTCAACCTAGGCCGTGCAGGCGTCAAGGTCTCTAGAATCTGCCTAGGATGCCTCAACTTTGGTAATGAGCGGGGCTGGATGGTTGAGTATGATGGCGCGAAAAAGGTATTTGAGAAGGCCTGGGACTTAGGCATAAACTTCTTCGACACGGCTAATGTCTATTCGCGGGGGAGGTCTGAGGAGATTCTGGGGATGCTGCTGGAAGGGAGGAGAGATGACGCGGTAGTCGCTACTAAGGTGTTTGGTAGGATGGGTGAGGGACCGAATCAAAGAGGTCTCTCGAGGAAGCATATCATGTGGCAAGTCCGCGAGTCCCTTAGAAGGCTTAGAACAGACTACATAGACCTATACCAGATACATAGGTGGGACTATGAGACGCCGATTGAAGAGACGCTGGCGACGTTAAACGACTTAGTCAGGACGGGTAAGGTCCACTACATCGGGGCCTCTAGCATGTGGGCTTGGCAGTTCACCAAGGCGATATACATTAGCAGGATGAGGGGTTATGCCGAGTTCGTCAGCATGCAGAACGTCTACAACCTATTGTACAGGGAGGAGGAGAGGGAGATGATTCCATTCTGCCAGAGTGAGGGCATAGCCATAATTCCGTGGAGCCCCCTAGCCGTAGGTGTCCTGAGTGGGAAGTACTATGTGAACGGCAAGCTGGTGGTGACAGAGAAGGATTTTGAGCGCATAAGACCAGGAACTAACGACTACAACGCGTATATTGCACCACCCGAGAATGCTGAGATTGTGAGGAGGGTAATTGAGGTGGCGCAGAATAAGGGTGTGAAGCCATCCCAGATAGCTCTTGCTTGGTTGTTTAAGAAAGGTGTGACAGCGCCCATTATCGGTACAAATAATCCGGCTCATGTGGAGGAGGCTGTAGAGGCCCTTAAGGTAAATCTCAGCGATGACGAGGTCAAGTATTTGGAGGAGCCCTATAAGCCTAAGCCAGTCTTCGGGCATAGATAATAATATGATAATTTAAAGCATAATTCCAGGGTTCAGGATATTGCTAGGGTCGAAGAGCTCTTTGAGCTTCTTCATGATGTTTAGTACCTCGTGGTGCTGCTCCCACATAAACTCCTTCTTCTCTAAGCCTACACCATGCTCGGCCGACAACGCACCACCAACCTCTATGGCGTATCTGGTCAGCTCAGCGTTAGCCCTCAGTGCCCTCTCCCACTCGTCCCTGTTACGCCTGTCCGTCAGCCAGTTAGCGTGGACGTTTCCATCACCCAGGTGACCCATTACACCGACCCTGACACCATATTTTTTTGCGAGCTCATAAGCCTTGTTGACAGCGTCGAGGAGACGGGAGAGCGGGACGATTATGTCGCCTATGATAGGCGACCTACAGGCCTTTAGGATTGACGGGTAAGCACCCTTCCTAGCTTCCCATATCCTCTCAGCCTCCATCTCGTCTTTAGGGACAACAATGCTAACAGCCCCACCCTCCCTCAGCAGGCTGACCGCGTCTGTGACCTCCTCCTCCAGCCCAGCCTTAGAGTAGCTATGGAACTCGAGGATGATCATACACTCGCGGTCCGGGAGGTTTAGGCCGGACCACTCCGATATTAGCCTTAGATGAGTCCTGTCTAAAAACTCTATGGCGCCCGGCTCTATTCCGGAGAGCCTGATCCTCCCTATACATCTTACACCATCCTCTATCGAGTCGAAGTAGGCCGCGATTGTTCTCCGGTGCCTGGGTAGTGGTCGGAGTCTTAGCGTGGCCTCTGTTATCACCCCTAACGTTCCTTCGGACCCAACAAGCATCCTCGCCAAGTCATACCCTATAGAGTATTTGAAGACGCGTGAGCCTAGGCGGATGTCAAGACCCACCGGGAAGACGACCCTCAGAGCCAGAACATAGTCTCTCGTCGCCCCATATCTTACTGCCTTTAGACCTGAGGCGTTGTTAGCGATCATTCCCCCAATAGTGCATGATTTGCCGCTAGCCGGATCTGGTGGGAAGAAGAGGCCATAAGGCTCTAGCTCTTTGTTGAGCTGATCATAAATCACACCGGGTTCCACGACGACTTGCATGTCATTCTGCCTAACCTCCAAGATCTTGTTCATCTTCATCATGTTCATGACTATACCGCCAAACCTCGGTATTGATGCACCTGTGAGTCCTGTCCCCCCACCCCTAACAGTCACAGGTATCCGCCGCCTCGAAGCATATTTGAGCACCTCCAAGACCTCTGAGCTGCTTTCAGGCCAGACAACAGCCTCGGGCAGCACCGGCTCACCTGCAAATGCGTCCAAAGCATTAGTCACTAGGTCGTATTCCTCGTCGGAGACGTCTGAGGCTCCTACGATGGAGGCCAGAACAACAAGGTCCTCAGGCCTGACTTTGCTATACTCCATCATGCCTCACCATAGCGCACCTAGTTAAAAACTGATTATGCATTTATCTTTCCTAACCCGCTTGCCACCTTTCTTCAAGAGCTTTTCTGAGGTCTTTTGTCTCGCCCTTCCTGTGGACCATTACTCGCGACTCTACCTGGACCTTGAGGCCTAGCCTCCTAAACAGTACCAGCAGATCTCCAGCGTCTATGGGCTCTTCAACCCTTCCCTCTCTCAGGGCTTTAAGGAGAGCGGCCGAGACTTTCCTGACCAAGCCTGGATTCTCGGAGAGCGCTGCCGCTAACACCTCGTCACCCCTTTCAGAGACATGCTTCTTCAGCTCCTCTACCGGGTCAGGCTCCGCCGCTGACTTCTCATCCGGAGGAGGTGTCTCCCTCGACTTGGCTAGCTGCGACATTAAGGTCCTCATCTTCTTCATTTTAATGAGTTTGAGGCTAATGTCCTCGTCCTCCAAATCCAGCCACCATCTAGGTTGATGTGGCTAAAAAACCTCCTCCGTCCTCGCGTCCCTTCTCACCGCCACTCTGCTGTCCTCTCTTCTTTCTCAGGGCCGCCCGCCTAGCCCCCCGGCGATAGAATTGTATCGGGTTCCTTATGCCTGGGCATAGTCTTCCATCCTCTACGCATAGGCCGTGTGTCTTCATTGTGCTGCATGAGGGTGGCGTGTATTTGACCCTGCTCCCCCTCTGCCCCGCTATGTGCTCTGTTTGGTAGCGCGCTATCTTTTCGTTGAAGTCGCTCCTCTGAGAGTACATGGCTATGACCTGCTCCTGGGTATATCCTGCTGTGAGCATGAAGGCGGCTAGGGCGAAGTTGGCGAAGTGGCCTACACCAAGCCCCGCGAGTAGCTCCCTCTTTATCTTAGCCATACAAGGCGGCCAGTATTCTTCACTTACTTGCCCAGCCTCAGCTTCATAGCTCCTCTTCGCCGCAAGCATCTCTCTGACCTTTTTTGCAACAGCTGAGAGGGGTTCGGGTAGGGGGATTCCGCGCGCATCCTCGTAGCGGCTCATAATCCGCTTCTGTATCGCCTCGACGGCAATCCTCGCCAACTCCTTCGGAGTCACATAGACCCAACCCTTCCTCACAACTCTATTCACCAACTTCCACTCGAGGGCGTCTATACGGGCAGTCAGCGCCAGATAGTGGGGGACCCATACTTTGTATGCTCCGAGCTCAGACTCGAAGGGCTGCGCGGGTTCAACCTTGATGCGGAGCTCTGTGCTGAGGAGCTCTACAACAACCTCAGGGGCCTCCTCCTCTAGAAATCTACCACATCTAAGCGACTCAGCAAGGGCCCACCGCCGAGCCAACCAGTTATCACCGATGGAGGCCACTAGTAGTAGGGCTATGGCGAAGCTGAGAACCTCAACCTCCTCGTCTTGATGCAGCCCGATCATAGCTTCCTCCCCCCTCTCCAACGCCTCCGCTATCCGGCTAAGAGCCCTCTCCATATCACGCCCAAACTTCTCTGTGTCCAGCTCGTCAAGGGAGATTCCCCTTCTCGCCAAGTAGTCCCTAGCCGGGGCTATGAACGGGTACTTGGCCAACATCCTCTCTGACCGTAGCATAGACAAGGGAGGGCCTTCACCTAGTCATCATGACTGTGTGGGCACTGCTTAAATAGGCTACACCTCGACAACCTTCATTAAGATTATCTTTCAGCGAGGTGTGGGTAAACGTTTTTAGGCCACACCCCGCGACTTGGCCCCGGAAAGGGTAGCCCGGTGGGATGCGCTATCTTGGGCCGCTGGACAGGATAATAGGTCACTTCTGTCGCGAGGGGTACTCAGTCTCAGTGGGTGATGGGGTTGTATGGCTGAGCAGGGACGGCTCCAAGGGCGCAGTCTGGGTCGTACCGATAGGTGGGGGCTTGGACGAGATACTCTGGGCGGTAATGGGTGCTACAGAGTACGCCAACAGGTTTGGAAACTCGTATGTAGCCCTACCCGTCAACCTCGCCAAACGAATAGATGAGAGCCATTTCTGGACCTATGGCATCGGCCTACTCGTCTACGACGAGGATATGGTTAGAGAGATACTTCAGCCACGCCCAAGAGCCGAGCCAAGAGAGCAGGCCACCACCCACCCTGAAGAGAGTGATGTTGAGACGGATGAGGAGAGGAGCAGTTTAGACAATGCGATACTCGAGGAGCTGCTTAGACGAGTTGAGAGGCTTGAGAGGGAGATTGCCAAGCTTGAGGAGCTAGAATTGCTGATGGCTAGAGTTGGGGTGTCGGAGAGTAGGGCTGGGACCCAAGCGAGGACAGCCCAGAGGCCCCTGCCACTCGTCGCTCCAGCCACAATACATTATCAGGCCGAACATGCGGTAAAAAGTATAAGCCACTCAGAAGAAAAGCTCCCATCCTACCTCCAAAATAATCCTTGGATAGAAGTCCTGGCGTCTAAGAGGTAGGAGAGCCCCTATCTTATCTCGATGTACTGGTAGGCCTCTGTCAGGTTACTGAAGGCATAGTGAACCTTGTTGTAATCCTTCCTGAACTCTGTGACCTCCTGCCTAATCTTCTTCGGATCCTCGCCCCGGACGACCACCCTGGAGATGAATCGTGCTATCTCCTTCATCTCACTCGGCCCCATTCCTAACCTCGTAACCTCCTGCACACCTATCCGGACACCGCTCGGATTCCTATAGTCCGTCTTCAACTCATAGTCCTTTGGTATGAGGTTTCTGTTCAACACAATCCCCGCCTCCTCAAGCTTTACCTCCGCATCCCTTCCACCCATGAACTTGCTCACATCTATCAAGACTATGTGCGACTCGGTGTACCCTAGCTCCTCGTATAGTGGGGAGAGACCCTCCTCGTGTAGGGCCTCTGCGATTGCCTTGGCGTTCCTCACGATTTCGCGCGCATATTGGTGGTAGAAGGCCAGCGCTTCTGCGAGGGCTATAGCGACTCCGGCCACTGCGTGAAGGTGGTGGTTGCTGTGCAGTGGTGGGAACATTACATTCTTAAGCTGCTCGGCATATTTTTCATTACTGACGACCATCCCATGCTGGGGGCCAGCCAGTGTCTTGTGCGTGCTCATGGTCATTACATCAGCTCCCTCAGCTAGTGGTTTTTGAAAGACCCCACCCGCTATTAGCCCAGCCACGTGGGCCGCGTCATAGACTACGGCTGCCCCATACTCCGAGGCAAGCCCAGCAATCTCCCTAACTGGATGTGGAAAGAGGAATACACTTGCACCGAGCATGAAGATTTTGGGCTTCACCCCACCATCCTTCTCGAGCCGCTTCCTGGTCCCATCCACATCGATGTTGAATCTCTCGTAGTCAAACTCATATCTTACCACCTCAAGCCCTCTTACCCTCCCCGCAGTACCATTCCATGATCGTTTACCATGGCTTATGTGGCCTCCATGGGGTACGGCGAGGGCAACCATGACGTCTCCAGGCTCTGCGAGGGCAGTATAGGCCGCCAGATTGGCTACTACACCCGATATAGGCCTCAGGTCTGCAAAAGGTGCATCAAACACCTTCTTCGCAAGATCAACACCTATAAGCTCCACCTCGTCAATCCACCTACAGCCGGCGTAGAGCCTCTCACCAGGATACCCCTCAGCATATCGGTTACCAAAGTCGCTGGCAAGAGCCTCTCTCACAGCCGGGCTGGGGACATTCTCACTGGCGACTAGAGGGATGGCGCTCCTGAAAAAATCGTGATGAGCCCTTAGACACTCTAAGACCCTTTTGAAGTATTTGTATCCCATCTCGTAATTCTCCTTAAACTGCAGCTCCACTCCGTCCCACGAAGTGGCGAGTTAAAACCTATTATTTAAGTTGTTGTCTATATAGACTTGAGTTAAGAGCTATCTTTTTGATTTGTTTCTTTGTTTTTGTGTTGCATCTGGGGCATCTAATCTGCTTTGTGTGTATGTATTGTTGGCTTTTTGAGCAGTATTTAAATCCCCTACTATATGCACCACTCCTGGCGGCGGGGTAGTATCTGGGACTTAAGCCTTCAAGCCTTACTCTAAGCGTGTCTGAAGAGTAGTCTTACCCTGATTGGCCTCTTCCTGTTTAATAAATAATAGCTCACAATAATCATGTATTGGTTAGGGAGGCTCTAGCTGAGTTACTGACTTATGTTGATTTCAGTAAGTCCTTCAGAAGGGTTCGAGGATGCTTAAAGCTGTACCGACGACGGTCGAATAATAAAAGGTATGGACATGAGGTACGAGAAGCATTGGGAAGACTTACGATGGCGGTAATTGGTAGATATAAGTTGAGGGCTAGGTATCAGGATAATGTGTTGATGAGAGTCTGGCTGATGTTCCGGAGGGAGACCCGGAGGCCGGCGGGCATACCGGCCCAGCAACAGGGATAAAACCCGAGGCCGGTATGTCCTGTTATTTAACGGACTGGCTTTCGCCAGTCATGTCGAACCCTTAAACAACCGGCCTCGTTTGGGTTTCCTAGGTGTTGTTAGGATGGTTGTCCGCCGGCTAACCTCCCTCCCCCATTTTCTTCAAAAATTTGTGTGCTGTCGCTATGTCTGAGAGGAGTTATAGAGAGGTGTTTGAGTGCTTCATGCTGGGTTTGTTGAGCGAGCTTTAGAGTCATAACTGGGAAAAGTGGGATTATGGTACATGTTAATTGGGTCTCTTTTCAAGATGGGGTTGGTCTTACCGCTCCGCGAATAGTCAAGTATGTGAATGCTATTGAGGAGATTAGGCAGGGGCCGGCGGCTAGGAGGGGTGTCTCCAATGGGGGTTGAGGGCTCATGGTTAGGAGGGCTGGGAAGAGAAGCGCAGCGGCTGTGTGGGTGTCAGACCATCCCTGGGAGAGTAGGGATGCTGCGAGGATTAGGAGGAGGGATTGAAGACTGCTCGCTCGCTCGACGTGAGCGAGCAGAATTACAAGGGAAGCGCCTCCGAGGCCGCGCTCCGACTCCGCGAGAGCGTAAAGCTCCATCCGTTCCTTGGCGGTCTTGATCAGATCATTTTGGAGCCTCTTCTTCTCGGCCAGCAGCCGCCTCCTCAACAGCACAAGCTCCTTCAGCTCCAATCCATCCTTCTCTTAAATCTTCAGCACCTTGATTCTCGCCACAAGCTTATTGTATCTCTCGATTAGTGGCTGTAGCCTCGCCCTCACCTCGACCACTCCCTCCCCCAACCCCTTAAACAACCTATCAGGAATCCTGGAGAGGACGACCGCGTCATTCACATCACTCTTCTTCAACCCGTTTTCCCTCCTAGCGCTCTTGATGGCGCTGGTCGGGTTCTGAGCCCATATAACTCTATCCAAGACTACTGGTTCTTGGCCATCCCCATCCTGGATACTTACTAATGCCTCGATAATGCTTTCACCCCTTTCTTTATACATCCATGCTTGAAGCTCATAATGCTGCTGATAAATAGGTTTACGAGCGATATTACGAGGAAGAGCAGAGCCACAATACCCACCTTATTGAAGCCACTAAGAAATAATAGCTGAAGTGGAACATGGAATGGGAACAACATGCTTGCCAATGGGCCCGCAAAGTACATTGTAGCATAGCCTGCCGCGGACGCTCTACTCCTCTCCCTATCTATCCTGAGACCTAAAGCAACGAACAATATCCTATACTGTGGGCTTATCTTCAATGCTCTAACCAGGTTTGATATGCCGATGTAGAAGTTGGAGAATCTCACACCCACGAGCACACCAACTGTGAGGTGGAGTAGATCGTGTGTAAAAAACCATAGTAGGAGCCACGAGATTCCACATGCCATGAATAGCAGATACTGGTTAAGATTAAGGTATTGAGCATACACGGGAATCAACAGGCCTAATATGGTCATTGCTACGCATAATGCTGTGCCCTTTCCTAGGCCTATAACCGTAGGATCAACATACACAGCCACGCGGCTGCTATCGGCTTCTAGCAGATTTCTGATCATCTGGCCTCTATAATTTAATATGCGTTTCATCATTCTCCCGGCGAGCCTATCTCCTATAGGTCCAAGAACGGTCCTAAACTCTATTCTATCCTCTATTACGCATCTACCGCCATATACCTCTCTGACAATATGTTTATGCCTCCAGATAAGGAAGGGCGAGACAGTGGCCTCGTCCATGAACCATCTGCCCTCCTCGTAATCTTTGACTATAGAGTGCCATTCAAACCTCTGGCCCAGAAGCCTCGCCTCCACCTTCATCCTAGATCCTTTGGATATGCGCTCTGGTGCCTCAAGTACCCTGAGCCTTAGACTCGGGGGGTATACAAGCTCCATGTTCTTGGGGCTGGCTATGAATCTAAATGCGGTGGCAGCATCGACACCAACCTCTAAGCTTGACAAGATAAAACCCATGTTACTTCTCCTGATGCGTTAGCGCTTATAAATTCCACCCTATTCACTATATCTCTGAGTTTATGTTGTTGCATACTACATTCCTTCCGTCTAGGAGCTCAAATTTAAGGCTCTTATACTAAGCGAGGTCCGCTTTTCTTCGGAGCTGGGGGTGTGGTATCTGAGCCGGAAATACGGGCTCGGGGACAGCGGCGAGACAAGCCTTTTCGGTGGCAGGAGGGTTTCGAAGAGCGACCTGAGGGTTGAGTGTTACGGCGAGGTTGACGAGCTCTCGTCGATTATAGGCCTCTGCCGGGCTGTACTATGTGAGAAACACCCTGAGATTAACAAGCTCCTGCTAGACGTTCAGACGGCCTTGTTCAGAATAGCGGCGGAGCTGGCGAGCGAAGATCCGGGAAAGCTCGGGCTGGAGTTGATAGGGGAGCGTGATGTTGCTGTCCTCGACGAGCATGTAGAGAGGATAGAGTCTAGGCTTCCACAGCTGAGACACTTCATCTACCCTGGCGGATCCCTGCCTGCAAGCATGCTTCACGTGGCTAGAGCCGTCGCGAGAAGGGCTGAGCGTAGAGCCGTGTCGTTAAACAGTAGAGAGAGTATTAACCCCAATATCCTAAGCTATCTCAATAGATTGTCAACACTCCTCTTCTCTCTAGCCAGATATGTGAACGTGGTGGAGGGTGTCTCGGAGGATATCTGGCTTGGAAGAGGAATAGAGTAGCTTATGTTGGCTTGGAGCCCTTCTTCTTCGCCTTGACCAGCTCGGAGACAAGATATTCGGCCGAGTCGACCGCCTCCTCTGCGGTAAAGATGCTAAGGTATGAGGAGCTGAACATAATGTTTGCGGTGGGTGACCTGTAGATTCTCTCGGCACCAACCCAGAGCTGGAGTAGGAGCCTCATCATGGGGAATAGGTTGAAGGAATAGCTTAGGCCACCGAATTTTTCCTTTTCACCATCAATAGCCCTACAGGCCGTGTCAAATCCCACCGGGTCATAACCGAAGTGTTCGATGAGTGGCCTGTAGACTCGCCTCATCATATTTCCGGCGTATGACTGACCGTTTGGGAACTTCTCCAACGGGACCCAATCCCCCGGCTTGGCTCCCACATACTTGGCCAGATATTTTATGAGTAGGTGCGCCAGCTTAGGTTGTGATGGTTTATGGGTTACAGCATCCGTGACAACACCGGAGGCTAGGTCTAAGACATACGAGCCGTTAAGGACGTTCACTAGGAACCTATCACCCTTTCCCTCTCTTGGCGGGAGATGGACGACATGGCAGAGCTTTACAACCTGCTCGGGAGAACGCTGTCTGAGCTCGGCTAAAAGGGCGTCCAACTCCTCCCCCTGCATACATTTTTTGATGCCTAGCTTACATAAAATGATTTTAACTATTTCCCCAGCCTATAAGCCTTGGCCGGATGCCGCACTAGTCATGCCCCGTATGAGGGCCCTCGGCCGGGGTCTCTAGGTGCTGCTCCTTAGCCTCGAAGTCTAATGCGGTTCCACTGCTCAGTATCAGCCTAACCTTGATAGCTTGGACACCTTCGGGAATGTTCCCCATAAGCATGATATGGTGCCCATCGCCCTCAACACCTAATGCCCTGACCTCTCCTCCCGGCGGGATGCATATCTTCTCAACACCCTGCATCTTCGCCACGCCATTCTCGATGATCGTGCGATGCAGTTCAGCCCTAATATCCGCCGGCTCAAGAACCTCAGCACCTACAATGCATACCTCCGTTAATCCGTGATTATGTGCTATAAAGAACACTCCTCCGCCCGCCGCCCCTCTTCTAAAGAAGGCCACATGCACCTCAACCCCCTCACCACTCCGCGTTGAGAGCAGGAGGAATACACTCGCTACCACAACCGCAACAATCACTACAGAGACAGGAACTAGCCATACCCTCTGAAGACCAGACATTTGGCAGAGCTTTTTGCCACGGGATAAAACCGTCACAGCTTCTCCGCCTACGGCGTCTATATAGTTCATATTTAAGTTTTCCGGCGCCGCACAATAAAGAGAGCCTATGAATCAGGTTAAAATTTTCTTTCCATAGTTATTGGCGAGAATGCCTCTCCGTGTAGTCGGGATAGACCCTGGCACTAGAAGTTTTGACATCTTTGGACTAGAAGATGAGCATGTCATGGTTGATGTCTCTATACCGTCTGAAGATGTTGCCTTAAATCCGAGGCTCCTCGTAGACCTGCTCCACAGCTTAGAGCCTCTGGACCTAGTGGTTGGCCCTTCAGGCTATGGAATCCCGCTTAAACACATCTCAGAGATAAGTGGCGAGGACCTCTTCCTCATGACACTAGTAAGGCCAGATGACAGGGACATACCGGTTCTCGTTGGTCTGAGCAGGGTCGTCCAAGAGCTGAAAAAATACGCCTTCAACATCTACTTCATACCGGGCGTGATACATCTCCCCACAGTTCCGCCGCACAGAAAGGTCAATTCAATAGACCTTGGTACCGCCGACAAACTATGCGTCGCGGCTCTTGCAGTTTACGACTACTCTAGGAGGCACGGCGTGCCGTTTAGAGACCCGTCTATATTGGTTGTGGAGGTTGGATATGGTTACAACGCCGCGATTGCAGTTGAACATGGAGTGATAGTTGATGGGGTGGGCGGGACAAAGGCGGGCCCGGGATTTCTAACTGCAGGTGGGCTCGATGGGGAGGTCGCATATCTCTTGGGGACCCTGAGGAAGGATATGCTCTTCAAGGGTGGGGTAAAGAGCATAGCAGGCACAGAAGTAGAGCCAGAAGACTTCCACAGACTGACCCAAAGCAGCAGGTCTGTGAAGATAGCGTGGGATGCCTTCATCGAGGGCATAGAGAAGACGGTCTGGTCCCTCACACCTGTTCTCGGCAAAGTAGACGCGATACTCCTCTCAGGTAGGTTAAGTAGAGTCGAGCCAATATACAACGAGTTATCCAAGCGCCTGAAACGCATAGCCCAAGTCGAGAGGATTAAGGGCTTCGGAGCCAAGTCGAAAGAGGCTGCACAGGGCGCTGCACTGATCGCTAACGGATTGGCTGGCGGCTTCGCAAAAGAATTAGTGGAGCACTTGAAGATAAGGGAGTCGAGCGGGACTGTGCTAGACCATGTATACATCGAGGATTTGAAAGAGAAGATAATTGGGCACCGTGTTTAACTGTATAATGTTTAATTCAAGTCTCGATTAATGTTTAGACCATTAAGCCGAGGCTATGTGTCCTCTTTACATATGAGTGTTCTGCAACCCAGTCCCAGTATTCTGGGAGTTTCGTGCCATCCAACTGACATGCAGTCCTCCGGGGAGTGTATGAGCCTGTAAAGCCACTAA
>BEHE01000019.1 GCA_002898395.1 Candidatus Calditenuaceae archaeon HR02
CGGAAATTCGAGATACAAGCTTGCTCAACTACCATGGAGCGTGCGGTATGGCCCATGCTTTAGGGCGTCCTATTTCTTCAGCTCCTTTTCAGTATCGCGACGCTTGACAGCCCTATCAAACACTATCCAATTCCTGTACCACTCCTCATTCTCCTTCCTGAGAAGCTCCAGTATCCACTTCGTCAGCTCCAGCGCATTCACCCTATCCAACCCCCTCTCCAAAACCCTACCCTCAATTATCTTCGCTATCTTTCTCGCGGACTCAGGCGTCGCCCCAGACTTTAGACAGCTAACCACTACCTTCTCAGGAATAAACTCCTCCTCACCACCATCCCTTTTAACCACTTTAGCCATACCTGATATATATCGGTGGAGGATAATATCTGTTTAGCTGGACTTCTGCCTCAGTATATCCAGCATGAGCCTAGCATTCTCCAGCATCCAGTGATCGTTGTTGAAGAACACGTAGACGACCCTCGGCCCGAGCGATAGCATTGTATCAGCTAGCTCGGAAAGCTCTTTTAACGAGTAGTCGTGAGCGTACCAGCTCGACCTACCATGCATCCTCAAATATATCACATCCCCGCTCGAGTGGATAAAGGTTTTCACCGGCGAGTCGATGGAGACATAGGTGGCTCCAATATCTGATACTTTTTCTGCTAGCTCGCGGCTAAGCCAGCTTTCATGCCTGAACTCTATCGCGAACCTCCTACTAAGCCCAGACTCGGCGGAAAACCTTCGAATCCTCGCGAAGTTAGCCGCGGTCGCTGAGAAATTAGGCGGCATCTGGAAGAGATAGAAGTCCACACGCTCGTCCAGAAGCTGGAAAAGCTTGTGAAACCTCCTCCAAGTCTCGAGAGCAGGGTCCGAGAGCTTCCTCAAGTGTGTAATGGATCTATGAACCTTGACCGTCCACCTGATCTTAGTAGCCTTCCTCGACCAGACCAGCACCTGAGAGGGGAATGGAAACCTGTAGAAGGAGGCGTTAAGCTCGACAGCGTTAAGCCCCGAGTTTGCGAGATACCAGTCCAATGTCCCTCCAGAATTCCAGTCATACATCCAACCCGAAGTTCCTACAAAAACCTCCAACGGAATTCACCTAAACCACGCCTAACCTCAAAAAAGATTTAGTCCGTGCTTTTAAACAAATCTATAGAAACTGTGAAGAGATGATGGGAGTAATCTTGGTTTTCTAAACGAGCAGCTATACATTCTAGCTGCAGCCTCCTAGAACAGGGTCTATTACAATGGGTTTAACCAGTGGGAGCAGATAAAAAATGAAGACACCACTTTTATTGCCATTCTATTGGAGACAGTTCAGCGACTAAGCTACATAAAACTCCCTCCCAGCAACATGTTTATCCAGACACAGACAGGGATTCGCAGCTATTATTGATATGCGGCGATGAGCTAGTCGTTATGTGGCGAAAGTTGATTGAGGACTACCTGAGGAAGGGGGCGATCAGCGCGGCATCATTAAGCCAAACCATGTCGGGAACCTTTACCTGGCCTGGAGTGCTGTAGAGGCCTGTCTGAGGGGTGGCGCCGTACCGGCCGCCTCCAACAGGTCGGGTGAGACGACAGACGCCTACCTCTCACACATCGCGGTTGGAATGGGCTGTAAGGTGATTAAAGCATGGTTTTTAGGGGGTGAAAGGATAGCTAAAGCCTCACACGGCGTGTAGGGTTTAGAAGATTCTCCTGAGCTTGGAAGCTCCTACTTCCTCGCTTATCCTGACCAGCTCGTTGGGGAGTGCTCTGTAAGGTATAAAGGGGGGAGGGTGTGGCCGTAGGCACCGGCAAGACAACATCTAAGAACCCCAAAGAGGCAGACACTATATTAATAAGGGTGGGGTAGCAATTGTTGCTACCCCACTATATATTCGTGGGTGTCGGCCTTTTTGGGTTTTTCTCTGTTGTCTAGGCCGGTACCCGCAGCCTCTCTTGGGGCTTCTTCGCTATTCTCCAGATTCTTTTGAGTAGTTTTTCCTCGTCTCTTGCTCTGTGTTTTGGATTCTCTAGTATTGCTGATGTGAGTCGTACGAGTGCTGTTCTAGCTGTCTTGTTGTAGAACTTTTCTCTACCTTTTCTAGCCTTGAAGAGTCCTAGGAATCTTCTTAGCCCGTGATATGAAGTACTCCTAGAGAGATGGATCATTAGCTCGGCCAAGGATTCTCTACCCATCAAGTGATTATTATCTGAGATACCAAGGGCCTCTATGATTGTGTTATAGGCTGGGTATCTCTTACCAGCCTCCTCGATAATCCGCCTCGCCAGCCTCTCAATCTTCACCTCAGTAACCCTAATCAAATCCTGAATATCCTCCCTCTCATCCTCAGAAGCAGCACTAACCCTATTCTGATATTGTTGGAGAGTCCTCTGAAGGCTATGAAAAGTCGATACCACCCTCCTCATTACCAAATAGTCCTCATCCACCCTCCTAAACCATTTATCCTCAATAGCCATTAGTACTCTTATGTCTGTCTTTGCAGACTTAGACTTAACCCCCAGCTTTTCCCTAGTCTTCTTAATCATTGTTAGACGTCTGAGATAGTAGACTTCGACTCCTCTCCTCAATAGCTCTATGAGGCCATCAGTATGGATTATCGGCAATACGTCCATGAATACCTGGTCTCCACGGCCTACCGGAATCTCCGTTGGAGAATCAGTGTATCTAAAGTCTTCGCCATCAGTTGTATAGGTTATCCTGTAGCCTGAGCCATCCTTTTTCCTGTAGACGTCACAGTAGAACCTCACCATCTATATAACCTTTCTGAATGTTAGGGTGTATTCGTGCCATGGGTCGTGGCTGTGCCCCTTTACTGTATGGTATCTGGCTAGGCCGCTGTTGGATAGCTTGAACCTCAATGTCTCTACGGGTTTAAACCCTACAATCTCTGCCAGCTCTATTGTCAGGCTTACTAGGTCTCTCGAGATCTTGTGTAGCTTGTTATTCCTGAAGTTCTTTAGGACTATCACGCAGATGTCTCTGTTATTGTTGCTTCTGCTTAGACATAGGTATGGTCTGGTCAGTATCACTAGCCACGCGGCCCTGAGATACCTCCCAATCATCATCGCGAAGACAGCTAGATAGGGGTTCATCCCGGCTGGATGCTCAACCATAGCAGTTATGAATGGGAAGACCTCGCTGTATCTGGTTAGTGGTAGCTTGTAGGTGTCTTCTACCTCCTCAGACTCAAAGTATAGCAGCTCCTCATACTCCTAGCTATCCACCCAACCCTTCAGGAGCCCAAGGCCTATATCTAAACACCTCAGATATCTACACCACCAGCACAAGCAGCGGAACCAGATACCTCAACACCAATATCACAAATACCAGTACAAAGAAGATCTAAAGCCGTCATTAATAGGAGACTTTACTTGTAGGTATGACGTGGCCGCTGGCTTCGTGCTTACGATACCGATGAGCAAGAAGCACCTCCTCCAACCATGGCAGAAAGCCCAGAAAAAGCCAAGAAAAACCCTGAGAAGAGATACATAATCACAGAAATAGGGGTTCTGGAATAGTTTAGGCCTGAGACGGTCTTATTCCAGCCCCTCTATGCCCGTATTATAGCTATTATTTACCGCTGCCATGAAGATGTTGCAGGTTAGTGATATTCATGGGTCGAGCAGGAGCTCTGTGATGGTTGGGAGGAGGGCAAAGGAGGTGGGGGCTGATATAGTTCTCGTGGTCGGCGACATAACCAACTTCGGCTCCGTAGAAGAGGCTGAAAAGATCTTGTCATCCATCCTAGAAGTGGCGCGTGTACCTATCCTATTCGTGCCCGGCAACTGCGACCCTCCACAGCTCCTCAGCTACAGCCCTAGGTCCCAAAACCTTATTAACATACATGCCAAGAAAAGGAGAGGAGCGAGGGAGAGGGGGATGCTACGAGAGGGTGGAATATATTCGTTAAAAGCAATCTTTCGTGGAGATGAGGAGTGAAGCGTTAAGGTGGTTAGAAGAGGCCGAGAGAGACATTGAGACTGCAGAGATACTCTATAAGAATGCGAGGTACAATGCTGCATGCTTCTACTCGCATCAAGCAGCCGAGAAAGCCGTAAAGGCTATATTATACAGCGTTAATGAGGCTCCTTGGGGTCACAGTATAAGGATCCTCCTTGAACGATATATTGAGAGGTCTAAATCATCTCTAGTTGAACACGTGATGGAGTGTGCCAGAGAGCTTGATAGACACTATATTCCTTCAAGATACCCGAATGCTCATCCAACAGGCACATCTTTCGAAGCATACGACCCAAAAACCGCTGAGAAAGCTTTAGAATGTTCTCGCGAGATCTTAAAATATGCTAAGGGGGAGATAAAATGATCGAGTATGACGCTGTTAAGGAGTATGTTGAGAAAGTTTCAAGGCATGTTAGACTCCACGCAGCAATACTTTTTGGTTCAAGGGCCCGCGGAGACCACGGCCCATGGAGCGACTACGACATACTCTTGATAGGAGACTTCAATGAGGACTATTTAGAGAGATTGAAGAAGCTGATAGACTTAGCAGATAATATAAAGATTCCAATCGAGCCACACCCATACAGACTAGAGGAAGCAATTAAGATGTTAGAAAGGGGAAACCCAACAATAGTAGATGCAATAGAGGAAGGCATAGTAATCAAAGCTGGAAAAGGGTACGAGGAACTGCACAGCGTCTATCGAGAGATGAAGAATTCGGGAAAACTCCAAAGAACAAAGACGACAATTACTTTTTAAATTCCTAAATGTATTTCTCCCTACTTACTAAGCGTCCCATACTGGAAGCATGGGCGTACTGGGCGTGATTTATCGAGTCTCCCATAATTCTTCCGAGACTTTCTAAATTCTTTGAAAGTTTTCCTAAAATTGCCGGCTTTAGATTTCACCCTAAAGAGTATCTGGAATTGAAACTCGATAGGGCTCGCCACCTTTCTTCAAGTTTTACAACAGGTGGTGTAATGGTGGAGGTACATTTAAAGACTAAGATTAAGTATAACTACTCCTTAACACATGATTTTGAGAGAGTTGCTCGATGAGCCAGAGTTCTTGAGATGGATCAATATGGTAAAGAGGACTATAGACTCTTCCCGGGGAGATTTGGAGAGAGGGGATTATAACTGGGCATGTTTTAAGGCCCAGCAATCTGCAGAATTCGCGGTGAAGGCTCTTCTCCGCGGCCTGGGATTGGAAGCTTACGGTCATAGCATCTCATTCCTACTATCAAAACTGCCACGAGAACTAAATTCTTCAATTATTATGCAGGAGGCTAAGACCCTCGACAAATACTATGTTCCTACACGATATCCGAATGCATGGGCTGAGGGATCACCGTTCGACTACTACACCTATCAAGACGCTGTACAGGCAATAAATTTTGCTGAAAAGATAATTAACTGGGTTGTGGACTCATGGAGGTCATTAAGCAGAGAGAAAGAAAGAGGATAGAAATAATAAAAGCTGCTAGAAAATGGGTAACAGATCTCAACTTTAGAGTATCGGCTATATTGATAGGATCATATGCTAGGGGAGACTTTAATCTTTGGAGTGACGTGGATATACTCCTCATATCAGACACTTTTAAGGGAAACCCGTTAGACAGATTGAAAACTCTTGATCCACCGGCCGGGTTCCAGATAATACCAATAAGCATGGAAGAATTTAAGATTCTTCTGAGAAGGAAGGATATACTTGCCGAGGAAGCGTTAAGACATGGAGTAATATTAAGAGATGACCTGCAAATAGGAACAACCAGCTAAAAGTTATTCTGGAGTCTCCAAATATAGATTAGTTCCTAAAGTATTGGCATAATATTTTGTCAGATCAGGCAGAGAAACTTCCAGAACCATTAAATGAAGATAAGGTAGAATAGAGATTAAAATGCTGGGAAAGAATAACCGAAGAGATTAGAGCGTTTTATTTATATGCAGGAAGGCCTAGACCATTATTTCTTAAAATCAGTTCCTCGACCCTTTTTCAGACAACTCTATAGATAGAGGGGCAGCCATTAAGTAGAATTAACTGAATGTTTTTGGATGCTTCCAAAGTCCTAATACATGGTTCTTTAACCATTAACTCTTTGAAAGTTGCGGGAAGTGTAGGTAGCCACTCAAGGCTAGGGAACGTTTAGATCTACCTACGATGTAGAAGTTTGGCTGGGTATTCGCATAATTCAAAACAGGGGTAGGATAAGAGTAATGTAACACCCTACATTTTAATCGTATGAATAGAGCTGAAAATGCCTTGAGGGTCTTGATGGTTGACCATCAATAGCACTAAACGAGCTTAGGAGGTATTGGGGCTCGGTAGAAGTCTCTACGGGCCGAATAATCCCTAAAAGGGGGCGCTACGACCTCGTGATAGCCCAGGAGCCAACGCTTAGGGTTGGAGTCCCAGCCCTCCTACAGTCTAAGGTCTCGACGGCTACCTTCGCCTGCGAGGTACACAGCGACTATCTTAGACCCGCTTATCTCCCATGGAAGGATCTGGCTGCAGCTGTGATGGTTCTTAGGTCAGCCAATATCGTCAGGGCGGTGAACAAGAGGATAGCCGAGAGTGTTAAGAGTTACGGCGTCGAAAACGTGTATGTCATCCCGTCTGTTTATGTTAAGATGGATGTCTTCAAGTCCACTAAACCGCCCAAGGAGAGGGGGCCAGTCATCCTCTCGGCTTCCCGTCTAGTCCCGCAGAAGGGTCTCGAGCTACTGCTTAATGCCGTGCGCCTTCTACTGAGGGATTTTCCCAAGCTAGATGTGAGGGTTGTTGGTGAGGGACCGGAAAAAGCGCGGCTTATGGGCTTGGCGAAGACGCTGGGAGTTGATAGTGCGGTTAGGTTTTACGGATGGGTTGACCAGGATGAGCTTGTCAGGCATTATAACGATGCGGCAGTCTTTGTCTGTACATCGTATCATGAAGGGGGTCCCCGCACCGTCTTTGAGGCTGCCGCATGTCTGACCCCAACGGTCTCAACGCCTGTAGGCATGGTGGTCGAGGCGTTGAAGGATGGTGAGAGCGTACTAATTGTCAAGGAGAGGTCCCCTGAACTGCTTGCAGAGAAGATAGCCGACCTGCTCTCAAACCCTGTCAGGCGTGCTGAAATTGCTGAGAGGGCTCGAGAAGTTGTCGTAAAAGAGTTTGAGTGGGAGAAGTCCGTCCAGCGATATGCAGAGCAGATCCGCAAGTTAGTTACTATGACCCGGCATTAAGCTAGCGTGGGTCTTATGAAGTGCAGGAAACCGGCCTACAGAGCTACATGCTCTTTTAGCAGTCTTGCTATTTTTGGTATGACCACTTCATGGCTGAATTCTTCGATTATTTTCTTTCTTGCCTGCCGTCCTAGGCGGCGAGCTAGCTGCTTATCCTGGAGGAGTGTTTCTATCGCGGCCGCGAGGCCATTGATGTCTTGTCTGTTAACTAGTAGTCCTGTTTCTCCGTCTATTACTGCTTCTGGGATGCCGGAGACCCTCGTTGCAACCACTGGGGCTTCGCATGCCATGGCTTCGAGAGGGGCGCGGAGGATTCCTTCTCCTCCCCTTGACGGATAGGGTAATACTGCTGTGTTTGCCAAGTAGTGGGGGATTTGCTCGTTAGGTATTGGACCGGGGAAGACCACCTTGTCTTTTACTCCCAGTGTTTCGCAGCGTTTCTTTAGGTGGTTAATATATTTAGGTTCTCCGGTTCCTCCTATCCATAGCTCTACATCTCTTACAATTTTGACCACTTGAGCGAAGGCTTTTATCAAATCTTCAATGCCTTTCCCCTCATTAATTCTGCCCACCCAGAAGATTTTTCGGTTCTGGTTGTTCGACCACTCTTGAGGTGGTGTTAGTCCGGGTCTGAATCTGTCGGTTCTCACCGAGTTGTGTATTATCTGTATTTTGTCTTCTTTGAGGCTGGGTAGGAAGTATTTGACTTCAGGTAGCATGAGGTGGGAGTATAGTATTATCTTTGTTGCTGTGTCTGCTGCTTTTCTGAGTATCCAGCGAAATACTGATTTTTTCCAGCCTGGCCTCTCGTATGGTTTCCCGAAGAGCCATGTTCCACCCAGTGTTAGGACTGTAGGTAGTTTGGCTATTCTTCCTGATAGCCATAGGGCGGTCAGTTCGGGCGGACTGAATGTTCTCACGTATACTATATCGATATTGTTGGTTTTTAGGAGTGGCGGCAGGGTATAGGCTATGATTTTTGTTGCGCCGTAGATTTTGGGTATTTTTATCTTAGGTGTTTCGAGTATTGTGAGATTGGGAGGCAGGTCGGATGGCAGGTATTCCACCGTGTCGGTTACTACTATTATCTGGTCCATGTGTCTGGCTAGCGCGATGTATTCCTCAAGGTATTGGGCGTGTAGTGAGGCAGCCTTTAGGCCTGCAACTTTACCGATAAAAGTCATAACGGAGACCAACACCCATCTCCTTTTGATTGCTTCGCACGGGTGCTTATTTGGTTTGAGACATAGTAGTCTGACCTCCTAATGCTAATATTTCTGCCTGTTTCCTGGCTTATGTAGAGAGGAGCAAGCCAACACAGCCTCATTGCAGAAATGCTAGCTACTAACAGAATGTAGAGCAGGGCATTGCAAAACTACATGAAGAGGCCAGGAAAGGCCTGGACTTTTTATTGTATCTTCTAATCGAAAAAGGCATAGATATGGACTCTAATATAGGGGACATACCTAGTTCATGATTTCATAAGGCCTATAGTATAAATTATTGAAGATATGACATGTGTGATAGGCATCGATGTTCAGATTGGGTGTTGTTGTGCATGATAGACAGCTATCAAAAGGGGCATACATTTTATGGTCTTTGGCGGAGGCAATAAAGGAAATAGATCCATCATTCTCACCACAACTAATCGACTACCATGAAATGGTTTTCCATTTCCAACGTTCTTGGCCAATTTATCACATGGTGTATATCTTCTTCTTTGGAGGAAAAGGACGCCGCTTAATGTGTTTATACTAACCAATTAGAGTAACAAAAATACATAGTAAGGAATTTTGATGAGATATTAGCAAGGGCAACGGCATTACAGTGGCTAGGCATTGCTACACTTGTAAAGAGAGGATATCCAGCTATCTTCTGGGATAAGCACTTTCTTCACACTGCTAATCCTATAACTCTATTTCAGGTTCCGAGATTAAAACCGCTATCTTTTACATTGGATACACCACTCGGTGGCATTGGAGTCTTATCAAAAGAGTCAACGATACCGGCAAGGTATGTGAGTTCGTTCCACACAGATTTAGAAGATGTTGTCAAAGCAGTTGCCCCAGGCTGCATCTCTCTAGCGGCAGTCGCATTCGCAGTGATAACTGCTTCCTCGCTATTCTCACCGTTAGCTCAGAATTATTTTTAAGTTATCTTATCATTTCGACCAGCTCTATGGGTGCTAACTTGCAAAATACAAGAAATCTCTCTTTCCGCTACTTTTCAATATGTGGCTACTTTAGGCTCACTATGAGCCATTACGGGCGCAAAGATAATAATAGTCTGCTCCAATTAATTGAGGTGGTAACACATGAGTATGAGAAGAGCCGTTCAAATAACTTTAGGTCTAGGAAGGACCGTTGGTGGAGGGGAATATACAGCCTTAGTCTGCGCTCAAGTCCTAAAAGAAACTGGGTATATTTTAGCGCTTATAACTAAGCGCCTCTTTAATCCTGATATCTACTACAAATCATTTGGGGTTAAGGCACCGTTTGACGAAATAGCCATCTTCAAATACCCAAAATTGCCTAAAATTGCAAAGCTTTATCATTACCTTTTTTATCCTCTCGCCACTCCCAACATAAAAGCGAAACTATATTTCAACACCTCTGCAGACTCGCACCCATTTGTATTCCCTTTATATGCACTCACAAATCAAGTCCCGATTGTCTATTATGTAACTGCCGTACCTCTAACGCCACCGTGGTATATTAAGGACCATCAAGAGTCTAATAACAGCCATTATACCTTCCTTTTCAGATTTTTAGCAAAAAACTATTGGAAAAAATTGAACACATTATTTCTTGCGTGCTCAAAATATGTAGCCAACATTGTTGAGGACGCAACTGGAATTAAACCATATATACTCTACACACCAGTCGATATAAGGAACTATTTGTGGAAGAAGGAGAAGAAGGATGACTATGCAGTTGTCATGGGTAGATTAGTACCCTCAAAAAAGTATGAAGATGCAATACTGGCGTGTAAGGAAGCAGGTAAAAGACTCATTATGTTGCTTGCCACGCAAGACCAGGATTATCACAAAAAAATAATGGAATTAATAAGAAAATTAAATATGGGAGAACATGTAAAAATCCTGCTAAACCAGCCTATAGATGTTAGAGCAGAAATTTTAAAAAGGGCAAAAATATTCATCCAATGTAGAACAGAGGCTGGTGCTAAGGCAGTCCGCGAAGCAATGGCAGCAGGATGTATACCTATCGTGCCTAGAGAAGGGGGTCAGAGTGAGTATGTTCCTCAAGAATACACCTACACGAGTTTTGGTGAATTGGTAGAAAAAATAATGTTTGCAGATAAGGCTAGCGTACATGAAAGAGAATATATGGTTGAGCAGGCTAAACAGTATGACACAGAGGTCTTCAAGAGAAGATTGAAAGATTACTTGATATCAAATGGATTAGCTTGAACAATTTAAATAGTTTACACACTAGGACGTTTACTGATTAAGTGAATTACACCCTACAAACCTTGTCGTAGATCTTTAGTATCTTGGGAGCAACGACTTCATAGGAAAAATTATTCAACACGTGACGTCTACAATTATTACTCAGCTTCCACCATAATCTTTCGTCTAACAACACTTTAATTATTGCTTCTTTTAAAGCAAATCTATCACCTGGTTCAACCAATATTCCACAGTCTTCTTTTACAATTTCAGGGATGGCCCCAGTTCTTGTCGACACCACTGGAACACCACATGACATGGCTTCGAGGTTTACCATCCCGAACGACTCGTAGTAAGTTGGGTTGCATACTAATCTGGCCTCCTTATATATTGTAGGTAGAAATGCTCTATCTACCATGCCCAGATGGCGAACGTAGCGACGTAAATCTGGCCTCTTTTTTAAAATATTATCGAACAAGTGGCTCCGTAAAGGACCATCTCCACAAATAGTGACCTCCAGATCAGGGACCTCTTTAACTAATTCAGGCAATATATCACACAAGAGATGAAATCCCTTATGCCGATCAAGTCTTCCCACAAACAAAACCCTATTATTTTTTGGTTCAGACTCGGCAGGTTTAAATTTGTCAGTGTTAACAGGTGGATAGATAACCGTCACCTTATCTTTATTGCAACCATTCATGATAAGCCACTTCATCATATCATTATGATGGGCTATAAAATAATCTACCCTCGATAAAAAGAACTCATCAGATAGAATATATTTATTCAATCTATACTCAAGTCTTGCGAGAATTCCATCTATTATGCCTAACTTTTTCGACTCTACCTTTTCCAGATTCGTGCCTAGTATATTTTTATCGATGCCGTGTATCTTTTTATAAAATTTATATGGTAGGAATCCAGATACGATGTATGATATATCCAAAAAAGTAGACAATGTCAACAGATTTTTTGTGTATTGAAATTGGTGAATTATATGGATCGGTTTCGAAAATATTACTTTTGTTAAGGTGTAAAGATTAAAAGGAAGAGAATATTTTCGTTCGTACCATCTAAACCTATGCATTTTTACCCTTGGTGCATCTAGCTGAAATATCCGTCCACGCTGATAATAAACCTCGATGTCAATAAATCTACTTAATGCTTGTGCAAACTCGTAGGTAATTATTCCCTCCCCAATAGGATCCACATCTGTGAATGCCCAATGCACATATGCTACCCTCATCCATTCTCTCCTCCACTCTGCAACATTTCTCGCCATGACCTTATCAAATTATCAACTGCATTGTTCCACCTGTATTGAATAGCCACTTCCCTTCCCCCCCTTCCTAGCTTCTCTGATAGTCGTCTATCCAATAATAGGGTTAGGATTGCCTTTGCTGTGGATTCGTGGTCGTTTTCAGGTACAATTAAACCATTCTTCATATGTTTAACAACATCCGCAACGCCACCATGCCTACTTGCTACAACGGGCTTTCCAGCAGCCCCAGCCTCCAAATATACAAGACCAAACCCTTCGACGTCTTGCCCGAATCGTTTAGGTGTCATAACGAAAACATCGCATAGATGGTAATATTTTGCCAGTTCTTCGTCTGACACTTGTCCAATGAAAAAGACATCTCTTAGAGCTAGTTCATTCGCAAGTTTTTTATAAGGTGATGGGTCACCTCCACCTACAATCAAATATTTTGCATCATATATCGCCTGTTTGACGTATTTAAAAGCCTTCAACGAAACATCTATCCCCTTCCGCTCTTTTAATTTTGCTACCGTTAATATTATATTCCCGTGTCCCCATTTACATTCTAAGTCGGAAATATCTCGCTGTTTTGCGAAAAACTCGTAATCAACGCCATCAAGAGGTAATATATGAAACTTAGATAAGCCCGTAATTCGCTCAAGCATGTTCTTTGTAAAGCTCGATATACAAAAAATTGCTCTTGCGATTTTATAACTCCAAACTAAGGATTGTCTTGTCTTCATATTAAAGAGTGGCTTTATCGCTGCAGTGCCGTGTGCCCCTACGAAAAGGGGAACGTCAAAAAGTCTGCTACCAAGTCCACCCAGGAATGAAAGTGGCCAAGAATCATAGGTTTGTATAAGATCGTACTTACCCTGCCTTAAATCATGTAAAAACCGAAGCGTATATTTGACAACCCTAGGATGAAGCGGATGAAAAGATAGTGGTGGCAACACATATTTCACTCCAAAGTTAAAACTGCCTCCCATCCTAGTAGAATTCACAGGAACGAATAATGTTGTCTCCACTTTTTCAGCTATCAATGGTGTCATTTTTTCTACAACACGTGACCAACCTCCACGCCGACCCCAGACTGGAGCCAACAAGGCTACTCTCAATTCCTTTATTGCCAAGAACACATCAAGATAATAAATGTCCCTTTTTAATGTCCTCTTGAAGTGAGTAGGGTCAGGCTTAGGCTTGCGGGTGGTATCTCCTTTGCCTCCCAGCTGATCGGCCATCTATTTGGTATTCTTTTCGCAGGCCTTGTTAGCCGAAGACTGACTGAGCGCGAGTTCGGTGCCTGGGCATATATTGGGACCATCCTCGGATATCCCGTCGCGCTCACAGACCTCTTCTCCACTTGGGTCTACAGGGACGCTGCGTATGGAAGGCGCATATTAGGCCACGTTCTCCTCCTCAATACGCCCATACTCTTAGCAGCGTCGCTTATCTACTATGCGGCCAGTGGTCCGGCATCCTCTCTGGCTGGGATTGAACGGGATATTTTTCTGCTCGGCCTAGCAGTCCTCCCGCCTTTGTATTTAGCCACGGCGGTTACAGACATGGCTAAAGGATACATTCCCCAGCATGTAGGTCTAGCCTCCATCCTCTTCGAGACAGCGAAGCTCGCACTCGGAATTATGCTCGTCGCGCATCTTCGACTCGAATTAGCTGGGGTCTTTACGGCGCTGGCCCTCGCGTACACTCTCCAGCTCGGGTTCCTGCTCTTCTCCGTCAAGCCCCTATACTCCAGCCAGATAGACTCCGCAACGATCAAGAGATGGCTACGCGGCTCAGTCATCAAACTCATAACGGTGGTGTCCGGATACCTATCACAGCTGGACATCATCTTGTTGACCGCGATAACCGCTGAGACGCTGGCTACTGGGTATTGGCAAGCCGCACTGCTAGTCGCATTGATGGTTAAATCGACCGGGAGCCTGACGAGCGGACTCACCCAGAGACTACTCTCAGGGGGAGGGCGGCGCGACCTCGAGAAATCATTCAACTTCACAATGACCCTTGCAGCGCCTGCAACGCTCGGGGCAATAATTCTTGCTGGAGACATATTACACGCCTTCCGTCCAGCCTATTCTGAGGCCTGGCCAGCTGCGACACTACTAGCCTTAAGCGCCTTCACGGCAACCCTAACAAGCTTCTACTCATCCACCGTATTCGCCTCGGATAGATTCGACCTGAAGGAAGACGTCACAATAGGAGACATGGCCCGGAGCCGCGTCTCCCTCCTATGGAGAATAGGGCTCTACACCTCCGCGGCCTACGCGGCAACCTCCGCGGCCGCACTCCTCCTCATACGTTCGGTGGGTGGCGGCGTAATCGAGACCATCACGGCCGTGGCTGTGGTACACCTCGCAGTAAACGTAGCTAGGCTACTAATCCACAGAAGGCTCGCGGCACGGTATTCCCCATACCTCCTTAGCCTTAGCTCAGGTGTGCCCTACCTCTCCGCCGCCACCTCCATGTCTATAGTAGTTTATGCAGCTAGGTCTCTGATAGACCCTAGAGCACCTACCCTCGCCCAGACAATCCCGCCACTACTGGCTCTGCTGGGCATAGGCGCCGCCTCATACTTCACTATCCTCTGGTTCATGAGTAAACAATTCAGGGAGCTACTGAGGGATATAGTTACCTTCCTCAAGCAGTACCTAGGAAGATGAGGTGGAGCAATTGTAGTTGTCTATGTTTTCAATTGTTAAATAAGGGGGTTCTCAGCATGGTGGTACAGCGTAGAATGGGTGGGCGGAAGCTGCGGATACTCTTCACGTCGAGCGGCTACAGAGTGGGCGGAGCGACAATGGCCATGATGCACCTAGCGATGGGCCTGGCCAAGCTGGGCCACGAGCCGCTCATCCTAACCTCTAAGCCTGCCCCAAAATACTCCCTGCTCTTCGATAGATTGAGGAGAGCAAGTGTCAGGGTGATATCTTCGGGGAGGGATTATCGGTCGATTCTGTACTGGGTCTGGCTATTCTTTAAGACCATCCAGACTGCGAGGGCTTTCGGGGTGGATGTGGTTCATTGCCACGGCACGAAGGAGACGGTTGTCGTTGGGGCTGCTGCAAAGCTTGCCCGTAAACCCGTCCTATACACTTTGGAGGGAGACCCGCTAATCGAGCTTCAATTCGCGGCAGCCGGGACTATCTCCAGGCTCTTCATGCGCGTTTTGCTTTCCCTTGGCATATGGCTGGCAGACAGGGTTGCGGCTTGTAGTAACTGGCTAGCGGCGCATTTCAGGGCGCGTTACAGGGTTGACGCTGTGGGTGTCTGGAACCCAATAGATTATGATAGGTTCTCCGTGGTTGAGGGGAGCGGCTCGGCCTCGCCCGTCGTTTTATTTGTTGGGAGGCTGGAGAGGGTCAAGGGCGTTGAGACACTGTTATATGCGTTGGGGGAGTTGAAGAAAGCGGGGCGCGGTGATGTGGTTTTATGCCTCGTGGGTGAGGGGGGCCTCCGGGGGCATCTTGAGAGACTCAGCAAGGAGTTGGGGGTTAATGGGAATGTGGTCTTTACGGGGCATGTTGACGATGTTGCGCGTTACTTGGAGCGTTCATGGGTCTTTGTTTTGCCGTCCCTCTACGAGCCATTCGGCATGGCAGCTGCTGAGGCGTCTGCAGCCGGTCGCCCTGTTATCGCATCTAGTGTAGGGGGGCTCAGAGAGGTCGTTAAAGAGGGGGGGACAGGCTATCTCTTCAGGCCCGGAGATTATAGGGAGCTGTCACGGCTCTTGATGAGGGTGTTGGATGACGCGGAGCTGAGGAGGAGGCTGGGCGAGAGAGGGCGCGAGTACGCGAAAGAATTCTCTAGCAAGAGGATAGCTGAGAGGTATACCGAGCTCTACCTCAGCATTCTAACCCACGGACAAGGTCAAGGTAGATATAGTGAGCGCCACGACGCTCATTGGCGGCATACTTGATACTCGTTACCGGCGCATTTGGATTCATTGGTAGCCACCTAGTTGAAAGCATCGCCAAATCCGGGAGTGAGGTAGTGGCTGTAGGCCACCCATCCCTGGGGGATCACTACCTTGACGAGCTTTTGAAGGGAGAATACGCTACTCGTATCCACCCTGTCCTAGCAGATCTCAAATCGTTTGACGCAGCTGCAAGCATCTTCCAGAGATTTAGGCCGAGGGTTGTTTACCACCTTGCCGCAATCGCTTCTCATAGATTGAGCTTCAATGAGCCATACCTTTACCTCGATAATAACCTCCGGACTACGCTGAATGTTATTGAGGCTGCGAGGATATCTAGGGTCTCCCCTAGAATCTTATTCGCCTCGTCCAGCAGTGTGTATGGGGAGAATAGGTCTCCGCTCACCGAGGATCTTCAACCTAGGCCCAAGGGCCCCTATGCTGTCAGCAAATGGCTCTGTGAAGAGCTGGCGAAGGCCTATCACAGGGATTATAGCCTTGACGTAGTGATTGTCAGATACTTTAATGTTGTGGGTGAGAGGTGCCGCTCTAACATCGTCTTTAGGGTTTTCGCAGATAAGATATCATCTGGTCGTGAGGTCGAGGTTAATGGACGCGTGGTGGAGGGAGTATTTAGGCCGGCTGCGAGAGACTTCACCTATGTTGAGGATGTTGTCCGTGGAACGATTTTAGCCGCGGAGAAGGGCAGGTCTGGGGAGGTTTATAATCTTGGGCGTGGAGTCCCTGTCAGCGTCCTAGACGTTGCCTATGAGATGATGAGGCTCTTCGGGAGGAATGTTGAGATAATCCAGCGTGAGCTGTCCCCACATGAATCTCTAGAGGTTTACAGTGATAGTAGTAAGGCGAGGCGGGAGCTTGGCTGGGCTCCCCAGGTGGGGTTCGAGGAGATGGTTAAGCGTTTCATCGAGTGGTACAAGGCAACTTATCACCACCCACCACAGGACCTGTGATTATTAATGATAGGGATCTATCCTGAGGCGGTATCCACATAAATCCCCCATAGCAATCATCCAGCTTAGACGGTATGGTTTCGGTGATGACCTTTACTGGTAAGGTCAGTGGTCTAAAAGCATCCTCACTCCACGCCCAGTATTTTGAGGAGTATGTCGCCCTCGCGGGGTATTTGGATAGAATTATCGTGGTTACAGATACTGTTGAGTATCTACCATCAGGTCTGCCCTCAAACCTCGAGGTGCGGGAGGTCGGTGTGGTAAGGTTTCCTAAGGTTTACGGGTTAACGAAGATGGTGGGGTATTGCCTCCAGCCTTTGCTGAGGAGGGTTGACGTGATTTATGTCCGGACGTTTAGCCCTCCGGAGCTGGCTTCACTCTGGGTTGGGAGTTCTCTAAGGGATTATCCATCTGTCCTCACGATTGGAGGAACCTGGCTTTTCGGAAAACCATACGAGAGGCCTGGAGTGAAGAAGTCCCTCTTCAGGTGGATCTTGAGGAGGGCTGCCTATGCGGCCTCAATGGTCACGCTTTACTCCCGCTACATGATGCCCGAGGTGAGGTATTTTATTCCTCGGATTGATTTGGGTAGGCTTCGATTTATCCATAACTCCGTTAATGTTAAGAGGTTTAGGCCTGGCCTGCGGTCCCCGGCGGAGTGGGAAAGTGATGGGAGGCGTAGGATCTTCTGGGTCGGGCGGATAAATGAGGGTAAGGGTGTTGAGGACTTGGTCGAGGCTTTTGCCAGGGTTGCCGGGGTGTTTAGGGATGTTGATTTGTGGATTGCGGGGACGGGTGACTGGAGGTATATCAACTATCTCAGGGGTCGGTGTAGGGGTCTCGGGGTGGCGGGGCGTGTTGTTTTTCCTGGCCCGATCCCGAATGAGGAGGTTCCGAGGTACATGGCCAATGCGGCTGTGTTTGCTTATCCCTCGAGGGGTGGTGAGGGGATTCCTAGGGCCCTGCTTGAGGCGATGGCGTGTGGGGCAGCGGTCGTGGCATCGCGGGTCTCGGGGATACCTGAGGCGGTGATCGATGGTGAGACCGGGATGCTGGTTGGGAGGCAGGACGTGGAGGGTCTTGCGAGAGCACTCGAAATGCTGCTAGCCGATGAGGCGATGGCGCGCAGGCTGGGACGCAACGCCAGGGATAAAATCGTTAACGAGTTCAGCCACGAGGTCGTGATTCCGCAGATAGCATCGCTACTGAAGGAAGTCAGCGCCGAGAGGAGTAGATCTTGATGTAGGCCTCGGCGTATCGCCTAACAGCCTTCTCCCACTCGAACTCCCTAGCCACGATCTCTCTCCCCCTCCGCCCCATTTCCTCCCGGAGCCCAGCATCGCTGAGCAGAGCTGACACGTGCTCCGCGACCTCCGCCGGGTCTCTCTTCCTGACGATGAAGACCTCACGGCCGTGCGTGAAGACCTCGGGGACCAGACCGACCGCCGTCGAGACGAAGGGTGTCTGGCAGGCTGCGGCCTCGAAGACGGTTCTGGGGCCTCCTTCGTGGTGTGATGTGCAGACGAAGACCGCGGCCTCGTTGTAGTGTCTTACAAGCTCGTCGAGACCTACCCACCCGTAAAACCTAACCACGGACCCGACCCCCAGCCTATCGGCCAGGCGCTTTAGCCGCTCTTTCTCAGGACCATCACCAACAATCCTGACCTCCACTCCCCGGAAATCCCTAGCCAGCAGGGGCACAGCCTCGATGAGGAGCTCCAGCCCTTTCTGTGGAACAAGACGGGCTACCGTCAATACAGTAAGGCGCCTAGAAGTGTGTGGGATGAATGGCTTAAAGATGTTTAATTTTATGTAAACCGACGGAATAACTAGGACGTTTCTGACACCCATCTTTCCGAGACTCGATGCTATCTGCCTGCTGACGGCCCTGACGAAGTTGGCTTGCTTCAGTATGAGTCTCGCTGCCATGCGGTCTTTTGGCGGTAGGAAGCCGGTCTCGAGGTAATTGCTGTGGACCTCGCATATCATGGTAGCTCCCGATAGCTTGGCCTGCATTAGTGCGGGTAGGCCGACTCTTAGTGTGGGTTCTTGGGCTATAACGAGGTCGTATCTCCTTGGCCTTGGTAGGTGTAGGCCGTTTGAGAGCTCGACCTCCCCCCAATACCTCCGCAGGTCGTCGAGGGCCACGGACGGCCTTCTCCCGACCATCAGCACCCTCAATCCCGGTCTCTCCAGCAGAGATAGTTGATACGGAGTTATGTGTTTCGCTCTGGGGGCGTCTATGGTTGAGAGACGTCTAGTAAAGCCTCATGCTAGTTTCGTGATGCTTATTTAGGCCGGGGCAATCTGTTCACGCGGTGATTGAGAGGCTTTCTACCGGTGTCGCGGGCATTGACGGGTTGCTTGAGGGTGGTGTCCCGAGGGGGTTCTTTGTCGCGGTTACTGGTGAGCCTGGTTGTGGGAAGACGGTCTTCTGTATTCATTTTGTTGCTCGTGGAGTTGAGGAGGGCGACAGGTGTGTTTATGTGACGACGGAGGAGGCTGCTGAGTCTATTGTCAGGCAGGCCCAGCTCTTCAACATTGATTTCAGGTCGGCCATCGACTCTGGGAGGCTATTGATTATCGACGCCTTCTCCGGTGGCTCTGATAGGTGGGCGTTGGGAAGGCTTGAGGTGGAGGATCTCCTCGAGAAGGTTATCGAGGCTAAGAAGGAGCTGGGCTATGGGAGGGCGCGCCTTGTCATCGACTCTATGTCCGCCTTCTGGCTCGACAGGCCCGCCATGGCCCGGAGGTATTCCTACATGGTGAAGAAGGTTTTGGGCAAGTGGGATTTCACTGCGCTAGCCGTGAGCCAGTATGCTATCACCACTTCTGAGGCGTTCGGCTTCGGAATCGAGCACGTCGCCGACGGGATTATCCGGTTTAGGAGGGCGGTTAGGGGCGGTGTTTTGAGGAGGTATGTCCTAGTCGAGAAGATGAGGCAGACTAATCACAGCCTGATGATGCATCTAGTCGAGATTCATCCAGGTAAGGGGATGGTTATCGGTCAGCCGGCTGGGGTTGGGAGGGAGGACGTTGCGCTCCCCGGGGAGGTGTCGAGGAGGGTTCTGAGGGCTAAGAGGAGGGCCGAGGGGGAGGCTCCCTAGCAGCTACAGGGCCCGCCTGGTCACGTCGGATCTTGCCAGCCTTATCAGGGCGGCGGCGCAGAATGCTGCTGTGTAGAGTGCGATGTTCAGGGCGGCCTGCCAGGTCTCGACGAAGGCGGGGGTTGGGGCGGTCCCCAGTGTGGGTATTAGGGCGAGCATGGGTAGCTGGCTCTGGATGTATGTTGAGGTTAGGCGTGTGGCTCCCCACGTGGGCAGGAGCCTCGCCGCGTCCGCTAATGCCTGGTCTGGAGTGAAGAATGTTACTATCGAGATGTAGAACTCGGTGATTAGGGATGCGAAGAAGCCTAGCGCGGCGATTATGGTTGCGAACATGCTTCTCCTGAGGAGCTCGCCTGCGGCTAGGCCTATGAAGAGGAAGGCAAGGGCTGAATATATTGTGTGGAGGGTGGTGGGAGCTACTAGGTCGAGCCTCTGCTGGGGCCCGAATATCCATGTTGAGAGGGCTAGTGCGAGTGATGTGTAGGTTGTAACGATAAGGGCTGTGAAGGCTATGCTCCCCGCCGTCTTGCCGATGAAGTATTCGAGGCGTGTCAGGGGCTTGGTGAGCCAGAAGTCGGCAGTCCCCATCTCATACTCCTCGGAGAAGGCTGAGGCGCCTATCGTCAGGGCGAGCACGTGTACTAGGAGTGTGGAGGGGACGAGAACGCCGATTATCCACGCGTAGCCCTGTATCTGGGCTGTGAGGGTAGCTGGGAGGCGCGTCAGGACGAGGTATAGGCCGGCCTCTGCGAGAAAGATGAGGGCGACTAGTAGGATTATTCGCCGCCTCGCCACCGCCCTCCTCAACTCGTAGAGGATGAGCGTGGAAATGGCTCTACCCGCCCGCATGCCTCCTCACAACCTCCATGAATAGTTCCTCGAGCGTCTTATTGACCGTCTCGAGCCTCAGCAAGCCAGCACCCGACCTGACAAGGGCCTCAGAGAGCGCCTCCCTACCGTCCACGCCGTCGAACTCGACCCTAATGATCGAGCCCTCGATGCTGACTCTACTTACACCCTCCAGCGACTCGAGGAGTGCAGGGTTGACGAGCTGGGGCCTCATGACCTCAGCCTCCACCCTAATAACCCTGGGCCCTTGGGAGAGGAGCTCCCCCACGTCACCCTCTACGGCAACCTTCCCGCGATATATCACGCCGACCCTGTCTGCGACGCGTTCAAGCTCCAGCAGCTCGTGGGTTGAGAAGAGGATTGTCTTGCCCGACCTCCTGAGCTCGAGGAAGATCTCCCGCATCTGGAACCGCGCGGCCGGGTCTACGCCGAGCATTGGCTCATCGAGTATCAATATCTCCGGGTCTCCCACCAAGGCCTGTGCGACTGAGAGCCTCTGGAGCATGCCCTTGCTGTATCCGCCTACCTTTCTGTTGGCGTGGGAGACTATGCCCGTCAAGTCTAGGACCCGTGCAACCTCCCTCCGAAGTTCTTCACCGCTCAGGCCCTTAAGCTCCGCCGCGACTCTAACCACGTCACGCCCGGTCAGAAATGGCGGGAAGGAGGGTAATTCCTGCGAGTAGCCGACCATCCTCATAAGCTCTTTAGGCTGTGTGGTGGGGTCGAGGCCGGCGATGCTGACGTGGCCGCCGCTAGGACGCTGGAGCCCAAGCATGCACCTTATCGTAGTGGTCTTTCCCGAGCCGTTGGGCCCCACAAACCCGTAAATCTGCCCACGCCCAGCGGAGAGCGAGATAGGCCCGACCGTAACACCGTCCCGATACCGCTTATACAAGTCCACAACCTCGATAAACCACCCCGCCAAGCACCACTCCACTCCTCAGGGAGTCCTACACGTAGTATGGCTTCCTCTCCACGCCCCTCTCAACCGAGCTCCTCTTCCTTCTGATCAAGGCCGGCGCAGCAGCCGCGACCACTAGCGCTGCAACGCCTAGGGAGACAACTGCCACACCCCTCCAGAAATACTCACCCGAGGAGATGGCTGCTGGGGGCTCAGACACCCGGCTTGAGGAGGACGCCTCCGCGGCTCCACCGCCTAATGCCATGAGTGGCATCAAGGTGGCGTCAAGCTCCACCGGGCTACCGGTGAATGCCCGTAGATAGTTGCTGAACAACTGGGCGCTGTGTGACTGGCGGACCTGGAAGGACGCAAGGTCTATGTTGGTGTCCGTGAGCTGTAGGAAAAGCCGCCCCGATGAGCCGGAGCCGGTAGTGAAGGATGCCTCAGCCCTGTAGAAGACGCCGGAGCCATTCACCAGCTCCAAGACGCCGGATAGAGCCGCCTCTCCCCCCTCACCGTCCTCTTCCATATGCGTCACAGTCAAGCCAATAGAATAGATGTTTACAAGGTAGCTCCGCCCACCCACCTCTACGACCTCCGAGCCCCTCCCCTCGACGCTCAACGAGAACGAGACGTTCTCGCGGACGTATGTGAAGCGCCCCTCGGAGAGCATAGGACACCGCGGAATGATGAAAAAGCTCTCGGGAACATCTTTCTCAAGCGTCGCTACCCCATCGTTGAAAGAAAGCTCCAGCCTCAGCCTCACAGACCCATTAACAGGCCCGCGTACAACCTCCTCCCTAAACACACCCACCACAGACCGCTCACCATAAACAAGCTCGTACCGGTAAACGATGTAGTCACCAGCCCTCAGCTCTGGACCTGAAAACTCCGAGCCAACCAAGATAGAAAGGACAGAGACTAGAATCCCCACAACCGCGAGAACGCGCATAACTAACAAATTCTGCCCACCCTATATATACCTGCAGTCAGCAAAGCTCACCCTTAACACCCCACACCCTCACTACCCTCGAATAATCACCTCAACCGAGAAATCCCCATGGACGGCTGAAAGCTTTCTCTGAATAGCCTTGAGAAGCCCACGGTCAATCTCGTATCCGATACTATTTCTCCCAAGCTCCATCGCAACCTTCATCGTCGTCCCCGTTCCTAGGAAGGGGTCGAGGACCGTGTCACCAACAACGGAGAACATCCTTATCAGCTTACGCGGAATAGACTCGGGGAAGACAGCCGCCCTCCGCGCCAACCCATCAACACTCTGCCTAGCCGCCCCATCGGTCCAGATCTGTGTGAACCAGCTGTCCCGCTCGCGCTTAGTGAACCTGCTCTCATACCGCTTATCATCGCGAGGCCTGAACCTCCTTAAACCACCTTTCCTGAATATGAGGATGAACTCGCAGTCAAGTGTGACGTAGGCGTTGGGTGGGAGGAAGCCTGAGCCGAGGAAGGCGGCCTTCCCCTTATACCTAGGCTTTGTGGTCGGCTTCTTCCAGAGAATATATGGTAGGGTCCTGAAGCCTATTCTCTCGCAGATCTCGATGACGCGGGCATGGTTTGGGTAGACCCTGAACTCACCATCAACCGTCCTCGCGGCGTCACCAATATTGATGCAGGCAATCCCGCCCCTCACCAGAACCCTATAGCACTCCCTCCAAACACCCGCAAGATACTCGTGCATATCATCGAAGCCCCTACACCCCACACTCCTGAAAAACCCATCCCATATCCTGATCATAGGGTAGGGGGGAGACGTCACGACGAGGTGGACACTCTCATCACCCAACTCCACCATCTCACGGCTATCACCAATAACCACCCTATGCAAAGTCAAACCCCAACTCCAAAAAGAAAACACACCGACAACCTAGATAAATTCTTTAAAGACTCTAACAACAACCGGCGCTATAGTGTTCTCTCCCACCTATATCTCCACAAATATCCTCTGATTATTATGGTCCCCCGCTCATTAGGTTAAAGGGGAAGGCTAGAGACTAAAAGGGTCTTCTCTGGAGGTATAGAAGACCAGTTCCTACTAGCCTTTAGACCCCCCTTCGCACTCTCCCTAATACCCGAGATCAAGGGCCAGAAACCAAAATTCATCTATCCAGACAACCCCTAGGGGACTCGGACAAAGAGCGGAGAAATAGGAATAATAGAGTACCTCGCGACATACCTATAAAAATTCAGATATAAAATATACATCATCTATGCCGGCGGCCTAAAGAGGCAGATAAAAAACGCAATCACCTATAAGATGGGCTTGCCATCGAGGATCCTATGTATCCCTTAAACAAGCTATACCAATCTGTAAATGAACTTAGCTCCCTCGACAAAATCTGGTTCGCTATTCCTGCAACCTTTTCTCTTAATGGACATGGTCTCACTTAATTAATACTCATGGGGAAGTCTTGGGTATTTTGTGAGTAATTCTGCCCCTCTGCCGCCTACAAGAACTATGTCCTCGATTCTGATTCCATAAGATCCGGGTACATAGACCCCTGGCTCGACGCTGTGTATCATGTTTTTTCTTAGAATATGAGATGATGCTATGTGGAGTGCCGGTATAGGCTCATGTAGGTGGGTTCCTATGCCATGGCCTAGCCTGTGTCTGATGTAACCTCCGTATCCCCTCCCCCGGATTTCTTTGAAAGCCACGTTACACACGTCTGACGCTCTCACACCATCCTTAACATGGCTTATAGCGGCCTCCTGTGCAGTGAGGACGACCTCTAATAACTTCCTAAGCTCACCCTCAGGCTTACCTGCAAAATATACACGTGTAGTGTCCGACCAGTAGCCATCTGCGCATACATTTAGCTCGAGCAGGACAGGCTCACCCCTCTGAATCCTTTTATTTGTATGGTTGTTAAACATCTTATATGCCTCTGCTGTTCTTGGACCTGACATCACGAAGGCCGTAACAATGCATTTCTCTATATTCTTGAAGCCTGTTCCCTTCGCCGTGACCATATACTCCACCTCGCCTGCAACCTCTGCTTCAGTTCTTCCCTCCCTTACGGCGTCGTGGAACGACTCTAAGCCAATATCAGTTAACTCATTGACTATCCTCAGTATTGAGACTTCCTTCTCAGTCTTAACTGATTTTAAGCTATATAGAGTTTGAGCAAAGTCTACGATTTCAGCGTTGTTTAGTTTCTGTCTGAGCATCTCGATAGTGGGAGTTCCGACACACCATGACTCTCTTCTGTTGTATGGACACGCCACGAATTCTACTGATGCCTCGACACCCACTCTGATATGTCTCTTATCTAGGCCTCGTTCTCTAAGTACACCTATCAGCACATTCATCCCCGCGTGTAGGTAGTCGCCCATCACCTCAGGCGTCTCCCAGCCGTAGGGGCGTACATCCTTTATCCAGCTCTTTAACGCATATTCCTCCTCACCTTGATGAGGAATGATGCATGGCTCGCTATCGAGAGGAAAGACTATGTAGGAGACACCAAAGAATGGCCAATACCCACTAAGGTAGACGACGTTTTCAGGCAGCCTCAATACCAATACGTCTATTCCTTCTCTCTCCATCGCATCTTTGATCTTGGAAATTTTCTCGTCGTCCCTCGAGTAGGCTATGCCACTCATATCATTTCACCTAATATTTTCTCTAATGCCTCTTTAGGGTAGTGTCCTCTGTATGGTTGCCAATCCTCTACCCGCCCTCCGTACGTCTCTTTCAGGTAGGGTGATATGGTGCCCCCAAAGATTTTGATGAAGCCCTCAACATCTCCGTCGACAGCTGCTGCTATATGTGTGAACCCTATCTTAATGTACTTCTCCATGAACCTTATTATCGCCTCTTCTGAATCTGCCACTAGAAAATATTTCTCGATAGCCTCGGTTGAGACCCTGTTCCCATGCATTTCTATATACCTTGGATCGTAGACTCCTAGGTCAAAGAAGGCCGGGAGGAGGGTTGTCCTCCATTTAAGGAGGGACCTTAAGGCGGCATCGTAATTGTCTTCGTGGAATCCCACATGCACTAGGAGAGACTTCTCGATCGTCTCGGGGTCCCTATTATATTTTCTCGCAGCCTTATCAAGGGTGGGGAAAAGCTTTGAAGTGAATATCGATGTATCTTCTAGGGGCAGCGACATTAATGCATCGCCTAGGGTTCCGGCTAGCTCCGCACCCTTAACTCCGGTAGTAGCCACATGGATGGGGATCTGTATTGGCGGCTTGTCGTAGATGTTAGCTTTGGTGACCCGGTAAAACTTCCCCTTAAATGTTACGAAGTCCCTGCTCCAGAGAAGTCTTATGATTATCAACGCCTCTTTCAGCCTCTCTAGCCTCTCCTTATGAGTAGATGGCCAGTCAAAGCCGCACGGCACCTCGTTTAGGGCTTCGCCCGTCCCGACACCCAAGAATACCCGGCCAGGATAGAGACACGAGAGGGTGGCAAAGGACTGTGCGACAATGGCCGGAGAATACCTAAACAAGGGACAAGTAACACTTGTGCCAATAATGACCCTCCTAGTCAATGCCCCGACCGCTGATAAGACATTCCAGGCAAAGACTCCATGAGCACCAGTGTGCCACCAAGGATGGAAATGATCACTGGCCCATACAGCATCCAGGCCATGCTTCTCAGACATGACACCAAACCTTACCAGCTCGGTGGGAGGAAACTCTTCACAGGCTGCCACAAACCCGAAGCGAAGCAACGAATTTTCAGTCACTGAGGTTAAGGACCTTACACTCTCATATATGAATTTTTGTCGTCTTCGTTATCTAGTAACACAAAAAATTTAAATATGGATTCATAGTAACGTATGACACATGAAAAAAGTAACAAGGCGTCAAGCTATAAGTCGGGTCTCCGCTGTCGGCGCTATTATTGGGGCTGGTGTGATCGGCGGCATAGGCGGATACCTAGCTGGGACTACAACTGGGGGTCAAATACGCACTGTTACCGAGACTGTTGGCGGTGCAACAATAACGCAGACTAGAGTAATTACTCAAACATTAGCAGGAGCGGATTAGCAGGAGCGGCAGATTTTGCAAAGGGGCTGAGGTTTACATACATAACCCATGGTGGTGAGGAGAATGTATTCTGGAATTCCGTCCATCTAGGAATGCAAGAGGCCGCCAAACTAACAGGCGCGGACGCTGTTATGATCAGGCCTAAAAGAGAGGGC
>BEHE01000020.1 GCA_002898395.1 Candidatus Calditenuaceae archaeon HR02
CCTAGATGTTGTTTGGGCTGGTTGTCCGCCGGCTAAACCCCCTCCCCCCATCTTTCCATTGTTTAAGTTTTTAATCCATCACTATGATTGTCGAATGATGCTGAGTGTTTTAGATTTCCTGTGGCTCTGGACCCTGCTTCTCAACCTCCTGAGCCTCTGCAAGTTTGCTTACCTGCTGATCTTGGAACAGGGGATATTTACCTCTCCCGCTCTCTCTTAAAGTGAGCGGGAGAGGGAGAGAGCGAGATAGATATGGCGAGAGCCAGCAGAAATGGGACTAGATAGGATGTAACCTCTTCCGACACCTCCCAGGAGAGGATTCATAGTCTAAACAGCATAAGAACGTTAAGGGATACGAGGAGTGCAAGGAATACACCCAACAGCACCACTAGGATCCTCACCGATATCATCGATTCGTTATAGAAGAGAACTATAAATTCCAGAGAAGCCTTATGGAAAACAAATATATATCATGCGCCAAACTGATAGGTTCACTGGTGCTTAGCAATGACGCCCGAGCTAAGCTTCTTTGTCAAGTTTAAGACGCCGCCAGAACTGGCTAACGCCACAATCGAGATAGTGAAAATGGCTAGAGAGACTGGAAAGATAAGGAAGGGTGTGAATGAGGTGATCAAGTCGATTGAGAGGGGACAGGCTAAGCTGGTCGTCATCGCTGAAAACGTTGACCCGCCAGAGATTGTCGCCTTCCTGCCGGCACTCTGCGAGGAGAAGAAGATACCATACATCTACGTTCCTAAGAAGGAGGACCTTGGCAGGGCTGCTGGCCTCGAGGTCTCGGCCAGTTCAGTCTCGATCATTGATGTGGGAGAGGCTAAGACGTATTTCGAGGAGATTCTGAAGCAGCTTGAGACGATTAAGCGGCAGGTTAGCGTTAAATAGTTTTTACACCATTCTTTGAGGATGGCTATGAAGCTATGAGTAGTTCAGGGGTCCCCGCAGTTGTGGAGCAGGTTGTCGGAAGGACAGGTGTTAGGGGCGACGTTACCCAGGTTAGGGTCAGGATACTTGAAGGCCCCGACTCGGGGAGGGTAATTACGAGGAATGTGAAGGGCCCTGTGAGGGTTGGAGACGTCTTGATATTGATGGATACTGAGAGGGAAGCCGAGAAGATTAAGTGAGGGGAGGGGGCGTGCCAACCATGCATACCTGCAGCTTCTGCGGGAGGAGTTTTGTACATGGCACAGGTCTACTGCTGGTGAGAAGGGATGGAGGGCTCAACTGGTTCTGTAGTAGGAGATGCTTCGTCTACATGACAAAGCATAAGAAGGACCCGCGGAAAATAAAGTGGACAGCTTATTACGGTAAGGAGAGGCGGGCATAGCTAGTCTAGGATCTCTTCTGGGGAAAAGAATATCCTATGCTCATACTCATATGAGTCTGGGCTATCAGAAGCGTGTATAATGTTGTTTGTTATGTCGAGGCCGTAATCGCCACGGATTGTCCCTGGGCTGGCCTTAACGGGGTCGGTAGCCCCTATCATGAGCCTCACAACCTCGATGGCGCTCCTGCCTTCGAGGATTGCGACGACGACGTCTTTACCGCTGATGGAGTCTATAAGAGACTGATAGAAAGGTTTCCCAAAGTGGACGGCGTAGAGTTTTTCAGCCATCTCCCTTTGGACCCTCACGAGCTTAAGAGCGGCTATCCTCAGTCCCTTGGACTCGAATCGTGAAATAATGCTGCCTACAAGCCCTCTTGAGACGGCAATAGGCTTCAACATAACAAACGTCCTCTCAACCATATCAATCACGTCATGTTTGCCGATTGATATATCCTATCTGAGCTCCCCCGTATCTCTCTTGCGCCCAACTAGGAGGGGTGAGATTCTTTGACGGTTAATTTCCCAAAGCTCTCCCAACTCCATTGCGGTCATCTTAAGTGTCCTGTCGGTCAGCATCTTCAATGCCTTTGAAATCTCTAGAGCCAGCTCAGCATTAAGAATGACTGGAATGTTATGGTCAACAGCAGCCCTTCTTACATCATAGTCTATCTGGGGTATGTATCCAGAGCTGATCAGCGTCCCTATCCTCCTCAACCTTATCGCTTTAACCGCAGTCTCGCCTCGAATCTCTGGGACTCCGGGTATAGGCGACTCCTCTAATGTTAAAACCTCATAGCCGGATTCCCTCAAGACCTCTGCTACGGCCTTTAGTCTTGGGACCGTCCTCTGCGAATCGGGATAAACTAGTATGGGTACGTCTTTAGGAGGAATTGTGTTCGGTGTCGCGGAGAGCCAGCTCTTCATTAGAGCCTCGTGGAACTCTAGCCCGACCGCGGCTACTTCACCGGTACTCCTCATCTCCGGACCTAGGAATGGGTATGAGCCCCTAATCTGTGCCCAGGAGAACTGTGGGGACTTCACCCCCCAAACGAGCTGCAGTGGAGCATACACCTTGTCAAATATCTCCTCCAGCCTATCATCGTTGAGAGAAAGAGGCTCACCGAGTATGCACCTAGTACCGTACCCTAAGAGGTCTATGTTGTAAACCTTGCTGCTGAACGGCATTGAGCGGCTGCACCTCAAGTTACACTCAATCACGTATACCTGCCCGTTTTTGACTAGGTACTGTATGTTGAAGGGGCCCCTAACTTGGAGAGCTTTTGCGATCAAGCCCGTGTATTCGGCTATCTTTACTATAGTCCTCTCTCCTGTCCTGTAGGGCGGTATAGAGATTGTGGCGTCACCGCTATGGACACCAGCATATTCTACGTGGTCCATTGGAAGCATAAGTACCTTTGAACCGTCTGAGACACAGTCAACCTCAGCTTCCACTGCGTCTTCTATGAAGTGACTAACTACCACAGGCTTGTCAGTGTGTCTGGAGAGTTTTCCCATTAGCTCTTTTAGCTCGTCTTCGTCATAGGCGATGAAGACGGATGTTCCACTGAGTATGTAGCTGGGGCGAAGGATGACAGGATATCCGACCTCCTCCGCTATCCTGGGCAGTTTCGCCAAATCGGTTACGGTGGCCCAGCGGGGCTGCTCTATGCCGAGCTCCTCTAAGAGCTTGCTGAATTTCGAGCGGTTCTCTGCACGCCCGACAGACGAGGGCTGGGTGCCCAGGATTGGGACCCCCCGCCTATCCAGCTCCTCCGCGACATTATTGCCTATCTGCCCTGCAGAGGAGATGATCACGCCCCCGCAGCTCTGGATTGAGGCGATATCCTGAATTGCCTCCGGTGTTAGCTCGGAGTTGATGAGGAAGTCGACTATGTCCCAATCCGTAGAGACTGTCTCGGGATTGTAATTTATTATGGCTACATTCTTGCCAAATTCTTTTAAATTCTTGTAGATGTTTACGGTTCCCCAATCAAACTCCACCGACACGCCTATTCTGAAGCATCCCGCGCCAAGTACTAGGAGAAGGGCGTCATGGCCCCGGCTTAAGACATCGTGAGTCATTCCAGAATATGTTGTGTATGAGTAGTTTGTCATCGCTGGCTTCTCACCAGCCAATGTGTCGATATTCTTTAGCCAGGGCGTCCATCCATTAGACTGGAAAGCCGCCTTCACCTGCTCATAGCTCTTTCCAGATATGGTGGCTATCTGCTCTGCTGTGAACCCTGCTTTCAAGGCCTCTCTGAAGAGTACCTCCTTGGCCTCCTGGCTGAGCGAGTCTACCCTTCTAATAAGTTTAGCAATGTTGACTATTCGCTCCACCGGTTTCAGGAAGAACTCGTCGACTCCGGTCAAAGAGGAGATTTGCTCAACCGTTGCACCGAGGTATAGGGCTTTCGCAACGTCCCTGAGCCAGTAGGGTCTAAACTGTTTGAGGCGCTCCATGACTATGGCCAGGTCCTCATAGTTGAATGTATCACTGTCTACCAGCCCCATAACTCCTATGTCTAGCATCCTGAATGCCTTCTGGTAGACCTCCTCCATGTTTCTTCCAATAGCCATCACCTCTCCGATGCTCATCATCTCTGACCCCAAAACCTCGTCTCTCGGCCAGAACTTATCTAGATCCCAGCGAGGCGCCTTCAGCACAACATAGTCGAGGCTTGGCTCGAAAAATGCCGTTGTGCTACCTGTGATCGTGTTGAGCAACTCGTCTAGGAGGTATCCGAGGCACAGTTTCGCAGCTATGTATGCTAGGGGGTAGCCTGTAGCCTTACTAGCTAGTGCGCTGCTCCGCGACATACGGGGGTTGGTCTCTATTACGTAGTAATCTCCTGTTCCCTGTTGGAGTGCAAGCTGGACATTGCATTCACCCACCAGCCTTATCGCGGATGCGACTCCGAAAGAGGCTGATCTGAGCGTCTGGTATTCACTATCTGTCAATGTCTGGCTAGGAGCCACAACTAGTGACTCGCCAGTATGGACACCCATTGGATCGATGTTCTCTAGGCAGGCAACTGCGACCATGTTGCCTGCCCTATCCCTCATCACCTCATACTCTATCTCTTTCCACTTCTCCAAGTACTTCTCAATGAGGACGTTCCCCACAATACTGTGGGAGAAGGCTCTCGTTAGTTTCGCTTCTAGCTCCTCCCGCCTATACGCTACAAAGGACCCCCTACCGCCAAGGTTGAAGCTTACACGAACTATTACTGGGTATCCGACCTCATCCGCCGCCCTCATAGCCTCTTTTATACTGTTTGCAGGTTGTGAAGGTGGGACTGGCAGCCCGGCTTTGATCATCGTTTCGCGGAATATTGATCGCGTCAAGGCTGCCTCAATCCCTTCGATCGGAGTCCCCAAGACTTTCACACTATACTTGTCTAACACTCCTTTACGGTAGAGCTGGACACCTACGCTGAGGGCGCTCTGGCCGCCGAAGCCCACCATAATACCATCTGGCTGCTCCCTCTCGATTATCTTCTCGAGATACTCTACGGTGATTGGGGCCAAGTAAACCCTGTCTGCGAGTAGGTGTGTTGTCTGTATAGTGGCGATGTTGGGATTGACGAGGATTGTAGTGATTCCCTCACCCTTGAGCGCCTTTAACGCTTGGCTTCCACTGTAATCGAATTCGGCCGCCTCTGCAATTTTAATCCCGCCCGAGCCTATCAGAAGGACCTTGCTAACCGACTCCATTCCTCCTCACCATCTTATCGAAGATTTCGAAAACATAGCTAGCGTCTCTCGGCCCCGGCCTCCCTTCGGGGTGAAACTGTACAGAAATCACGGGCAGAGACTCGTGTATTAGACCCTCAATTGTTCCGTCGTCACAGTCTACGAACCATGGCTTAAGACCTGTCCCAGAAAGACTTTCCTCAGAGACAGCATAGCCGTGATTCTGCAGAGTTATTACCCTCTTCCCCGTGATCAGGTCCCTGCAGGGCTTGTTTATCCCCCTATGCCCATATTTCATCTTAAAGGTCTTGGCCCCTAAGGCGAGAGCGAGTAGCTGGTGTCCTAAACATACACCAAGGGTTGGAGTATTACTCTCTATAATCTCTCTCACAAGTCTGATTGCGTGGCGCATTTTTGCAGGGTTACCCGGCCCATTACTGATCACAATCCCTTTCGGATTATAGGAGAAGATGGCGTCTGACCCAAGCCTCCCAGGCACAACAACCACCCTATACCCCATCTTTACGAGCCTATGGACTATACCATCCTTAACACCAAAGTCGGCGACGACTAGCGTCGAGCTGCTTTCCTCGTTGAAAACCGTGGGCTTCGGGTATGCAGAGTACTCGAAGACGCGGGAGTCGTAGTCGACTTCCCGAGCCATTCTTAATAATTCCTGTCGGTTTATATCCTCCAGCGACTCGGCAACCTGTACTGCGCCGCCCATGACTCCCACTTCTCTTATCCGCTGCACCAACATTCTTGTATCAACATCCATTATTCCGGGTACTGAGTTCTCGAGGAGCCAGTCGTTTAGAGACTTCATTGAACGCGGATGGCTCGGTTCTGTCGCCTGCGATACAACTAGAGCCTCAATCTTTATTCCGTCTGACTCGAAGTCAGGAGGTACACCATAGTTCCCAATCAATGGGTAAGTGAGTATGAGTATCTGCCCAATGTATGAGGGGTCTGTCAATGACTCTGTGTAGCCGTTCATAGCAGTACTAAACACAACTTCTCCGCTCCTTTTCTCAAGAGCGCCGAAGCCTTTGCCGACGATGAAGGTGCCATCCTCGAGCGCGAGGCCGGCAACATAGGAGCCCGCGATCCGCTTCACGAGCCCCTCCAAGCATTCATCCATTTGGTCTCTATGATAATAGACATCTGATGCTTCAGGGTATATACTTATTGACCTGTTTCGGTCATGTGGGAGAGGGCTTGTACCGGGACTGGTCTGTGAGTAGGGCGGTCCGCTACCTAATAGGTCTGGAGAAGGGCTATAAATCAGCGCTGGACGGCGGTTACGCCAACCTATCTGCCCTTGCGAAGCTCCTAAAACCGACTTTAGACGCCCTACTCGGTCAGGATGTCAAGCACTCCACCATAGTGACTGCGTTAAAGAGGGTTAGGGGCCGCTTCTATGGAAGGAGATTGGCCACAGCCCAAGTCATTGCGAGAAGCAAGCTTGAGGCAAAGACGGGGCTGGCCAAGGTTATCCTGAAACGGAACAGGACGTCACTGAGGATCGCGCGCGACCTAGCGATTAGGGTGAGAGGGTTCTTCCAACTACTCGACGGAATCACGTCCATTACCCTGATATGCAGCCAAGAGAGGCTGGCAGAGGTTAGAAGCGAGTTCCCGCGCCCCCTCATCATCGGGGAATCTGAGAGCATCACTGCATTAATTATTGTAAGCCCTTCTATCATAGAGAAGACGCATGGGGTAGTCTCTCACATTCTGGAGTGGCTTGCAAATAGGGAGATAAACGTAGAAGAAGTGATAAGCTGCTACAAGGATACCATAATACTCGTCGCCACCGAGGATGGGGGTAAGGCATTCGATGCAATTAACGAGCTTATAACGGATTGTAGGAGGGTAGTATCGCGGGCTTAAGACTGTTTATCTCGCCTTCTCCTTAGCCTTCTTCACCGCTTCTACGACTTTTTCAGGTGTTATAGGCAGCTCTGTAATCCTAACCCCCAGAGCCTTCGAGACCGCGTTGGCTATGGCGGCCGCTATTCCGATTATGGGCGGCTCGCCAAGGCCCTTAGCACCCAAGTTGTTGGCATAGGTATCCATTGGCTCTACGAATAAGGCTGTAACTTCTGGGGTCTCGAGGCTCGAAGGGAGGAGATAGTCTAGTAGGTTGGGATTGATTACAGTCCCAGAAGAGGGGTCGACAAGCCTCTGCTCTAGGAGTGCATATCCCAATCCCTGGACCACTCCTCCCACCACCTGCCCCTCTGCTGTAAGCCTGTTGATGATTCTCCCCGAGTCGTGAGCTGAGACCACTCTCAACACCTTCACAGACCCCGTCTCTAAATCCAACTCAACCTCTGCAAACTGGGCCGCGAATGTCTCAACAGCATATCCATCAGGGTTAGGCCCCCTCGCACCCTTGCCAACTACTGCGAAATCTCCCAACTGTGTGAGGAGCTCTTCAATGGTTACTGACTTCTCACCCTCCTTTGTCTGTACTCTACCATCCTTTAGCTCAAGTATTTCTCTCGGGGCATCTAGGAATTGTGAGGCAATGTCTAGGAGTTGGTTTCGCGCACCTATCGCGGCCGCCCTAACAGCTGGACCCATGGAGGCAAGGGTCCCACTTCCTCCGCTTCCTGGAGAGAAGAGTTCTAGGGAGGTGTCGCCGATCACCACGTGTACATGCTCTATGGGCACTGAAAGTTCTTCTGCCACTATCTGGGCTAGGATTGTCCTTGTCCCGGTGCCAATATCCTGAGTAGATGTCAAGACTTGGATTGTGCCGTCCCTATTTAGCTTAACCTCGGCGTATGCAGGTGGCCCTCCTCCTCCCCACCAAACCACGCTAGCCATTCCTGAGGCTCGAACCCTGTTATTCTCCCTTCTGACCGCCCTTGCATAGTCCCATCCAAACTGTTCAGCTCCTTTTAGGTATGCTTCCCTTAACCCCTTTGAGGTGTAGTTTACTTCTCTGTCAGGCTCCTTATCAGCATAGTTCCTAAGCCTTATCTCGAGCGGGTCTAATCCCAATTCCTCTGCCGCCATATCCATCATCGACTCCAGCCCGAAGGTGCCTTCAGTGAATCCCGGCGCCCTCATGGCGGTGTGGGGGGTGGTGTTCGTGTAGACGCCCCACTCAATGGTTTCTAGGTTGTGAATTTGGTATAGCATTCTGTAGGGTCCTGAGACAAGTGGAACCCACTCGGCATATGCGCCTAGATTTATAATGGCCTCCAGCCGCATGGCCGAGACCCTTCCATCCCTCCTAAACCCGGCCTTAACCCGCTGTATTGTCTGGGCTCTGCAGCCCGTTGCTAAATTCTCTTCACTCCTCGACAGAACAACCTTAACGGGCCTTCCAGTATGCCTCGAGGCTAGCGCAGCTAAGATTGTATGTTTCCCAGGGTCAAACTTCGCTCCGAAGCCGCCGCCCATATACTCGCATATCACTCGGACCTTCGAAAGCGGGATTGAGAATATCTGGCTTAGCCGCTGCCTCACGTTGTTCACGGCCTGGGTGGACTCCCATACAGTGAGACCGGCAGGGGTCCAATAAGCGACCGTCGAGTGCGTCTCGAGAGAGTTATGCAGAACCGCGCTTGTCCTGAATGTTTCCTCTAGGATCAAGTCTGCATCCCCAAACCCCTGTGTGGGGTTGCCCCTCACTACCCTCGATGGGCCACCGCGGAATATGTTCCCATCGCTGTGGACTCTTGGCGCATCATCCTTCAAAGCCTCGAGTAAGTCTACCACAAAAGGCAGTCTCTCGTAGTCTACATTTATCGCCTCGAGCGCGTCCTCGGCGACTCCCTCGTCTTCGGCTACAACAAAAGCAACTTCTTCACCTTGGAATTTGAGTACAGTATTGAAAACGTTGGAAGCACCACCATAGAGAGGTATTTTTGGCGTGTTGAGATATGTGTAGACTTTCCTGACCCCTTTGATCCTCTCGGCATCGGAAGTGTCTATGTGGATGATGCGAGCATGGGGGTAGGGGGATCTCAAGAATTTGCCTACTAGCATGCCCTTAAGTGAGACATCTACAGTGTATGTTGCGGCCCCCGTAACCTTTGCGACGCCATCCACCGTCTTCACCCGCCCACCAATGTATCTAAACCTCTCACCAGCGGGCCAGGGGGTGATCTTCTCCTCCTCTTCCACAACGAACTCCTCTCTCCACCGCCCCTCAATCTCAGCCCGGGTCTTCCTAATCCTGACCATGCGACAGATACTCTCTATCAATTATAAATAAACGTTAACGGATCAGTGCATAAACGTGAATATCTCCCCACAATCCCTAGCTATGGAGTGAGACATACTGCAGGATTCACTAGCAACAGAGATGGCGTTGCGTTTGAGGTTCCCCTCCACTTGACAGGCTTTTTCTACCCCGTTTACAGGGAGAGCTGGGAGCTGACAGGCTCCCTCGGCGCGGGCTTGGTCATTCGCCCGGGATTGAGATGTGTTGTAGGTAGGGGTGAGGGGCTGACGTTCGCAGCCGAGCCTATTAGCTGGGGGCCGGCTCTCGAGATCTATAACGAGCTGGGAAAAGGCTTCTCGGTTCATTTGAGTGGAAACTGCCTCCCAGGGGCAGGTTATGCCTTCAGCGCCGCCTCTAGCTTGGCGGTAGCTGCCTGCTACGCGTTGGCCGGAAAGATCAGTCTGAGTGAAGCGGCAATGAGAGCCCATATATCCGAGGTAAGGTGTAGAACTGGGCTAGGAGATGTTCTTGCAATTTGGGGCGGGGAGGGGCTTGCCTTAAGGAAGAGGCCAGGGGGACCCGGGGTTGGCGAGGTGGAGAACATCCGGATAAGGGACAAGATAGCGATAGTGACCTCGGAGCTCGGGAGACTGGCCACGGAGAGCCTGCTCACAACGCATCACGAAAAGATAATGGAGGCTGGAGACTGGTCCTATAGAGAATTTCTTAAAAACCCGAGCCTAGCGAATTTCCTCGAACTCTCGAACAGATTTTCGAGGGAGCTGGGGCTAATTGATAGGAGCATTGAAGAGATTGTCAGGCCGGTCTCCTCAAGGCTTTTGGGATGGTATGTGAAGAAGAGGGTTCTGGTCTTGGTTGTCGAGGAGGCTGAGGCTAGAGAAGTTGCCGTAAATATAGGGGCTTCACTATCCATAGTTAGGGTTTTCAAGCCGGGTGAGGGTGAGTGGAGGAGATACCTCGAGACCATCCTAGATACGTGTCCCTCATGATCAGGGGGAGGATTGTGAAGGGGTTTGAGGAGGGGATAGTTGTTCCGCAGGGGTTGTTGGCCCATGGGAGGGGCGAGGCGCTTGACTACATCTTGGGCGAGGAGACTCACCCCCCAGCCCTAGAAGCCACTAGGGCAGCGGCGGCGCTACTACTCCTGTCGAAGCACCCCGTAATCTCCGTCAACGGGAACACGGCAGCACTTATCCCAGACGAGATAGTCAAGCTCGCAAAAATCCTGAATGCGAGAATAGAGGTCAACCTATTCCATCGTTCGCCGGACAGGGTCAGGAAAATAAAGGAATTCCTCCAGAGCAAGGGCGCGGAGAATGTGCTAGGCGATTCTGATCTCGTGGAAATCCCCGGCCTCAGCAGCCAGAGGAGATTCGTCTCGAGGGGTGGGATATACTCTGCGGACACCGTGCTTGTGCCATTGGAGGACGGGGACAGAACCGAAAAGCTAGTTGCCCTTGGAAAGAGGGTTGTGGCCATTGACCTTAACCCGTTTTCCCGGACATCAAAGGTAGCAACGATCTCGATAGTTGATAACGTGGTGAGGGCTATGCCAAACCTCTGCAGGGCTGCCGAAGAGTTGAAGAATCATACAGCAGCAGAGCTGGAAGGAATCTTCCGCTCTTTCAACAATGAGGAGAACCTTAGACGCATGATAGAACTCATATTGAGGCGTCTATCACGCCTATCAGGGCTGGAGGAGCTGCCATGAGCGAAAAACTAACTGCAAAAGACATAATCCAGCTGAAGAAGAAGGGAAGAAAAATAGTTATGATTACGGCGTATGACTATGCTTTCGCCCGGCTCGTAGACCAAGTCGGTGTGGACATCGTGCTTGTGGGCGACTCAGCCTCCATGGTCATGATGGGGTATAAGGACACACGATTCGTGACACTCAGAGACATGATAACTTTTTGCAAGGCGGTGTCACGAGGTGTTGAGAAGGCACTAGTGGTGGGGGACATGCCTTTCATGTCGTTTCAAGTATCAAGAGAAGAGGCTGTCAGAAATGCTGGCCGCCTTGTTAAAGAGGGGATGGTTGACGCAGTTAAGCTTGAAGGTGGGGTAGAATACGCGGAGGTTGTCAGGGCCATTGTTAATGCAGGTATACCGGTGATGGGGCATATTGGCTTAACCCCGCAGAGCGCGGCCTCGACCACCGGTTACAGACTGACAGCAAAAGATGTAGAGGACGCTCTCAAAATAGTCGAGGACGCTAAAGCCCTAGAGGAGGCCGGCGCCTTTTCAATAGTCGCCGAATATGTAACAGCCGAGGTTGCAGAATACATCGCTAAACAGCTCAAGATACCGGTAATAGGAATAGGCTCCGGACCCGGCTGCGACGGCCAAGTGTTAGTGCTCCACGACATCTTAGGTCTCTACGACAAGTCACCACCCTTCTCTAAGAGATATATTGACCTAGCGTCGATAGTGAGGGACGCTGTCTCAAGATATAAGTCAGAGGTTCTTGAAGGCGCGTTCCCATCAGAGGAACATACGAGACACATGAAGAAAGAGGCGCTAGAGGAATTTCTCAGCAAAGTAAGAAGGCAGGGATGAGGATACTGGTCGTGGGTGCAGGCGCCCTAGGGATTTTGTTTGCCGGAGTGATGAGCCGCCACGGTGGGGATGTCACGATCCTGACGCGGAGGCGAGAAGCAGCGGAAGCTATTAGCTCGAATGGTGTAATCATCAATGAGGGAAAGTCTTCTTGGAGGGCTTGGCCCAACTGCACAACAGATCCGCGAACGGCTTCTAGCACCGATCTTTGCCTGATATGTGTAAAGTCATACGATACAGAGACTGTTGCGCGGATGGTCTCACCCTATTTAAATGAGCGGTGCATTATAGCCACAGTCCAGAATGGGCTTAACAACGTGGAGCGACTCGCCGAGGCATTTGGCCCTGAGAGGGTGGTTGCAGGCTACACGTTGCAGGCCTCCACACTTACAGGATTGAACAGCGTCTATCATGCTTATGATGGTGAAACCGTGTTAGGCCGCCACCCATCCACCACAACACCAGTAGAAAAGATAGGACGAGTGGCCGACGAGTTGACGAGAATGGGTTTGAAGACCTCAGCGGTAGAGAACGTCTACCCTGAGGTACTGACTAAATTGATTATCAACTCGGTGATAAACCCCCTGACGGCGCTACTTGGTGTGAGGAATGGTGAGCTACTAGAGGTGCAGGAGCTGTCGTGGGTGATTGATAGGCTGGTGGAGGAGGGGGTGGAGGCCTGCTACCTACTAGGAGCCAAGCTATCACCGGGGCAGGTTAAAAGTAGGGTATATGAGGCAATCAAAGCCACGTACGAGAACAAGTCCTCCATGCTACAGGACATTGAGAGGGGTAGGAGGACTGAGATAGAGTTCATCAATGGCGCATTGGCGCGAATACTACGTGCAGCAGGGAGGCCTGCCCCCACCAATACATTATTGACTCAGCTGGTCCTCGCTGCCGAGAGGAAGGGGCGTCGCTCATGATAGAGGAGTTAGATAGGAAGGCGTTAGAGGAGCTCGGAGAGGATTGGATAATATCCATGATTCTGAAATCGCTTAAGCCGATTGAGAAGGGGCGGCTACAAATCGGAGATGACGCGGTGGAGTTAAGCATCAACGGGCAAATAGTAGTCTCGGGAGACATGCTCGTGGCTTCGACGGATGTTCCTCCAGGCATGACACACTATCAGATAGGTTCAAAAGCCGTGGTGAGTGTTGTCAGCGACTTCGCAGCAAAGGCTGCGCAGCCCCTCTTCTTCGTCATCGAGCTGGGACTTCCGAAGGAAATGCGCGGGAATGAGTTTCTCGAGCTCTGGTCTGGGATACTTGAGGCTGGGCGAGCCTATGGCGGGGAGGTGGTAGCTGGAGACACAAACCAGGCCCGTGAAATTTTAGTGGGCGTGGTGGGGATAGGATATTCCGAGGCTCCTATACCTAGGAGGGGGGCGCGGCCGGGCGACATACTTGCAGTCACAGGCGAGTTCGGCAAGACATACACCGGCCTACACGCCGCATTTAACTCGAATACTGAAGAGAAGTGGAGGCCCCTCCTCGACGCTGTCTTTAATCCTAAACCAAGAATCAGGGAGGGATTGGCTATAGGGAAAGCCAAGCTTGCCACGGCCTCTATAGACTCCAGCGACGGCTTGGAGGCCTGTCTCTTCGAGCTCTCACAGTGGAGTGGGGTGGGCTTCAGGGTGACAGATCCGCCCATAGATCCTTTAGCCGCAGAATATGCTGCCGCCTACAGCCTCGACATTTTTGAGGCTATTTTCAGGGGTGGGGAGGAATATGAGCTCGTGCTGACAATCCCTAGGGATAGTTTCGATGACGCCTTGGCCGTCCTAAGAGGGCTGGGTTGTAGGCTTATCCCCATAGGCGAGGCGACGCGAGAGAAATCTATCGTGGCGTGGCTGGAGGGAAAACGCTACGAGCTCAGCGGTAGGGGTTGGAGACACTTCAGCAGTCGCCGTATATGAGATAGCCAAGGTGGGCCCAATTAGGTAGCTCTGCTCAAGATATATGAGCAACGTCTTACTGCAATATGGAGGGTGCCAACCCGCTCAGCAGTAGCATATGAGGAGAAATGGGCTAAGAAGCTTTATGAGGATAGGGTCTTCGAGGCGGACCCGGACCCCAGTAGGCCCAAAGTCTTCGTCACATTCCCATACTCCTACCAGAACGGGCCCCTCCACGTCGGCCACGGGTTCACCGCTACGAGAGTTGACATGTATGCTCGATACATGCGGATGAAGGGCTACAACGTCCTCTTCCCATGGGCTTGGCACTGGACCGGCGAGGCAGTTGCAGGGACTGCTGAGAGGCTTAGACGCGGCGACCCAACAGTCTTGAAAATGCTCAGGGAGATTGACAAAGTCCCTGAGGACCTACTCCCAAGATTCACAGACCCTGCTTTCGTCAGCAGATATTACACCGAAGAGAATAGGGAGACGGTTAAGATGATGGGGTTCTCCATCGACTGGAGGAGGGAATTCTACACCTCAGACCTACACCCCTACTACAGCAGGTTCGTTGAGTGGCAGTATAGGACACTCTACGAGCTGGGCAGGCTTAGGACGGGCTCGCACCCAGTGGTATGGTGTCCGGTCTGTGAGAGCCCAACAGGTGACCACGACAGGCTTGCGGGTGAGGGAGTGTCTCCCGTCGAGTTCACGCTAGTCTTCTTCAAACTTGAGGGCGAGGGGGCTTATCTGGCCGCATCCACCCTCCGCCCGGAGACAATCTTCGGGGCGACTAATGTCTGGGTAAAGCCTGAGGCCGAGTACGTTGAGGTTGTTCTCTCAGGTGTGCGGGTTATTGTGAGTCGCGAGGCTGTAGGCAAGCTGAGGGAGCAGCATAAGGGTGTGATCGATATTGGGAGACCCATGAGTGGGCAGACGCTGATTGGCAGATACTGCATCGCCCCTATAACGGGCAAAAGGCTGATCATACTGCCGGCAGATTTTGTTGACCCCAACCTTGGCACAGGAGTCGTTTACAGTGTGCCAAGCCACGCACCCTATGACTATGCTGGGCTGAAAGAGTTGAGGATGAAGCCACAGAGGCTCGAGGAATATGGAATAGACTCCGCAATACTAGAGAGCCTCCTACCCATCAGCATTATCTCAACACCAGGTCTATCTCCCCATCCCGCTGTTGAAATTGTTGATAAGGCAGGGGTAACAACTTCGACAGATCCTAGACTAGAGGATTTTACACAAGATATTTATTCCAAAGAATTCTATGGGGGCGAGCTCAACGAGCTTTGCGGCGAATATAAAGGTTTGCCGGTGCGGGAGGCACGCGACGCGGTCAAGTCTCGCCTCATCGCTGAGAAGCTAGCCACGATCATGTATGAGCTGCCACAGCCGGTGGTCTGCAGGAGTGGGGATAGATGCATAGTCAAGGTCGTGGAGGATCAGTGGTTCGTCACCTATGGCGACGAGGACTGGAAAGAGCAGGTGAGAAAACACATCAACGATATGGAAATTTATCCGGAGGGGGCTAGGCAGTGGTTCTTGAACGTAGTAGACTGGCTTAAAGACTGGCCATGCACACGTAAGACAGGGCTTGGGACCAGGTTCCCGTTTGATGATTCATGGATCGTTGAGACTCTTAGCGACTCAACCATATACCAGGCGCTATACACAATAAGTAAATACGTGAACACAGGCCTAGTGAAGCCCGAACAGCTGAGGCGCGAGTTATTCGACTACGTTTTTAGGGGCAAGGGTGTGAGGGGGGAGGTGTCGAGGCAGACAGGCGTCAAACCCGAGCTGCTAGACGCAATGAAGAGGGAGTTTGACTACTGGTACCCTGTCAACCTCAGAGTGTCCGCCAAGGAACTACTCCCCAACCACCTCACCTTCTACATCTTCCAGCATGTTGCCATCTTCCCTCCCGACAAGTGGCCGCGTGCAGTAGGCGTCAACGGAATGGTCAGGATTGAGGGAGAGGAGATGCATAAAAGTCGAGGCGTATTCGTATCACTGAAAGAGGCTATATCTCGTGTAGGCGCCGATGCAACGAGGCTTGCCATCATACTCTCGGCCGAGGATATGGACGATCCAGACTGGAAGTGGAAGAGCGCAGAGAGTGTTAGGAGATTCCTAGACAACTTCCTTAGAATTGTCGGCGAGTATCGCTCATCCAGTATAGATGATGCATGGTTGGAGGCTGATGGCTGGGCCCTGGCGAGGCTTAAACAGGTGGTCGAAGAGGTGGAACAGAGCCTCAGAGTGCTGAAGACCCGTACAGCCGCCTCTAAAATCCTCTATGATATGGACAATCTGTGGCGGAAATACTTGAGGAGAAGGGGAGACCGAATGGGACCGGCCGCCAAGACGTTGATGGAGTCTTGGATAAAGATGCTCTCCATAGCAGCCCCATTCACCGCAGAAGAGGCTTGGAGCCTGATCGGGCACCAAGGATATGTATCTCTCTCAAGATGGCCTAGCATAGAGCAAACAAACAAAGAACTGCTCCTCAGGGACGAGGTCCTAGACAGCATCATAGAAGACGTCAAGAGCATAGTACAGTCAACGGGAAAGAGACCGTCAAGAATCTACATATACGTCGCCAAAAAATCTATGATCCCCCTAGTCAAAAAAATAGCTGAGAACTGGGGATCAATAGCACAACGAGGATACAATAGTATAATAAGTGAGATAGTTAAGATCGATTACATAGAAAAAAGCAAACTGCCCATAATAGCTAAGCGACTGTTCGAGATGATGCAGAGATATATTCAGCGATACAACGTCGAGACCATCATAAGTGTCGCGGACCAAGAATTTACCCTATACCAGGAAAATCGCGAGTATCTCGAAAACGAGTGTGGAGGCCCAATATGTGTTGTGGGGGCTGAAGAAGCAGTGCATGACCCTATGGGAAAGGCGGCGACCTCCGTGCCTCTTCGCCCCGGCATATACACAGAGCTAGCGTGAGCTAGTTAGCCCTCAAGAGAATAATTTTAAATCGTGAGAAAAATATATTTCCTTCATGATTCGAGGCAAAGTTCTCGCATGGACTATAGGCTTGATACTCATTTACATACTCTTCAGCCTTACAGGCATATTTACAAATAGTCAAGTCGTGTCGATAACAGTCTTTCTCGGAATAATTTTGAGCATCCTCTTATTCTGGAGGCTGAGGGTAGCATTCGCATTTATTGGCATTTTTGTATTACTCGTTGCGGGGCTAATAGATGTCCCCCACCTAGTCGAGTTTGCAGGATTGGACATAGTTATATTCCTGATCGGCATGATGATCGTTGTTGGTTTTCTTGAGGAGAGACATTTTTTCGAATATATACTCAATCGCTTAGTGGGAATTGGGCAGAAACCCCTCACATTAATGGCCCTGTTAATGGGGTTGGCGGCACTCTCTGCCGCTCTTGTGGATGAAGTAACATCAATTCTATTCATGACGTCTTTGGTTTTACGCTTGGCAAGCCGCCTAGCGATTCCGTTTCTACCATTATTGGTACTTGCTATATTCGCCACCAACATTGGGAGTAGCGCTACTGTGGTGGGCAACCCTGTCGGCGTAATGATAGCGCTTCGGGCTGGATTAAGCTTTACAGAATTCCTCAGATGGGCGGCACCAATCTCGCTAACCACCCTTACAGTAACGATGATTATCGGATATCTTTACTATAGAAAATACTTCCACCTCATGGGTCAGAAGATCAGTGAATATAGGCTTGTTGCGGCAAGTCTACAACCAGATAATGGAAGGGCCGATAAATTAGATAAGAAGGCAGGACTCCTTTTTGCGTTCACGATCTCACTACTTATTTTCCACACCTCGATAGAGAATGCCCTCTCTCTCGAGAAAAATACAATGCTTGTTGCAGCGCCTCTGCTAGGAGCAGCCATAGCACTCTTCCTTCAAAGGGAGCATGCAAGAGAGCTTTTTGAGAAACGGGTTGACTGGTGGACCCTAACTTTCTTCCTAATGTTCTTCGCCACAGTAGGGACTCTGAAGTATGTAGGTGTCACCGGTATATTTGCCTCGCTATTCGTATCGGCAGTTGGTGGTGACATAGTACTCGCCATCTGGTTCCTAGGGTACGTGGCTGGGTTCATGTCAGCGTTTATGGATAACATACTTGCTGTAGCGGTCTGGATTCCAATCATCCAGGAGCTTGGACATGCTGGTGTCCAGATATATCCGCTTTGGTGGGCACTACTCTTTGCAGGTACGCTGATGGGGAACCTGACAATAATTGGAAGTACTGCAAACATTGTTGCTATAGGTATGGTTGAGAGGCAGAAGCTTGGGCATGTGACCCTAAAGGAGTGGATTAAGATTGGCGCATTAGTCAGCTTAATTACAATTTCACTGGCCTTGCTCCTGGTGTATCTTCAGCTTCCTCTCATGACCTAGTCGGTAGCCGGCTTAGACACTATGTACATATCGTGTCCACGCCGCTCAACCCATATCTCGTGGTTGATTCCGAGAAGCAATTCGCAGATCTTACTCCAAGGGAGTCTAGCCCCATTGACTATTTTAATGGCGTATCCCCCGTACTCCTCTACCACCTCACCCCACCCATCCACAAGCCTCCTCAACTCGTCAAGGACGTCAACTGCTCGTTCCAAACCTACTCACCATCCAAGAGGCCCGGCTACATTATCGAATTAAAACCTTCAGCCTTAAAAATGCAAATAATATCATTGAGGTATAGACCCTATCTTCTGAGGCTGTTTTTGGGCTTTTAGCCTCTCCTCGACAGCAATGCTATGTCTATATATATGTAACAGAAGTCCGAAGAGGAAGAAGGCGATACCGAGGTAGAACATGGAGTGGTTGGGTAGGTTTATTGAGTAGGTGTAGAAGGTCGCAACTACCGCGCAAGCGATGAATATTAGGAGAGTTATCATCAGACCGGTAGAGGTCTTGGGGCTGAGCATGATCGGCCTTGTCGGTGGAGGCCTAGTCCCTCTCTTCTGCCTTGACATGTAAAAATAAGTAACATAGAAGCTAGCTAATGTTGTACCTCCTATCGTGCTGTAAAACAGCGTCGGTTCGATATACAGTTGATCGAAGGCCGTCTCCTTAGAGAAGTCTACATAGAATCCCCAGACTGTCGTGATGGCTATTAATGCGATGCTTGCGACACCGAGGCCTGTGAAGAATGGCCTATCCTTCCAAGATAGCTTCCTGGATTTGTCGACAAAGGGGATTATGAGGAAGAGTATTACGAAGAGTAACGGAAGTAGGGCCCCTGCTGTGAACCGCTCGGTGCCAGCCCTGAGGAAGGCGTATATTGCTGTAAGATACCATTCGGGAACCTCCACTATTCCTCGCGTCAGGTCAAATTTGATGCCGAGCTCGACTGGAAATAAGCCCGCGGAGATAAGTATTACGCCAACTACCGCTGATATGACTGGAAAGTCGATAATGAGCGCTCTAGGGAAATGGACTGCCGCCAGCAGCAACATGAGTAGAGGGAGTATGAAGACGTGGAGGGCATAGAACCTGATCACGAGGTCGAATAGGCCTCCCCCCAAGAATATTGGAGCCACAGAGGGGCCTAAAAGAGGTGCAGAGAATGTTAGGCCCATCCCTATATTCACCGCCAGCATGGCCCTCTGATTCATTATCAGATTATAGCCAGTATAGGCCTCCAAGACCGTTAAAACCCCAAGAATTACTCCTGTTACCCAGAGAACCTCATTTTTTATCTTATAGCGCCCTGAAAAGTATTGGTAGTAGAGGTGGAGAACTGCTAAGAGGACCATCAGGTTCGAGGCGTGGTAGTGGACATTCCTCATTATGAAGCCGAACGGAACTTTCTCTTGAATCTCCTTTACGCTTAGATATGCGAGCTCGACGTCCGGCCTATAATAGAACATCAAGAATGCGCCTGAGACTCCTAGGATCGCGAAGACTATTGCAGTTAGTGTACCTAGATAACCGAAAGGGCTTACATACTGCTTCGGCACAGTGAACTTATACACCACAATAGTTGTCCTTTCAAGTCTATCGATCGTCCACTTCCAAAGATTGTTGACAAGCTCCCGCATATTCTTAGCACTAGACGTCATTACTGCTACACCAGCTTAACTAGGTCCTCAGGCTTAACATTACGCCACTCCCTTCCATACCCAATCCTCCCCTCCACCCCGACCATCCAGATGTCACCTTTACTATCGATCTCTATCCTGCCCATTGGCAGAGCATTTGCGGGATAAGGCTGATATGACGCTGGACCTTCAATAGCCACTCCATCCACATCGCGGTAGATTGAGCCGTGGCAAGGGCAGATCATCTGACCCTTGGATGGTATATAGGAGGGTAGACACCACAGGTGTACACAGACTCTGCTATACACTCTCAAATGGCCATCACTCGTCATTAATAGGACGAATTGTCTGAAGGGGTCATTATCAACTTTAGGGTCACCCGTCTGCGGGTATGAGAAGTAGATGTAGGAGCCGGGTGAAAGGTCTTTTAAATTGGCAATCTTCTGTCGAAGAGCCTTTCCCTCCTCCTTTCGATAGAAATAGTTGATGAGCTGGGTGAATGGGGATATCACAACTATGGCGGCCGCCGCCAATATCCCCTGTAATAAACGCCTCCTGCTCGTCAATCTGACTCTGTCGTTAGAAATTGATGCCTGTTCTTAAAGCTAATTCTGATCGGTGGATGGTGTAGATGAGGCCCCATGTTTAAATCCCTGATATGAGAGGTTGTTTTAAGGGGCTTGTTAAGAGGCTTCCAAGCGGCTATATCAGCACTCTCAATATTAATCGTGGTATCAGCAGGAGTATTAATCTATATTAACTATTCTGCTTTTCCCGAGGGACCAATGAGGGCGGTATGTTCACCTACTAGGGTGGGAAATTATCTTTTCGAAGCATACGTCTTCCCCGCCACTCCAATGGTTAACGAGGAGTTCCAAATAACAGCCTCAATACAGGGCTCCTCGCCTAGCCAGAAGCCTGTCAATTTGACGCTGATTTTGTTAAAGCCTGCTCGGGTCTCCATAGTTGAGGGACCCGAGGTAGCCCCCCTCGGAATAAAGACTTGGTACTACAGGCTGCCTGAGGAAGGAGTCTATGCCGTTTATTTCATAGTCTCTGGGCCTGAGGGCTCTGGAGAGATCGAGGGTAGCCTCAGAATAGTGTCCATAAATGAGGCGGAAACCTACTCCCTCATCAGAACTCTATCCTATACCTCGCTGTGGATTGGCATCCCATTACTAATCGGCATAGTTGTCTTCTCCAAGATGAGGGAGGGAGCATAAGTTGAGGATAGATGCGACTCATACTTCACACATCCACGATGAAGCGGTGCGGGAAGTGATGGGGGTGGTAATGTGTGGCGGTAGGGGGTCTAGGATGGGTAGGCGAGAGAAGCCTCTAGTCGAGGTTTTAGGGAAGCCGCTTATCAGCTACGCATTAAACACGATGCGGGAGTGCAATACTATAAAGGGCGTAGATTTTGTGACGAGCATATACACCCCCCTGACCACTAAATACCTCAAAGAGATTGGATATGAGCCGTTTGTAGCAACAGGCGCCGGCTTCTTAAACGACCTCTCAGAATACCTGTCATCGCGGCAAAAAGCCACCTATCTCATAGTCTCCTGCGACATACCAACCCTGAGACCCAATCATGTCCAAACCGTGCTAGACATGTCGAAAAAGCTTAAAGGGGACTATATAATGTGTGTTTTGCCTTATGAAAGTGTCAGAGGCTTATCTAGAGAGCCGACAATCATCAAGCATGGAAGTGATGAATACCAGCCAGCCGGTCTCAGGATCTTCAGGAAAAAAAGCGATGGACCCCCAGACTTCTCGACGCCTTCCTACCTAGAGCTGAGGTTTAGAGAGCTGGGAGTAAACATAAACACCTTAGAAGATATATCCATCGCAGAGGGATATCTAAAGAATTATGTATAATCTGGTGAAGAGTTAAATCATCACCTAATAACACGTCTAGGAGACATGGAATATAATGCTGAAGATTTCCTGAAGATGATCGAAAGTAGGAGCTCTTCAAAACTGTTAAAGCCCGGCCCTGTGGAGCACTCTAAGATATTGAGGGCGTTAGAAGCCGCAATCTCGGCTCCCAGCGCACACAATTCCCAGCCCTGGCGGGTCGTGGTTATAGACGATAGAGCAGTTCTAGAGAGGCTGCTCGACGAGATGGCCTCAGAGTGGAGGCGCGACCTAAAGAGAGACGGTCTACCCGACTGGAAGGTGGAGGTCATAATCGAGGAGTCGAAGAAGAGGACTCTGAGAGCTTCGGTGGTTATAGTTGTCTGCCTGACAATGGAGGAGATGGATAAATATCCTGATGAGAGGAGGAGTAAATGCGAATACGTTATGGCAATACAATCCATAGGCGCCTTCATCCAAAACTTGCTATTGGCACTTCATGCACAAGGCTTGGGCGCCTGCTGGCGATGCGGCCCCTTATTCGCCCCTGAAGCAGTGCGCAGAGCCCTAAACATCCCAGAAGACATAGAACCCCAAGCACTAATCGAGATAGCTCACCCAGGTGGAATACGCCCGAAAACACGGAAAAAACTCAGCGATGTCGCCTACAAGAACCTGTGGGGTGAGACCCTATCATAACCATACTCTCTGGTGGCGTGGGTGGTGCGAAGTTCGCTGCGGGCTTCCTCGATGAGACCCCAGAAAACGAGGAGCTAGTAATCATAGTCAACACTGCAGACGATGAGGAGTTCTATGGGCTACATGTCTCCCCCGACGTTGATACCGTCCTCTACACACTCGCGGGGATCGGGGACTGGGAACGCGGATGGGGCATTAGGGGCGACACCTTCAACTGCAACGAAATGCTGGGGAGGCTCGGCCTAGAGAACTGGTTCAAGATAGGCGATAGGGATCTGGCACTCAACCTAGTGAGGACTAAACTATTGAGAGAGGGTCTCAAGCTCTCACAGGTAACCGAGAGAGTTAGAAAGGCCCTCGGCGTGCGGTCGAAAATACTGCCCATGACCGATGACCGCGTCAGGACAATGGTGGAGACTGAAGTTGGCGTGCTACCCTTTCAGGAATACTTTGTCAAATACGGGTACCAGATAGATGTGAGACGCGTGTGGTTTGAAGGTATAGACAGGGCTGATCCGCTTCCTGAGGTAATTCGCGCGATCCGCGAGTCGGATATAATAGCCATTGCCCCAAGCAACCCTGTTGTAAGCATCGGACCCATACTTGGACTCAAAGGTGTGAAAGAAGAGCTGATTAGAAGCCCTGCTACTAGAGTGGCGGTCAGCCCAATAATCGGCGGCAAGACAGTAAAAGGACCAGCAGACAAGATGCTCCAGATGCTTGGAGTCGAGCCCACCGCCTACGGAGTATACACACTTTACAGAGACATAATTGACATAATGGTGATCGATGTGGAGGATGCGAAACTGGCCCGTAAAATCGAGGTAGATGGCAAACAATGCCTAGTCCTTAACACACGCATGCATAACCGTCAAGATGCGAGAAAACTTGCTTCACAAATACTTATAAGAATAAAAAGATTGTTTAGAAAATGAAGCGTACATAGTCCGGAATCATCGATCTTGTACCACCCATCAGAAAACCCCGTTGTGATAAAGTTTATACACTCGCCTTTCACAGTATCTAGACTTGTGGATAAATCAGAGATCGATACGCCAGCCCTAATTGTCGATGTTGATGTAATGATTCGAAACATTAGAGATATGGCCAAGTTTGCGAAAGAGAGAGGGTTAAAGCTGAGACCTCATGTTAAGACGCATAAAGCCCCCCAGATAGCAAAAATGCAGGTAGAGGAGGGGGGAAATGGGATTTGTGTACAGAAGTTGGGGGAGGCGGAGGTAATGGCCGAATACGGCCTCGACAACATTTTCATAACAAACGAGGTAGTGGGACGGCTTAAGCTCTCAAGACTTGCGAAGCTGAGAGAGAAGATTGAGGTTTTCGTGGCAGTCGATCATTTAGACAATATCCGCGACTTGTCCAATATTATGAGAGACCGTGGTCTTGATTTGGGAGTTTACGTGGACGTGGATTGCGGAATGCATAGGACCGGAGTACCTCCTGAGAAAGCCCCCGATCTCGCAGAAGCTATTACACGTAGTGAGGGATTATATCTTGTCGGTATAATGGCTTACGAGGGTCACGCAGGTGCGCCATTGGGTAGGGAAGAGCGAAAAAACCTCATACGCAAGGCGATGGAGCAGACTCTCTTCTCCGTCAAACTTGTAGAGAGAAAAGGAATCGAGGTTAATGAAGTGAGTGTAGGATCTTCCGCGACCGTCAGATATAGTGGTATGTTTGAGGGAATAACTGAGCTACAGCCAGGCATGTACATTTTTAACGACTACTATCTCGTTGAGAGAGAAGCTGCGACGGTTGATACATGCGCACTACACGTGCTCACCACAGTGATGAGCAGGCCATCACCGGACAGGGGAGTAATAGATGCAGGCTCTAAGACATTCCACTTTGATATGAATAGGTATCCAATAGCTGTAGGGGTCGAGGGAGTGGAGATAGTCAAGTTCTCAGAAGAGCATGGATGGCTCACACTTAAGGGCGAAGCCCAACATAGAATAAGACTGGGAGACAGACTGGAGTTCATTCCCTACCACGTCTGTCCGTGCGTTAACCAGTTTGACACCTTATACGGGCTAAAGGGAGATAAGGTACAGTATATGTGGACTGTCGCTGCCAGAGGAAAGGTCACATAGGATATACCAATTCTTCGACGCATACTCGAATAATAAAACGTGACACGTTAGAGTCCTAGAGACTCGCTTAGAACCTGTGTGAAGAGATTAGTTTCGACAAATAAGAACTAAAGGTATAAAAATGGTGTGAGGGTCTTATTTACCGTGTCACTGGCTACAAGTTTTAGCGCGCCGCTGATAGATTTGCATGAAGACATTTCGCTGTACTACTACCTTGGGGGATATGGACTGAAGTTTAAGCCAGAAAGCTTCGACATCGATTTAGAAGGCAGGCACGGAGATATCCCAAAATACAAACGAGCCAATGTAAGAATCATCTTCTCTTCAATAGCTCATATCATCCCAACGCAGAATCCATCAAGGCTGAAACAACAGATATCTGGATATGGTGTAAAAGTAGGTGCGATGAGAATCCGCTCACCAACGATGGTGACGCTAGAGCATATCAAGACGTATTATAATCTTTTTAAAGCTTATAAAAAAGATCTTAGACTCTTGAATTCTCTCTCAGACCTGCAAGAGTCAGAGAAGGGCGGAAAGACATGGTTCTTGATAGCCATTGAAGGGGCTGAGCCTCTTGAGGATGTGGAGGATATTGAACTGTTCTATATGCTCGGTGTGAGGTCTCTCCAGATCACCTGGAACTTTGATAACAAGTATGCCGCCAGCTGTATGTCAAAGCGGGACTATGGCTTGACGGGGGATGGTGAAGACTTAATTGAAAGGTGCAACGAGCTTGGTGTCATAGTAGATTTGGCCCACGCAAGCAAGAAAAGCACTATCGAGGCGTTAAATCTCTCCAGGCTGCCCGCGATTGTCAGTCACGCAAACGCTACATCAGTGCATAAGCATGTGAGGAATCTCGACGACGAAGAGCTTGACGCTCTGAAGAGGAATAAGGGTGTTGTCGGCATTACAATGATCCAGCCAACGTTAGGGGGAGAAGCAGACTTAAAGAGGGTTGCAGACCACATAATCTATATCCACGATAATTTCGGGCCTGATTTGCCTGCGATAGGAACTGATTTCTTCGGCATCATGCACGTAGACGAGCCTAAAGGGCTAGAGGATGTCACAAAGTTCCCCAATCTCTGGAATGAGCTCCTGTCACGCGGATTATCCAAGAAAGACGTAGAAAAGATAGCTTATGAGAACGCACTCAGAGTAATAAATGCAAATGCAACCAGATGGAGGGAGACACCATTCCCGTAATCTCCGCGGTCCTTTATGATGTGTTTGAAGGGATCTGCACCGGCGTCGAGTGCACCATCTCCCAACCTTTCCTCAACAATAAGTAGCTAATCATATTTTGGCAGTCCTCTCCTACTATCAATTGAGCCCATTTTAATCTGACCTCCATTAGTACCTACCGCTAAATCCACTATAAACATGTCCTCGTCACCTCCAGACCTAGCAGGAATTATGTAGGTTTATTCTCTTTATTTACACAATTTTATAGCCTCAATCGTCTCTGTGGTTGCGTCTATTTGATTTATGAGGACAGCATTTGCTATTCCTAAACCAGAACAAAGTGATGTGGGGCTAGATTCGTAACGAATAAAGCATCCCCAACTCATCATAGTCCTTCTACTACTCTATGATCTTCCCATCCCTAAATCTCATGATACTTATAGTCCTAACAGATATCTTCTTGCTTGTAGGAGGCAGTCCCATCAGCTCACCACGAGTTGACTCCGACACTGCCATGCGATAGCATAGCTTGTCATCAGAGTGAAGATCACATCCACATGGATATGCATGTCAGGAAAAGCGTTCTGCATATTACGGATGATCCGTATCCAAGCCTCACTTGTCAGATCGCCGATCCCTCCATTTCCAGGATAGGCAAAGCCCCCTGTCATTAGAGCTGTTAAGTTGGTTTTATTGTTTTGTTTATGGCCTGGTTTTCCTTTCTTCTTTCATGGGTTTTCTTGATGGTCTCTGGGACTCCGGTGCCTATCGTCCT
>BEHE01000021.1 GCA_002898395.1 Candidatus Calditenuaceae archaeon HR02
CTTTAACATCAACAGACTGGCATTCTCGCCAGTCATGTCCTTAAATAAAACAGCCGGCCTCTCTTGGGTTTCCTAAATGTTGTTGGGATGGTTGTCCGCTGGCTTCCGCCGGCTAACCCCTCCCCCATTTTTCTTAGTTTTGTGTTTCCAATATGTTAAAGTGAGAACAGTAACATAGATTAAATCTTAACGTGGATTCAACAAGCTTGGGAGATGAAGCTGAGGCCGACAACCCTCATATTGGCAATTGAGACGACCGACCCACACCTATGTTAAAACTGCTGACATCAAGCCCTCTTGGCCTATCCACGCCCCCAGCTACAGAAAGGGTGCCTACAGGATTTTAGTATGCCTAGCTCCCACCTACACTGAATGCTTTACAGTGTAAAAATATTTTTAGACGGAGCCCACTCCTCAAGGCATGCCGAGTAGGGTGGAGCAGCTAGTCCCAGCCCTAAGGGCGGCGCTGGCCGTCAGGCTCGTAGATAAGTATGGGTTGAAGAAGAGCCATGTTGCCAAGGCCCTCGGGGTCAGCCCAGCCGCAATTACCCAGTATGTCGCCGGGTCTCGTGGGGTCCGCCTCTCAACTGGAGGCATCTCTGTAGTGGAGATAGACGCACTTGCTGATCGTATCGCCAGAAAGATCTCCCTAGGCATGATTGACTCGGCCTCAACCGAGTTTACAGTCTTCCTCAACCAGCTGATAGCACCGCGCATGCCTCAGGAGTTCAGAGCGGGGGCCGGGATAGATACCTCTGTTATTAAGTCCCTGATGGACCGCATCACACTGGAGGAGGAGGCTGCAAAGCGAGCCCTCGAGCTTTCGACCAGTGCCAACTCACAGCTCTCGAAAATGGTCTTGAAGCAGATGGCCGTCGACAGTATGAGGCACGCTGACATCCTGGCGACACTCATCCACATAATCGAGAATAATGAGGACGTCAGCCTAACCAAGGACGATCTCGCACTCATAGCCGAGATGTCCAGGTTTGAGAGTAAGGCGGAGGAGCAGAGGCTCGCCGAAATACCGCTGGGAGAGATGAAGCCCGTCATCAAGGCTCTCCTAACCTCGATCGACATGGACGAGGAGAAACACGAGATGCTCCTGAAGATCATCGTAGGTGAAGAAGATAAATTAGGCGATTAGGATCGTGTGTCTAGGGGTCTTTGGACAGGCTTTGGTCTCCATGGCGGATGGAGTACATCCAGAGGGCCGCTAAGAGTAGTGGCTGTATTTTCTGTGAAAAGCCGCGAGAACGCAGGGACCGCTCAAACCTCATACTCGCTAGGGGCAGATATTGTTTCGTCATGCTTAACGCCTATCCCTACAACTCTGGGCACCTCATGATAGCCCCCTATCGCCACGTAGGCCAGCCCACCCTTCTCAGGGAGGCTGAGTTCGTAGAGATATTCCGCCTCCTCAGAACCTTCCTGACCGCATTAGACAAGGCATACTCCCCGTCGGGCTACAACATTGGAATGAACGTGGGGAGGGCTTCAGGCGCGGGGATTCCAGGCCACATTCACCTACACGTAGTGCCCCGTTGGACAGGCGACACAAACTTCATGCCCGTAATATCAGACACCAAGGTCCTACCAGAGACGCTCGACCAGACCTATGAGAAAATCTACTCTACCCTCCACGACTCCGTAAAATCTAGGTTAGTAAACCAGTAGTGGGCTTTAGAGGATATTCTCGCCGCAAGAAGCCGCCGGAACCTCGACGTTGCTGGTTTGTGCCCGAGCAAGTCTTTCTCTTGCCTCAATGTAGTAGGGTGACGTAGGGTTTGCCAGTAAAACTACCTTGCTGACTTCGTCGTGGGTTGCGTAGACATATCCAGTTAGGCGGGCGAGCTCTTGGCTGAATTCCATAAGGTCCTCGATTGAAGGCATGTGTTCTTTCCTGAGCCGTTTCTGTGACTCTCCAACATGGACATAGCCCTTACACTCTACGAAGTCGGGCTTAGCGGTCCTGATCGCCTCAGCATACTTCTCGGGGGATTTTAGGTTAAGATACTTGACGAGTGTTAGCCTGATTACTTTTCTACACTTGAACCGCGGCATGATGCTGAGGCTTCTCCAGACCCTCTCCCAGCTATCAGGTATCAGCGGCTTGTTGACGCTTAGGTGGGTCTCCTTGTCAGGCCCGTAGAAACTGATGTAGAGATTAGTGGGCTCCGCATCCTTCTCCAAGAGCTCCTGCAACCTCTCAGGCATCGTCCCATTCGTGACTAGGAAGGTAGTCATGCCGTGGCTCCGAGCAAGCTTGATAAACTCTGCTAGGTAGGGGTAGATGGTTGGCTCGCCGTCCAAGCTTATAGCGATATTCGTCGGCGTCATAGCCTCTATAAACTTTCTTCTCTCGACGAGTGGATTACCTTTGAATCCTGAGAGGAGCTGTCTCTGCTCCCTAATCATTGCGTCGAGGAGGGCTTCTGGTGGGTCCCACTCGCCCAAGTAGGGCTGTCCCCGGTTTATCGTGTGGAACCTCCAGCAGAAGACGCAGGCCATGTTACAATACTGGAGGCTGGGGGTCATCTGGAGGCATCTATGACTCTCAACGCCGTACCAGGACTTGTAGCAGGACTTTCCACCTCTAAGGGCCGACTTGGTCCAGTGGCAGATCTTCACCGCGCTATGCCTGCCAACCAGCCGATACCCGCTACGAATGAATTTCTCAACCCCCCTAACCTCCAGCCTAACTATCCTCCTCGGCTCAGAAAGCTTCTCAGCCATCGCTAATAGTCAACTTGCGTGGAAGCGGGATTTAAGCTTGGAGGAAGAGCACACAGCCATGTAGATTAGATATAAAGCGTGGACAATACATCTGAGCAGCGCCTCATAGGGCATGCGGCTTGTCTTCAAGTTCGGGGGGACCTCGCTAGGAGACGGCGAGCGTATCAGGAACGCTTGCAATATTGTCCGCACATATCACAGGCGGGGGGACAAAATAGTTGTAGTCTGCTCAGCAATGGGGGATACGACTGATATTCTACTCGAACTGATGGAATCTGCCGCTAGAGGAGAGAGGGGGAAGCTTGATGACGGCCTCGAGAGGCTCAGGTCCGCCCACATAGCTGCCGTAGAGTACGCAGTAGATGGGGATGGCTTGAGAAATGAGGCTCTGACAGTGATTGAAAAGCGGCTGAATGACCTCACCTACATCCTATCAAGCATCTACTTCCTCCGCGAAGTCACCCCCAGGAGCAGGGACCTAGTATTATCCTTCGGCGAAAGACTGTCAACATGGACTTTCACATGCACGCTCCGCGGGCTAGGAATCGCCGCCAAGTATCTCGAGGGTGGCGACGCCGGCATAATTACCGACTCGGACTTCGGATATGCCACACCACTCATGGAAGAGACGCTTAACAACATCAAGAATACGATACTGCCACTGCTTAGTCAGGGCGTTGTCCCAGTAGTTACAGGGTTTATCGGGCGTACACGCGACGGGGCCATCACTACGCTGGGGAGGGGAGGGTCCGACTTCACAGCAACGCTACTCGGAAGCGGTATCAAGGCGGACGAGGTTGTGCTATGGAGTGATGTTGATGGACTGCTTACCGCAGACCCCAAAATAGTCAGGGATGCTAAGGTTATTCCCCAGCTATCTTACGAGGAAGCGCTCGAGATGGCTGTCTTTGGGGCCAAAGGACTCCATCCCCGCGCAATAGAGGCTGCGCAAAATGGGGGAGTAAAGATCCGCATAAAGAACACCTTCAACCCCTCCGCTCCAGGAACACTCATCACGGACCGAAGCCTAAGCACCGACTCCATAGTCAAGGGAGTGCTCCTAGTGAGGGACGTCGCCATGATTACTGTTAAGGGTGCATCGGCGGTTGGAAAGCCGGGCAGCGCCGCCCGAATACTTCAGAGCATATCCAGCCGAGGAATAAATGTGATGATGATTTCGCAGAGCGTCTCCGAGTCAAGCATATCACTTATAGTCAGGCGCGAGTCTGCAGACTTGGCTCTGGAGGCGATTAGGGAGTCGAGTCCGCCTGGCGTAATCAGAGGGATTGAGTGTGAGAAGGATGTGGTGGTGGTTGCAGTTGTTGGTGAGGGGATGAAGGGGACGCCAGGTGTAGCTAGCAGGGTCTTCGGTGCGGTGGCTCGGAGGGGGGTAAATGTAAGAATGATAGCACAGGGCAGCTCAGAGCTCAACATCTCCTTCGTAGTCAAAGAGGCGGATGGTGTAGAGGCGGTCCGCGCAATACATGAAGACTACGGACTAGGCTGAGACTCGCCGCCCATTGACATTAGGTCTCTAACGTTGCAAGCCCTCTCGATATTAGATAAACAGCAGCATATACCGGAAGCTCAGTCGAGCGTGGCTCAACTACCTCGTCAAACTCCTCGCCTCCAAGCCTGAAGGCGGGTGAGTAGGCAATCCTCACCCTCACCCTCCTGCCGCGAGGAAGGACGACACACTCAGTGAGCGGGTCGAAATCATCCAGCATCTCCAATGGAACCCGCCTGGCGAGGAGCCCTGTCTTTCCATTCAGCGTACCCGAGAGCCTCAACAGCCTGTGAATATCTGTGGTGACTACAGGGTCTATCCTAAGGGCTTCCTGTCTAATCGCCTCTTCGATAAGAGTTGTCCAGAATCCAAGCGGGGCCACGCCCCATTCAGGTTCTGTGGACCAAGACTCTCTAACATCTTCGGCTAGGTCGCCGTATTTTGCGAGGCCGTGGACTACATCCGGCCTCTGCAGTATTGAGTAAATCCTTCTGACTATCCTGCCGCGCCACCCAGGTTGTTGGAGCATAGGCGGCGGCAGAAGGTCAAGCCTAGGCCTCCCCCGCCCCTCACGCCTCCAAGGTAGCCCCAAGAGCCCTGGAACAAGCCCCACACACGTCAAATACCCTACTAAATCTTTGCGGGCCATCTGGTCGAGGGAAAGGTGGTCTGGCGAGTAGGCCACTATGTGATATCCCCTGTTCCCCGAAAAGCCAACCTCAACCTCCTCCTCACCCACGCCCAACTCCTCAACAAGTATATCGACAAGCCTCACCGCCTCAGCCTTAGCCGCGCCAAGACAAGTGTCGCAGACCCACTCAACCTCCCTGCCAACCGAGCCGCATCTAGGACATGTCTTGGCCCCCGCTTCGAGGAGCCCGTGAACAATACAGACCCTATAAACATGTTGCGATACGCACGGCACGTCCAGATGGTCGGCGTCGATGTCGAAGATCAGGTCTGCAGCCGTCCAGCCTTTCTCCTCCATGGGCGCCGAGGGATACTGGTAATAGGCGGCTGAGCGATAGGCATGTAGCGGGGCGACTCTCGCCACCTCAGACCTGACCTCTTCAGAAGACCTGAAAGACAGGTGCCTAATCATCTCGCCCCTCTCAAACGACCAGTATCCGAACTCCCTCGCCTCAGGTTTTGGGGGCGGTGAGATCAGGTTGGCGTTTTCCCTGTAAAAATCTTTGAAAACCTGCCTCACAAAGGCCGACGATCGGTCGACTATAGCCGACAACCCTGAGAGAACAAGCAAGCCTGCAGAATAAAAATTAGGCCTGGTGGCCTAGGCGGGTCAAGATTCTCTGCCAGTCAAGTCGCGTAACGATATAGGCAAGGCACATAGCTGCTATTGCGCTTGAAACAGCAAGTATGATGGCTGACTCCGGGTGGAGTCCCGCTGGTCCGCACTCAACCAACATACAGGCCAAACCCGTCCAATACAAAGCTGTATACGCGATGACCGAGGTTATGAATAGCTTCCCAGCGAAGACAAGCGGCCAGAAATACGCATTACGATATCCACCCACAGCTATTAGAAGGTAAACAACATCATCCGGCACAGGCGTGGCGGCGGTCAATAGTATTGCTATCCAGCCATATTTTTTGATGAGCTTTTCAAGGGGGGCGAGCCTCTCGAGCGACTCCCTACTCAGAAGCCTTCTACCACCCTTGAAGACGTTGAAGAGTATGAGCTTACCTGAGGCCGCGCCAGCAGCACTTATGAGTGCTGTGGGAATTGGGTCAAGCCTCCCCGCTATAATTCCGATGAGTATCGGCGGGATGTATGGTCCTGAGACGAAGGGCAGCATGCTGCCCAAGAAGCTCGCGGAAAAAACACCCGCGTATCCGAGCATGGCCAGACTAGTCCAGAACTCGGGGTCAAAAAGGCTCAAACACTTATGAACGGCCTGTCCAGACCAATATTTACTGTTATCCCTTACCACTACTACCTTATTCAGAGAGTTGACGGGCGAAGAACCATCAGTTGCGAGAAGGCTCTCTAAGCGGGGCTGAGGAGGATCGGCTTAAAACATTCAATACCATCTGACAACCACAGTGAAGGATTAAACACCCAAAGGATGGAAAGATGGGGGTTTAGCCGGCGGACAACCATCCCAACAACATTTAGGAAACCCAAGAGAGGCCGGCTGTTTTATTTAAGGACATGACTGGCGAGAATGCCAGTCTGTTGATGTTAAAGACATACCGGCCCCTTGGGTTTTATCCCTGCTGCTGGGCCGCAACGTCCGCCGGCCTCCATGTCTCCCCTCGGAACACCAGCCAGACTCTCATCAACACATCCCCCTGTTCTCTTGCTCTCGACTTATATTTACTAATTACCGCTATCGCAGGTCTTTCTAATGCTTCACATGCCTCACGTCCATACCTCTTACTATTCGACCGTTCTCGATACAGCCTCAAATATCAACGAACCCTTCATAGCACAACTAAAGCCTCCCCAACCAATACATGATTATCACCTGTTTATTATAGGGAGAGGCCAATCAAGGTAAGACTACTCCCCAGACACCCTTAAAGTAAGGCTTGAAAATGTGAGCCTCAGATACTACCCAGCCGCGGGAAGCGGTGCATACAATAAGGGATTTAAATACTGCTCAAAACACCAACAATACATAAACACAGAACAGGCTAGATGCCATAGATGCAACACAAAACTAAGAAACAAGTCAAGAAGATAAGGGGGCTGAAGAGAGGCTATGGGCCTCTACAATCCGTGTGGTGTTAGGGCTGGAGCCTGTTTCCGAGAGGTCTATTCGTTTAGACGGCAGCCCTATCCATTGTTTACCAGTGAGGTTGCGGTTGACCTGCTGTCCGCGGCAGAGAGGGGTGGGGGGGTAGTAGAGACCACCATTGACCTGTGGAGGAGTCGGGAGAAGGTGGAAGTGTCTGGGGGAGGCGTGATGGTTAGGGGTGAGGCCGTCCCTGTAGAGGATTTTAGAAGGGTTGCCAGGGATGAGAGGTCTGTATACGCGCTGGTCTCGGGAGAGTTAAGGAAGGTTGAGGTGAGGGCAGAGCACTTCTATAAGCTGGTTAAGAGTGGGGTAGGGCACGCCCCCACCTTGGAGATTGACGGTATACACATGCATAGGGTTAAGGACGTTTACCCCGAGGAGGATGCATATCTGAAGGTGAAAAACGCCTCTAGCAGGTTGAGGAACAGTGTCGTCTTGGATACCTGTACGGGTCTTGGGTACACGGCGATCTGGGCTGCAAAGCTGGGGGCCTCAACGATCATAACAGTGGAGAAGGACGTGAATGTGCTCAAAATCGCGGAAATCAATCCATGGTCATGGGAGCTTGATTCTGGGAATATAACAATTGTGAATGACGATACCTCGCGGCTGATATACAGCCTCCCGGAGGAGGCCTTCCACGTAGTTATCCACGACCCGCCCAGGTTCTCTCTAGCGGGTGAGCTATACTCAGGCGAATTCTACGCCGAACTCTTCAGGATCCTCAGGCCTGGGGGGATTCTGATCCACTATGTTGGGCAGCCTGGTGCGAGGTCTAGAGGTCTAAGACTATATAGGGGCGTGGTGGAGAGGCTCCGGGCAGCCGGCTTCGAGGCTAGGTGGAGTCAAGAGCAAAGAATAGTCGTAGCCTACAAGCGGAGGGGTGCTCCGTGACTGAGCCCAGAACCTTCTCCCAATGGGCGCTAGAGGTTGCGAGGTGCTTTACCACTGGCCTCATCTTAGAAGCCGCAGCCTACCCCAAGCCTGGGCTCGTCGACCGCGTTAACCCACTCAGAGAACTAGACATTTTCAGGTTCTCCGCAAGCGCCACTTCACTCTACCCCCACTTCGCCAAGGCCGCAGCGATGGGGAGGAGGGGGAGGACGAGCGGTACTTTGGGACGGCTAGTCTTTGAGGCTGTGAGGGAGACGCTGAGAGTTCAGGCGGGTGGAAACACTCACCTCGGCGCGGTACTGCTGACTATACCCCTCGCAGCTGCAGCTGGAAGCCTCGATGGAAGGATTGTAGCTAGAGACTTGAGACGCGCCGCTGTCACGGTAGTCAAAGGCCTAGGCGCTCTCGACACCATCCACATCTTCAAAGCGATAGAGTATGCTAGGCCAGGCGGCCTCGGCCGCGTCCCATTCCTAGACGTCACAAGCCAAGAAACCTACGAGTATCTGAGAAGACATAGAGTGGGGCTTTTAGAGGCTCTTGAGCCATATCGTGGGAGGGATATGGTGGCTGATGAGCTCATCGGAGGCTATCCGCTCGTCTTCGACGTCTCCCTGAAAAGGCTCGTGGGGTGGAGGGAGGAGGCAAGTTCCTTCGAGAAGGCGTGTGTTAATGCGCTGCTCGCCGTGATGGCCTGTAGGCCTGATACGCACATTGTTAGGCGTAGGGGGGTTGGTGTTGCCCGTATTGCACAGTCAATGGCTGAGACGGCTCTCGGCCTCGGCGGAGCCTCTACATCTGAGGGCCTGGAGGCTGTTTTAGAGCTCGACGGCTATCTTAGGCGTATCGACGCGAGGCCCGGGTCCTCTGCCGACGTCCTAGCAGCCTCTATAGGCGTTACACTATTGCTGGGTTGCAGGGTCTAGCTTCTCAAGCGCCTTCTTGATCTTACCTGCAATAGCCGTTCCGATGCCAGGTACCCTTGCAAGGTCATCGATGCCTGCCCTCTTGACGTCTTCAAGCGTCCTGAAGCCGGAGCGCCACAGCATTCTACCCCTGACGCGGCCTATGTCAGGGAGAGAGACAAGTTCTAGGAGCTCCTCCAAAACCCCGTGCCTCAGCCTCTCAGTCAATATCCTGTAGAAAGATGCGAGCTTTCTCCTACCCACCACCTCGAGGACGCTGGAGGCAGCGTAGGAGATCCACTCAGCCCTCTCCCTAAGCGCTGCGAAGTCGCCCGGCTCCACATTAAACCTCTCATAGATCTCCCTCTCAGGTATCTCATTGACCCAGGCCCACAGAACCAGCGCATTCTTGAGACTATCGAGCTGTAGCTCATACTCCTCAGGATACTCCACAGGGTCTGGGAGCTTAACGAAGAGTTCCTCACCCACCTCGTCTAGGATACGCTTGACGGTAGAGGAGCGAATCCTCGAGACCCAGAGGTCTGACAGGTCTGGAGTGAGGCAGATTATCTGGAGGGCGCCCAGAGTGGAGAGACTCTCAACCCCGGCCGTGTATTTTATGATCTCTACACAAGTTAGCGGGTCTATGTAGAGCTCTGAAACACGTGCCCCGAGCCTAGTCGCTTCCAAGCCGCCGTTAATGGAGATTAGGGAGTGGGTTTCGAGGAGTCGTAGGACAGAGCTTATCTTCTCCACAAGTCCCTGGGTGCCGAAGATGTGGGCGTAGAATGTCCTGCCGATGATCCTCCTCAATCCGAGCTCAGACCTGGCGAGGCCAGAGGAGATTAGGGAGAGTATGTGGCTTCGTAGGTGTTTCTCGCTGCCGAGGACAGAGTAGACCTTCTCCGGCATACCTTGGATATACTTTTCCATCAGATACTCGGCCTCAGTCCTGCTGCCAGCGACTAGTATCGAGTATCCTATGTCATCGTATAGCGGTCTCCCAGCCCTCCCGCAGAACTGTTTATACTCCGTCACGCTCAGGGCCCTCATCCCACTCCTCGAGTCGAAGCGGCGATACTCTGGTATCACCACCATCCTCGCGGGCAGGTTGACGCCCGCGGCCAGAGTCGGAGTAGCACACAGCACTGGGATGACGCCCTCTCTGAAGGCGTCCTCTATCAGCCTCCTGTGAATGTGCCCGAGGCCTGCGTGGTGGAAGGCAACGCCCCTCGAGACAAGTCTGGCCAGCCTCTCGGAGAAGGGAGACTCGGCCTCCTCCATCACCCGGCGCGAAGCGTCCTCCAGTCTCTCCCTGCTAGTGCTGTCAAGGAGGTTGAGGTTTACGAGGGTCTGTGCAAGCCTCTCCGCATAGCTCTCGGCCTTCCGCCTCGTCAAAGCAAAGACTAGGGCCTGACCACCATCAATGAGACACTCGGCCACAAGCCCGCTGATAGGGTCGGCTCCAGTCCTCAGCACACGCGTCTCGCCGTCTGAGAAGAAGATGCGGCCACCTTGGAGGACCCCCTCCCTAAGCGGAACGGGTCTGAAGTCGCTCTGGATTGGGACGGCTTCAAGCCACTCCGCTATGTCCTCTATATTCCTGACCGTCGCGCTGAGACATAGGATCTGCGGCGCCTCAAGAGTCTCGAGAAGCTTGGCTATCGTCATCTCGAGTGTGGGGCCGCGCTCCGGGTCGCCTATCATGTGGGCCTCGTCGACGACTATCAGCCCGATACTTGAGAGCCATTTGGCTCGGTGGCGTACGAGGCTGTCCGCCTTCTCATAAGTGGAGACTATGACGTCGTTACTTCCTATCCATTCGCCTGGGTCGTCGTAGTCGCCTGAGACGGCCAGTACCCTAAACCCCGGGCCGTTCTCTGATAGGATCCTCCTGAACTCCACCGACTTTTCATAGGTCAGGGCCCTGAGGGGCGTAAGGTATAGTATCTTACGCCTATTCTCGAGGTGTCGGTGGGCTGCCATTATAGCTATGAGAGTCTTCCCAGAGGCGGTGGGTGAAGAGACCACGAGGTTTCGGCCCTGTAGGAGGCCTTTATGCAGCGCCTCGGCCTGAGGGGGGTAGAGGGTCTCTATGCCCTCGCGCCTCAGGGATTCTCTAAGCCACTCCGGCAGTCCAGCCTCTTCAACCCTCATAACCTCTACGCCAGCCTGTAGGCACCTGACTTGGGAGAATAAATCCTACCTTCCGTTATCATCCGGTTGAGTATTCGATCAATCTCAGCTTTTGTGAGCCCCTGCTCCTGCAGCTCCTTCTTCAAAGCCTCATCATCGGCGTAGCCGTGCTGCTCCTGCAACTCCCTAATCACGTCTAGGACAAGGCTCAGCTTCTCTCGCACACTCCGAGGCTTCCCAGTCATGATGACATCAATGTCGGGCCTCCCAGTCTCAACGTCTATCCCAACTTCTGAGAGGCTCCTCTTCATGAGCCTAACAGCAACCTGTGCATCGTCAACAGTGACCACATTCCGGAGGCATGCCCTTGCACGGGCCTCTGCAAGCCTTATCAGGGATTCAAGCTGACGCGCAGTGATGGAGACAGTTGAGGTCTTCTCGTAGACAGCCCTCATCTGCAGGTAGAACTGCTGGAGAACCTCAGCGGCCTCCTGCGTCAGCGCAGGCTCTATCTTCTTGGAGTATGCAATGTATTTCTTCAGGATGTTTGGCGGGATGGGCGGCTCCTTCTTAACCCCTCCCTCTACGTGCAGGGAGACTATGTGGCTTGAGACCTTCTTATCTGCCTCTGGGCTCGGCTCATCCCTCAGGACGAAGATCAGGTCGAACCTCGAGAGGAGGGTTATTGGGAGGTTGACGTTCTCGTTGAAGGGCCTGTAGACGTCGTATCTCCCCAGCTCGGGGTTTGCAGCCGCGAGTATGCTGCAGCGGGCGTTGAGTGTGGCGACTATTCCACCCTTAGCGATACTCACGGTCTGCTGGGCCATGACCTCGTGCATCGCCACCCTGTCCTCGGGCCTCATCTTGTCAATCTCATCAATCACGCATACCCCCATATCGGCTAAGACACTTGCACCCGCCTCCAGGACTAGACCACCACCCGCATCCCTAACAACTGCTGCAGTCAATCCAGCGGCAGTGCTCCCCCTCCCGGAGGTGTACACACCCCGGGGAGCTATCTGTGCAGCGTAGAGTAGTAATGTCGACTTGGCAGTCCCAGGATCTCCGACCAATAGGACATGCACGTCCCCTCTGACCCGGACTCCGTCAGGAAAGACCTTACTTCTCCCCCCGAACAGCAGTAGTAGGACCGCCTCTTTGATGTGTTCCAGCCCCTCAATCGAGGGTGCGACAGACTCTATCAGCCTCTGATAGTTTTGCGGGTCTGCAGCCATCTCCTTGAACATCCTCTCCTCTTCAGGCGTTATCAGGAGGGACTCCAGCTCCTTACCCCTAGGCTCAATCGAAACAGCGTCTAGGAAGACTCTCCGCGGTTGGGCCGCATGCTCACCCTGCTCAGCCGAGAGCATGAGTATGCCTGTTACAGTGACCCTGTCCCCCGGCGCCGCTACGTCTACAAAGTCGCCCTTGACCCTCACATCGACGATCCGCGGCAACTGTCCTGGCGGCAGGTCCTCAGGCTTCTCCTGGACGCCGAGTACCTGGAAATCGGCGAAGACAGAATCCTCCTCTACCAGCTCGAAGGAAGGTCTCTTCTCGAGGCATCTAGGGTTCTTGCACCGGGGCGGTGGCCTTGAGCCTTCAACTGTATAGAGGCTTCCACAGTATCGACACTTGAAGGCGCCACTTTCTAGCAAAGGCCGAACGGCTGAGGCCCTCACAACAATGCCATCCACGGCAATGAGCTTCCTGAGATGCTCTGAACGTATCTTCCTGATCGGGATTGACTCGGGGAGACCTCTGACCGCCGTCTTAAAAGACTTAACTAGGGAGGCATATTCAGGATACTCTAGCTCAAGCTGTTTGTATGCAGCGTTGTCGAGTAGTGGGAGGTAGTTGAGGGGCTCGGCCTGAACCTTCTCCGCAAAGTCCCTGTTGAATATCAAGAGGTCGCTGAAATCAACTGGGATCGTCTTTCGACCAGATACAACAGCCCTCGAGATCATGTCCCTATATTTCTCCTGCTTGAAGAAGCGGGCCAGCTCCTCTTCGATCGTCTCAGCCACCTATCTCACCCCCAAGCCGATCGACTCGATCCAAGAATCAACAGCCCCCTTAACCCACAGATACAGCTCCCTCTCCTCTTCCACCATGTTACGGATTAGAGATGGATCGAGGCCACGCAGGGCGAAGGCTAGTAGTTTAGCCATCCTGAGCGAGACGATGTCGCGGTAAGCTTGTAATAGCGTCTTGTGTGACTCAGGGTCCTTCTGTCTCAACGATGACAGGGCGTAGATAACGTTATAGTAGAAATTCTCGGGGAGCTCCACCAGCTCGGCTGGGCTTCTCCGCTCCCTCCAGAGAATCTGGGTCATCTTTGAAAGGTCTATGACGCCACCCACCGGCTCGGCTAGTCCTAATTCCCACAGCTTCTCCATCGCCCAGATCGGAAGAGTCACCTGCGACCCCTGCCTAAGGTCAGCTAACTCTCGGCCACCTACTCTGAGCCGGGCAATGTCCCTAGTCAGCCTAACCCTAACGTGGGAGACAAGCTGCTCAATCCGGGCCGCGCCTTGTGGCATACCCTAAAAACGGTATGGGAGCTGAGTTATATCTGCCTATGGACACCTCGATGAAAGTAATCAATCCACGGTATTACATGGGCCTAGCTTCAGCAACAGCCCTCTGGAAGAGCTTTATAGTCAAGTCCCAGGGAGTTATTATCCCACGCCCATCATCCAGTATGCAACACTTGGCCTCGCTCGCGAGTAGGCGGTTTAAGACAGTCTCCAAGTTGTCCCCCGCACCAGCGAGTGCAGGTTCTTGGAGGAACTCAGCCAACTCGCCCAAAGGCAGGTTGAGAAGCCTTTCAGGGCTTTCACGGGCCAGCTCCATATTCTGAATCGACCCAAACAGGAATCTTATAATAGACCTATCACTCAAAATCTTGCGGCCGTCCTCGACAACCAGCCTCCTGACCCCCTTATTCAGCATCAAGTGGATGGATTCGAGGACCGTCTGGTCAATTCTAACAGATAGTACCTCAGGACCTGAGCGGATGTCGGATGCCAGATAGTTTCTGAGGATAGACCGTAGGGGCTTCTTAACGGCCATGTATCTGAGCACAGCCGAGAGACCGACCGCCTTTGGCCTAACGTCATTAATTAATGCAAGGCCAACCCCATAAGCCGACATCCTTTCGAAAAGCCCAGATAAGTCGTCACGCCTATCTAAAGAAGGCGCGGGACGCGATATCTCCCCCGAAGCCACCCTCATCACGTGCCTCCAAACATCACGATCCCTGACAAGTAAACCCAGTATTTCACGCGCCGTTACAACACCTATTAAAGTATACTGCTCCCCTGATTGGCCATAGTCAGCGACAATCACACCGGCTGCCTCCTGAGAGGCCAGCAACGCAGCCGCCTCCAGGGCTGGCCGCCCGGAAGAAACGATAAAAGTAGACTCATATCCTTGGGAAAAACTCACTATCTCGTCAACGGATACCCTATAGGCGTCAGGGACATTCACTGTTAATCGGGATAAACAGATTAAATTGCTCTACTTATTTTTTTCTTCCCATACGGATCGGGTCCGTTAAGTTGGTATTACTAAGATGCTGTTTGGCTGAATAAATAGCCCCGGCCATTGCCTATATTCGGTTTTAAGGCTTATAAATGAGCAACTCTTAATTAAAACTCAACGATCCATACGGGTCATCCATAACTCTTAAACAATTAGGGGAGAGGGATGCCTGAAAGTGCTTAAATTTGCTCCGCATAGGGTGATTTACATGTGCGACGTGTCGAGGACTGGGGGTAGGGTCTCACACTACGTCTATGGAGCGTCTGTTGTAGTGGTCTTACTCCTCACCCTAGCATCTTTTCCATCCACTGCAAGAGCGCAGCCTCCACAGTGGAGCCTCCAAGTCTATTTTCTTCCACTGGGAGAACAGAGTCTCGGCGGAGAGGCCCGATGGCTCGACAGATACGATGACAAGTATTTTCCAGGCGAGACCGGCAACCTGACATTCCAGATAGTGAATACAGACTGTAGCTCGAGGGCTAGAGACCCCTATGTGCGTACTTTTACACAGAGGTGGGAGGATGAGCTGCGGCCCATCCTCGAGAGGCTTGATGCCATGAATAGGACTGGCTACATCTTAGGTTATGTAGTGGAGGATTCTAACGCTGTTGTCTATGGTGATAGGAAGCTCGCGGACTGGGAGATTACTGTTGTCGGCCGATGCACTGGCCAGCCTATCCAGGTGGAGTCGGCCAAGATATGGTATGCCTGGCCCGGGTACGGGGAAGCCTTCAGCTCAACGATATCTCTGAAGAAGAAACTAGATGCCGTGGACCCCATCAAATACATCTTCGACGGCGAAGACAGAGGGGCGACAATAGTATTCACCTTGCCGTTCAGCTTTCCCCCTGACATTCCACCACAGCTATTCGAGATGCAACCCATAATCACCCTCATGCTAAGATATCCCAGTGGATTCACCTACGAGTACAGGTACGGGCCCTTGGGCCCCGAAAGCCAGTGGTGGCTTTGGGGGCTGAAGGGTGCAGTATATGGGCCATTTAGGCTCAGCCCCTATAGAACCTTCAGCCTGAAAATAGCCGACCATGAGGGTGTAATCCCGCTTGGTGGAGCAAGACTTCTCCTTAAAGCACACATTTACACCTACTCTGTTAACCTAACGGCTGACAGTAGAGGTGTAGTACAGGTGAAGAGGCTTCCAGACTTTTACAGCTATGACGTGAGCATCACATACGCACCACCCCTCGTAGGTGAGGACATCACAGTCTACCGATCATCACATGATGCGATAGACCTAGCCTCGACGAGGATGATACACACAGCACTCTACACCCTCAGAGTCTATCCCATAGACCTGGTCGGAAGACCACTCGAGAATGCTACAGTAGTATTGCAACTGGTTGAGGAGCTTCAGACAGGCAGGGTAGCCAGGGCCCTAAACCAGTCTAGCGGCGGTTACGCTAGCTTCTATCTTCTTCCGACTGGCAACTATTCAATCACAATCTTGTGGAGAGGAGTTGAGGTCTTCTCTACCCCGCGATATATAGGCTATCACCCGACGCATGGATTTAGCGCACTCAGCTTCGAGGCGGAGACTATGGTTTCGGATCTGATTGCCTCGGCTGTGGACATGGCTGGAAATCCTGTTGGAGCAGTCTTTGATGTAAAGGGGCCAACCCGTGAGACGAGCTTCTCCAATCTTGCGAGGAGGGATGGCATACTGGTTATTCCCCAGCAACCCATCGCCACGTATCTTGTATCAGCGATCAACGAGTCTGCCGCATTCAACTCGAGGGTAAGTGCAAGCTCAACTGTGATTCCAGGGGAGCCTGCAAAAATCAGTCTACCAATCTACAGTGTTAGCATTAATATACTGTCAATGGACGGGAAACCAGTACCAGATGCGGAGATCACACTCCACACAATCCTGTTTAGTAGCGGACCATACGGCAGAATAACAATCCCCGGCGTTCCGAGGGGGACATACGGCCTAGCTGTACGCCATCAGAATGTCACTGTCTTCTCTGGGGAGGCGAGGATAGAGGGCATAACAGTCCTCGACATATATGTGCAGGTCTATGACGTAAATTTGACCCTCGTGGATGGTGACGGCTTACCCGTAGTGGTTGAATGGATCCTCAGCGGCCCCGGAGGCAGCTACAGTGGTACGGGAAGCAGGTTATACGCCCCTCTACTACCTGAAGCATCCCATAGGCTAACAGTCTATTTCCGCGAGGCGGGAAGGACGATACAGGCCCTTGACAGGGAGATACTACCATCGGAGTTCAGAGATAAGAACCTTACTCTACCAATAAGTACAGCAAAGTTAAGAGTCGTATGGGGTGATGGCGAACTCTTCAATGGAACGATAGTACTTGACGGCGAAAGATACCCCGTCACCGGCGGAATACCCAGAATCGGAAAACTCGTCCACAGGACACTAAACATATCCCTGGAGACCGCGGGGGGCGTGGAGCTTCTCAGACGGGAGGTGCAGCACACAGGCAAAGAGATACAAATAGAAATCTCCCAGACATATATCACAGTAGTTGTGCAGGACGTGTTCCTGAGACCAGTTGAGGGAGCAAAAGCCCAAATCTACTCTCTCCGACGGCCGGGCCTATTGGTAGCGTCAGGAAATACTGGGAGCGATGGAAAGGCATCATTCACTAAACTGCCTGAAGCCCTTGCACCATACCGGTTAGAGGTAAGATATGGAGGTGAAGTACTCGAGGCCTATGCGACGGCCGGTATTATGAGATTCAGCCTAAACTCTCTCGTAGTCGGGGGAGTGGCAATCCCCGCCACCATGATCGTAGGGACTCTCGCGGTGGTGACGGCTCTGGCCCTGGTCGCCGCAATCATCGGTCGAGTTAGGGCGCGAATCGCTGAGAAGGGGGCTGAGGAGGAATAACATCTGTGAATCAGGTAGAAGGGTTAAATCTGATCCTAGTTGTTTAGGGTTCGGACCTGTGATGAGGATTATCGCAGACCTCCAGATACACTCAAGGTATAGTGGAGCCACCTCGCCGCGGATGATGCTTAATGAGATTGGGTACCACGCCTCTCTCAAAGGGGTTAACCTCTTGGGTACTGGTGACTCGCTGCACCCACAGTGGTTTAGGGAGCTTAGGAACGAGCTCCTTGAGATAGACGACACAGGAGTCTATAGACTAAAGTCAGGTCCTAGCGACGTATTCTTCGTTATACAGACCGAGGTGGCAACAGTCCACAAGTTTAAAGGAAAGGCTAGGAGGATACACCACGTAATACTCTTCCGAGACCTTGAGACCTCAAAACAGGCAGCGGAGGCGCTTTCAAACTACGGCGACATATCCTCCGACGGGCGGCCTGTCCTTAACATCAGGCCCGTCGAGCTGGTGGAGAGGCTATTAGAGATTGACGAGGACTGTTTCATCTTTCCAGCGCACGCTTGGACTCCGTGGTGGTCGATTTTCGGGGCTATAGGGGGTGTCGACAAGGTGGAGGAATGCTACGAGGATAGGGCCGACAAGATATATGCCATAGAGACCGGACTGAGCTCAGACCCGCCCATGAACTGGAGGGTAAGTAGCTTAGACAGGTATGTCCTCATAAGCTCTTCCGACTCCCACAGCCCCTACCCCTACCGGCTAGGGAGGGAGGCCGTCGTCCTCAACCTCGAGACACCGTCATATGAAGAGCTAGTCAAGGCTTTGAGGACCAAGGACAGGAGCAGAGTTTTGATGACGCTAGAGGTTCCGCCCAGCTATGGCAAATATCACTGGTCGGGGCATAGGAGGTGTGGTGTAGGCCCAATCCCTCCGGAAAAGGCTAGGGAGATGGATTACAGGTGTCCGCGATGTGGGAGGAGGCTTACTAAGGGGGTTGAAGATAGGGTGGAGGAGCTGGCGGACCGTCCCCGTGGATATCGCCCCCCAGACGCAATAGACTTTATTTACGTCCTGCCGCTTCAAGAGCTCCTAGCACTATCGATGAACATAGACTACACCTCTGAGACGCTGCTACAGAGCAAGAAAATCTGGAGTGAGTATAGCAGGCTAGTAAGCAAGTTTGGGAGCGAATACAATCTACTCCTAGAGACGCCTATACAAGAGTTAGCGAAGGCCTCAAACGAGCATCTAGCATCTCTCGTGAATGACATGAGGAGCGGGGAGCTGGAGATAGTGCCGGGCTACGATGGAGTTTATGGAAAAATTCTACCTAAAGCCAGGTCGCCTGTGAAGAGGGAGAAGACTGGGCAGAATAAGAGCAGTACGCTTGAGGACTATTTCTGAGGACCAAAGCCTATCCAACCACGATTGTGTCGAGGTTCCTCGGAGTGTAGATAGAGGCTTCCAAGACCCTTCTGGCCGCCCCAGCAATCGAGTTCACCGCCTCCGGCTCACCATGGACAAATATGACATTCTGAGGCTTTGGAGAAACCCTCTTAAGATAGGAGAGTATCTGCTGCCTGCTAGAGTGTCCTGAGAAGCCGTCAACCTTCTCAACGGCTGCGGAGAGCTTAAACACCTCCTGCTTCCCCTCCTCATTTATTATGGTAACCTCCCTCATCCCCTTCAGAATCTTCCTCCCCAGCGTCCCTTCAACCTGATAACTCACGAAAAGCAGAAGGTTCTTATCACTCTCCGACATGCTCCTTAGATAGGAGAGGACAGGGCCGCCCTCAAGCATGCCAGACGTGGCCATAACGATCATTGGCTCCCTGCTCTCAAGTATCTCCTCTCTGTGGTTCTGACTCTTCACGCTTACAAAATAGTCCGAGAAGAAGAGTGAGTCGCCACTCATGAATTCGTCCCTACTCTCAGTCGAGTAATATTCTGGGAAACAGCTATAGATGGATGTGGATTCTATCAGTAGCCCGTCAAGTATGACTGGAACTTCAGGAATCATCTTAGACTCTATTAGGTTCTTAATCACCAGCATTATTTCCTGAGCCCTACCGACAGCCGGCACAGGGATCAAGACACTTCCACCCGAATTCACCGTGCGCGTAATATGTTCTGCAAATATACGTTCAGTCTCCTCCCGTGTGAACGGGATTGGCGTAGCCCCGTAGGTGCTCTCGATGATGAGAGTCTCCATCCTGGGGAATTTGGAAGTGGCGGGATCAAGCATACGCGTTCTCTCATACTTAAAGTCGCCGGTGTAGACTATGTTGTGGAATCCCTCTCCTATGTGTAGGTGGGCTATGGCGGAGCCTAGAATGTGTCCCGCGTTGTAGAATGTTACTCTGATGTCGGGAGTGATATTGGTTACGACCCCGTATCGGAGTGGGACTACATGTCGTGCTGCAAGTCTGACCTCGTGCTCGCCATAGATGGGGTACTGTCCAGTCTTAGCCGCTAGGTTAAGATAGTCTAAGTGCTCCATAACCATTAGAGGCAGTGTGGGCTCGGTCATGTAGACTGGGCCTCGGTATCCATACTTGAATAGAAATGGCAGGGCGCCGTGATGGTCCATGTGTGAGTGTGTGATTATGACGGCGTCAAGCATATCGACCAAGTCGGGAAAGAAGTCCATCCTCGGCAGCATTTCCACCGGTCGGATAGCTCCAGCGCTTATACCGAAATCCATCAGGACACAGCTCTCCCGCGTCCTGACTAAGAGGGCTGAACGACCAACCTGCATCCCTCCCCCCAGAACAGTTATTGAGACTTCCCCCGGCTCAAAGAGCTGCTCCCTGAAAATCCTCTCCCCAATCTTTCGCAAAATTTCAATCCTCTCCTCCCCATCCCCATACAGATATTTCTTGACCTTCTCTAGTGTTTTGGAGGGGATGAGCGGTGTCCTTGAGACAGTGATTAGCCAGTTTATCTGCCTCTCTATGCCTGCCAGTTTATCAGGAGTCAGGAAGTTGAAGAGTTGCTGGTCATTGCTCTCAATCACAACCTCTCCCAGAATATTATCAAACGTGATATTTGCAGAATAGTTGTTAAGCGCCTCTCTCAAAAACTTCTTAGCCTCGTCCTGAGGCAACCTAATAGACTCGTCCGGCCGAATTACAACCCTTTTCTTAATCAAGTTCACAAGGTCTCTGGCAATAGAGTTCCTCTCAGCGAAGACGGAAGGCTCTGCGGTATAGATTGCGATCCTCGGCCCCTCGAAATCAATCCTTGTAACTACGCGCTCGCCCTTACCCAGCGTGACGAGATAATTGAATATGTCTGCCCTCAGCTTGGATAGCATTCCATCTTCCACCCTTACACAGTAAGACCTTTAACTCCCCAGGATATGCTCCGTGGGGTTCCTAAATCTGTTATCTGAGGCTCTATTTAAAGTGTCTCGAGACCGTATCCTCGCCCCACTACTGCCCGGATACCCGCGGCTTTAGTGCCGCCTTCCAGAGGTGGATGATGGCATAGGGTCTAGAAACTCCCTCGTCTTGCATAATCTTCTCAATCGCAGACGATACACGGGCCTCGTCCCTGTATTTGGCCACCAGCTCCCTATATAATGGCTCAGCTTCCTCGGTGCTTGTTGTGAGCTTAGCGATTGTCCGCGGTAGCGACCTGACATTGTCTATTTTCACTTGGAGATCGGATATTTGCTTCTTTATTTCCGCGATCTTGTTTCGATACTCTTCAACCTCGGCTTCCAGTGTTTTAAGCCGCTCGTTCTCGGCCCCGCTTAGAGTGCCTTCTCGCGATCTTAGAAATTCAACTTCTACGAGTCTGTCGAATAGCTGCTCTTCCAGCTCGCTCATCCTAGACTCCAGCTGGCCAAGGGCCTCGTTAAGAAGGTTCTCACAGGTCTGTGCCTCGCTTAGTAGAGCGTTCCTCTCGTCTGAGAGCTGGTTGAGCTTCTTCTTCACGGATCGGAGGTCAACCTCATCCCACTTCTTGAAAACCCTCTGGATTGAGCGGTCCATCTCCCGAATCTCCCTCAACTTTGCTTGAATGGCGTCAAAACTCTTCAGAGCCTCCTCATAGTTGTCTGTTGGCTGCTGGGATGTTGGCTGAGCCTGCATTTCCTGTGGCTCTGGACCCTGCTTCTCAACCTCCTGAGCCTCCGCGAGCTCACTTACCTGCTGATCTTGCTGGACAGGCTCAGGTATTAGCCGCCTCCTAATGACTATCCGCTTCTTATCACTCATGTTTCTTAACACCCTCCGCCCTTAGGCCATGTAATAGAAAGTTACTGATAACTTTGAAGGGTTTAGGGACGGACATGTTATGTTCTTCATATTGGAAGATAGATGTCGTTGTGAGGCTGATGAGTGTTGATTCAAGCATCTTACGAGTTCCAGCCCCGAAGGTTACCGGAAGCTCAATTACCTGGTTATTGGCCCCAACTCTAAAGACCTTAAATAGCCCGTCTGAGATCTTTTTGGAGCCAACATATCTTGAAGGGTCAATTACTAGGGCAATGGCGTTCTGGTACAGTGCCTGATATGTTAGCTGGGTTCTAATATCTATGGGGGATAGGAATAGACCTAGTGATGGGTGGGAGTGGTACCATCCAACGATGAAGAGGGGGATTCTGTGATCGTGGAGGAATTCCGCAACCCTTGCCATCACCTCCTCACTGAGAACGACGAACCCGGGGGAGCCGGTCTGGCTTCCGGTAACAGCATCCCACACCTCGACAACCCCATTCTCCTCGGTTCCAAGCAGTAGGCCCGCCACCTCAATCTTGGGGTTGGAGAGGGCGTGGTTGATGATCTTTGCTAGTGCCGGCGGGAGCATCCTAACCCTCATTTTCACCCCGTACCATGTAACTACCTGCCTATAAACCCCTAACCTACATACCTCCCGATTTCGCTCGTCCCCACTACCCAGCATCCTTTAAAAACAATTCAGACACCAACCCACACTGTACCATGTTTGCTGGGAGCGCGTATTTGTTACGTATGTGTGCACACCACACTCACTACAGCTAATCTATTTATAGCCCGTCCAATAAGCTGGATTAGGCGATGCGGGAATTATGAAGATTAGAATAGTTCCTGCAGTGGGTGGCGGCCCACCAATAGAGCTAGATGTCCCGCCAAATGCGAGTATTGGTGCTGTGAAGATGAGGGTTTGCGCAATTAAGAAGTTGAGACCGGAGGATGCGAGGCTCACTTTTAAAGGAAGGGCATTGAGCGACTCCGAGACCATCTCGTCCGCTGGAGTAACTGAGGGAGATAAGCTGGTTTTAATTACTAGGACGGTTGGTGGTTAGTTTTGGAGGCGTCGGAGGTTGGGTATCTGCCTGAGAGCAGGTGGGTCAGGCGCCTGGCCCAAGAATACCAGCTCATCAGGAACTATGAGCCCAACTTCGACGCTGTAGGGGGCGACCTAACACATTATAAGGGAATAATTATCGGCTCTGGAGCCTATGATGGTGGGGTATTCGTGGTGGAGATCATTCTCCCACGCTCATTCCCCTTTGTTCCCCCCGAGGTTATCTGGCACACCAGGATATGGCATCCAAACTTCACCGATGAAGAGCCGGCCAGAATCTGTGAATCAATACTGAACAAGGATTGGTATCCCAACATGCATATAGTCTCGGTTATTGAGGCTCTGAAAAACCTCCTCGCCAACCCAAACCCGGATGACCCGCTCAATGTATGGGCGGCCCAAGAGTTGAAACTATATCCGGAACGTTTTATCGCCCGTGTTAGGGAGTATATCAGGCTCTACGCAACCCAGGAGCGGTCTCTTGAGAAGCTTGCCGGGATATGATAGATATGGAGAGGTACGACCGGCAGCTCCGCGTAGAGGGATGGGACCAGAACATTCTCCTATCCTCGACCGTATTTATTGCCGGTGTCGGCGCAATAGGCGGTGAAGTGGCGAAAAACCTCGCGATGATGGGTGTAGGCAAGCTAATACTCGCGGACTATGACTATGTTGAGCTAAGCAATCTTAGCCGGCAGCTCCTATTCCGGGACCATGATATAGGCAAGGGGAAGGCTATTGTCGCAGCCGAGAGGCTACGCGAGATCAACCCTCACGTAGCAGTCGAGGCCTACGGACAAGACATCAGAGAGCTTGGAGAGGGGGTCCTCGGAGGGGTAGACGTAATCTTCTCATGCCTGGATAACTGGGCATCGAGGAGATGGCTGAACTCTGTTGCTGTCAGCCTTGATAAACCCCTGGTAGACGGCGCCATGAACGGGTTTTACGGAAACGTGCAGGTGGTTTTCCCAAGGAAGACGGCATGCCTCGAGTGTCAGAGCATCAACCTCATACCTAGGGAGGAGAAGCTGGCAGAATGCACGCTTAAGAGGAGGAAGCCTGAGCACCTAGTCAACGATCTAAAGGAGCATGGAATCACGGTAGGGCTGGAGGAGGCTGAGAAGCTCTTCCAACTCAATATAAAGACGATCTACGACATAAAATACACGAGGCTAGACATGATAGCCGAGCTGGCTGGTGACAAGACATTAAGACTGATAGAGGAGCTGCGCTCGAGGCT
>BEHE01000022.1 GCA_002898395.1 Candidatus Calditenuaceae archaeon HR02
ACAGGACGGTTGGGCAGCTCATAGTCGAGTGGATACTGGGCCTAGTGGCGTTCTTCTCGCTCGCCGCAGGGCCCTTCGGCCTGAGTCATCTCCCTCGGGTCTAGCGCCCCTACTCTTTGGAGCCGCGGTACTCTACGGACTAGTCAGGCTCAGGGACGGGTGGAGCAGAACACCCATCACAGTCTACAGGGGAGGCCACATATCGATAGGCAGGGAGATGATAACAAGAGACAGGATAGAGGGGCTATACATAGTAGACTACAGGGCTGAGCCGGGACTAATAATAGGACAGACAGTACTATCCTACGTAAACGTGGTAAACGCCATCATAAAGCTGAAAGACGGAACAGCGCGAACACTCAGACTACTGGAGAAGGACTACAACTCGATAGCAAGCCACTTCGGCGAGAGTGCAGCGGCTGCAGAAGCATAAGCCACAAGCCTATACTCTACTCCCACCAGTCATCCATGGGATATAACCACGTTTATTGAATATTGTTATCACTGTTTTGTGATACGCGGCAAAAATTTGCCACCCACGCCTATAGAGAGGCTGAATTTCGGGGAGTTAAGCCGTTTTGAGGGTGGCAAAAATTATACCACCCAGAGACTATCACAAAGAATAGAAACAATTATCACAGAAAAGTGATAATAATTTTACACGTGCTTCATGTCAGGGTGGGTTTGTCTGGCTTCTTCTGGCTTAAAGCTTTCTGCCCTCCTGTAGACCCAGTATGCCCTCCTAGCATTATTCAGAACCCTCTCCAGGACCCCGAGGGCCGTCAAGTGCTCTAGAGCAGGCCTTATCGCTGGGGCTCCGCCGCTTTTACACGCCTCCTCGAGGAATTCCTCTTGGAGGTGGATTGATTTCCAGGTGGTGAAGGCTCGAGGACTATCTCGATTGAGCTCACCATCCTGCTCCTGCCATCTGTTGTGAGCTGGTCTGAGCCCATGCTGACGCCCGCTATCACGGCATTCCTGAAGATTTTCACAGCTATCTGGGAGACATCAACCGCCTTGCTTATCCACCTACCCCTAGCCTTTAGGAGCACCCTCTGCCCCGACATCAAGGCAGCTATGGCCGCGGCCGCGTATGACGCAGCACTCCTCCCCCCAATAGGAAGCTCAAACACCTCCACACCACCAAGAGGGGCCACAGATGGATAAAACAATATAAGCCTAGAATCCTAGACAATCTCCTCGACACTAACCCTCAATCCACGCTCTATTAGCATGTGCTCCTCCCTCACAAGCCTGGCTACCGCAGCCCTTATCACATCGCTACGGCTCCGATACCTCCCACTCTTAACCAGCCAGTCTATAGCCTCTAGATAAGCCTCCGGAAGCTTGAACGTCACCAGCCTCAACGCAAAAGAACACCGAGAGACTACCTATTTAACAATATAGCTTGATGATAGTGAGCCATTCAATACTATGGCCTTAAAGGTATAACTCCATCGGCAATAATATAGAGTCTCTCGTGAGCGGTTCGGGGGTTGATGGTGGCGGAGACCAGGTCTGCCCAGAGTGCGGGAGCGAGAGCGTAATAACCGACGCCGTTAGCGGTGAGATGGTCTGCGCCAGCTGCGGGCTCGTCATCCAGGAGAGGGGTGTGGACAGGGAGGCGGGGAAGATAGACTGGGAGAGGCTGAGGGAGACGGTCGAGACTGCTGTGAGGTTCCTAGACGACGCTATAGACGTGAACAGGCATCCGCTACCACGCCTGACAGAGGAGAATAAGAGGCACCGCAGAATAGGGCTCGGGATAATGGGTCTAGCCGACATGCTCTACGCCCTAGGGATACCATACGACAGTGAGGAGGGCTTCAAGACCATGTCGAGGGTCATGGAGTTCATAGCATACCACGCATACATGGCCTCATCCCGGCTGTCTGGGGAGAAGGGCTCCTTCCCACTCTTCCCGTACAGCGACTACAGGGAGGGAATACTACCCATCAGAGGGTTCCGTGAGTCTGATTGTTGGACGCTCGACTGGACGGCGGTCGCCGAGATGGTCAGCCGGGGAGTAAGGAACAGCCACGTGACAACCGTCGCACCCACGGGAAGCATCAGCATGATATTCGACGTCTCCGCGGGGCTGGAGCCCCAGTTCGCACTAGTATATGAGAAGCACGTGAGCGTGGGTAGGTTCTACTACGTTGATATAGAGTTTGAGCGCCAGCTCAGGGAGAGGGGACTGTACAGCCAGGAGGTTCTGAGGAGGGTGGCTGAGAACGGGGGCTCTGTCCAGGGCCTCGAGGAGATACCCGAGGATATGCAGGAAGTATTCGTGACGGCTAGGGAGATAGCCTGGTGGGACCACCTGAGGGCTCAGTGGGAGATTCAGAGATGGGTTGACAGCTCAGTAAGCAAGACGATAAATATGCACGCGGGCGCCACCGTGGAGGACGTGCTGAACGCGTACGTCACCGCGGAGAAGATAGGGGTCAAGGGGGTAACGATATTCAGGGATACTTCTAAGGGTGTGCAGGTCCTACACGCCCCGCCCTTGAAACGGCTTAGGAAGGCGAAGAACAACACAATACCCCTCCTCGGCCTAAGCGTTGAGGATGGATGAGCGGGCTGAGAGAATATCTGGATAAGAGGATTAGGGAGCTGGAGCACGAGCTAGAGGTTCTCAGGAGGATAAGAGAAATTTTGGAGGAGAGGGAGAAGGTGTCGAGGGGCGGTGGGGAGGGGCTGGACAGCCTGCCCTGGAGGCCCTACAGGGATGGAAGCGGAGAGTGGATATTCGAGGACGAGGCGCCAGAGACCCTCATAAGCACGATAATAGCCGGCAGAGGCAGGGCCGTGATAGACGGATACATCTACGATCTCTCGTCTGGGAGGGGTGGGAGGAGATTCGTCAGGAGGAGGCCCGAGAAGAAGTGAGACGGGAGACGCAGGGGTCGCGCATCAAGGCAGCCGCCGCCCTCTCACTCCTCATCACAGGATTATTCATAGGATTATTCGTAGGATACCTGTACGGCCGCTCCTCAGCAGAGGCCTCGAAATTCTTATACTACACATGATCTACCATAATGATCGATGAAAACGGTGAATTTTAGGTGACTAGACATGTATGGAGACTATAAGTACGTTTGCACAAAATGTAATCCGTACACGCTCTTTAAAGACCTATATGCGCTCAAACAGCACGAGAGAGATAAGCATGGAGTTAAAATGAACGATGCAGGCTTTTTCGAGGATATTGAGATAATTATTAAAGATGATTTAAACGAGTTCATTAATAGATTAGTTACTGGGCAGAGCTATTCATCAGAATTGGACTTGGAATTGAAGTTCCTAGCTGAGCAAATTTACTGTAAGAAAGATCAAGATTTCTTATTCTCAGCAATCGCGTCTAGGGCTGTTCTCCTGCCGCATCAACTGGGTGCCGTTAGGAAAGCTATTCGTGAAACAGCTAAGGGAATATTGTTGGCAGATGCTGTAGGTTTAGGTAAAACTATCGAGGCAGGCATGATAATTAAAGAGTTTATTATAAGGGGTGCTCAACGGGTATTAATTTTGGTTCCTGCTCATCTCTTAAGCAAGTGGCATGATGAATTAAAATTTAAGCTTGGTCTCAACTTTGAAGTATATACATCTGAGGATATTAAAGAGAGATTAGGTTGGCATAACAGGATAATATGTTCAATACATACGGCAAAGAGACCAGAAAATTTAGAATATCTGCGTAAGTTCAATTGGGACCTGGTGATTATCGATGAAGCACATCACTTAAGAAATCCGCCGACAAGGGCTTACAGACTTGGTTTAACATTGGTCAGAAATTCTAAACCTTACGTTATCCTTCTCACAGCAACACCATTACAAAACAATATATCAGAACTTTATACTATTCTAAGTCTTATCGATGACAGGTTTTTCGGATTTATACATAGCCGTGAAAACGCTCTTACTTTCATGTCATATGATATGATTAGGAGACTTCTTCAAAATGTGATGGTTAGAAATACGCGCAAAGACTTACAATACTTACTGCATTACGAAATAATCAACAAACTCCCTAACAGTAATGAGATAAAGAGTCTCCTCGGCTATGTTCGGTGTGAACGAGAGGTTAAAACAATACTTGTCAAGCTGGGAGATAGGTGGATGGACATCTATGAACGCGTGACATCATATTGTAAAGAACTCTATAAACGGAATCCTTATGCAGCGATTTTCGTAACTATGTTAGCTCAAAGAATGGTCTGTAGCAGTATTACAGCCATAAATGATTTCTTTAGGAGAAGACACATACGGTTAAATGAGATTCTAGAGCGTCAAGTGATTATTGAAATGACTGAGGAATTTCAGGCGGAAATGCCTAATAGTTTAGGCTACGAAAAGGTAATTCTTTTACATGACAAAGAGGACGAAGGGGAAGTTTCTGAGAAAGATGCCGCTTTAATCGAAATAATCGATAAAGAGCTTGATCCGAACGAAAAGATTCTAATTTTCACAGAGTTTAAAGGGACACAAAGACATCTAATAAATATCTTGAAAAGACGATATAACGAAAATATATATTTCTTAAATGGAGACTTATCTGAGAAAGAAAAAAGGGGTAATGTGGAACTATGGAAAGAGAATGGGCGTATAATGGTATCAACTGATGTGGGTGCAGAAGGGTTAGACATGCAATTCTGTGGTGTAGTGATTAACTACGATTTACCTTGGAATCCTATGAAGATAGAGCAAAGGATAGGGAGGATACATAGGATTGGACAGACTAGGGAACGAGTAAGGATATTTAATTTATGCGCTAAGGAGACAATCGAAGAGTATGTGCTAGAAACTTTACATAATAAAATAGGTATATTCGAAAAAGTTGTTGGTGATATTGAAAATATCCTTGGACAGATTTGGGAGAAGAGGCAGGGACGGAAGGACTATCCAAAGCTTGAGCAGATGATCGCGGAGATAATCCTCCAGTCTAAAAGTAGAGAAGAGTTAGCAAGTAGATTAGAAATGAATATAGGCAGAAGAATAGAGGAAGTGAGAAGAGAGGCAGAAAGTAGTCTTAATGAAATTGATAGAAGAGTGTGGGGAGATTTAGACCTTTCCGTGGTTAAGGCAATATTACAGGAAGATTATTTCACTGCTTTAATAAACAAGATTTCCGAAGAAGAGAAAACTATAGAATCTTTCATTCGTTTGCATCTTGAAAGAAATGGCGAAAAATATGAATTCAAAGAGGGGATTCTTCATTACGATGGCAGAAGGTTAAGCTGCCGCCGTAATCTCATGTACGAATTTGACGTGGAATTAATCAGTCTATCCAGCCAGTTACTATTAGATGCATTAAACTCGTATATAAATAAAGTAATGTATTGTAAGATTTCAATCGGAGCGGACGATCAACGTGAGGACTACCTAAAGGAAATCATAAGACACAGAAAGGGTAAAAGCTGCTTCTTCGCGCTTCTGAAGTCAACTTTACGTATAAATTACCTTGACAGAATACATATATACGAAAAAGTTACTCCCTACGTGCTCGACATAGATACATGTACATATGATAAAGAACTTTCCGATAACTTCTTTAGAATTAAAAAGCGTGACCTTCCAAAAAATTGTCCCTTTCCCCATATTAATGTAGAAAATATACAAAGTAACCTGCTTGCCCTTCTTAATAAAGACATCAAAGAGAAGCTTTATCAAGTTGCCGACTATTATAGGCATCGTTTTGAATTTGATAAACAGACATACGAGGAACTAATACCAAGAAAGTTCAACCATAAAATTGATAAACTAAAAAGCAGACTTAAACTTCTAGAGAAGTGGTTAGAAGCTTTGCAGGAGGGTCGGTTTCCGGGTGGACCTGAAGAGCTGGCTGACATATCTCCTAGGATAAAAAGACTCTTTTCACGAAAAGGTGTGCCTAGAATAGAAGATATTAGAAGAGAAGATATCCTTCTTTACATAAAACTTTTGGAGAAAGACATCGTAAAAGTCAAAGATAAGATAAATCAACTAAACCAGCGTGTAAATCAGGAACTTACGGATTTGAGAGCTAAATTAGAAAAAGTAAAGAGGCCTGAAGTCGACATCGCGATCTGCGCTGTGGCGCTCATCAAAATAGAATCTTAAAACGGTACTACACCCATGTCATATTTGGGTCTTTATTTGAAGCTTAGTATACCCAAGGGTATTGGGGAGATAGACGCTGAGGTAAGGGGGATCATAGATAGTTGGAGGAGATTATCCGTCAGTAAGAGTAATAGAGGTAACGCTCATCTCGATCTCATAAGGGATTACCATACTTTCTCCCCAGCACATTCGTCATGGACCCTGATGCGGTCAGGTCAGTATTCCCTCTGGACAATACAGTAGGAAGTGGGGTTAGTAAAAGATTCCTGTAATGATGCCTGTCTTTCCTGGCGTTATTGATCGACGTGCCTACGAGGTTTAATATACTGCTATCCCCCTATGGTTCCGAGGTGTCCGTAAAATGATGAAACGTTCTAAAGCCTCTATACCCATTGACAGTATTCTCAGTTTGTCACTAACTTTTCTTGTACTTAAACTACTTAAACTATTGGATTCTGCGCAGAGCCCAATGGACCTATTATTAAGTTATTCAACAATGGTGACCTCAATAAACATAATGTTATACTATATTAATCCAATTGATAGGCTGCTACTATGCTATTTAAACAAGAATTCGCTTAAAGGTGGGTATTCCAAAGATGCCCATCTACATTATATTCGTGAGGCGTTCTGGTCATCATATTTAAATAGTTTACGTGATAAAATTAGGCTAATGGCATATATTGTAGCAAGTCTTATAATAGCAACTATAATATCTGTGCTGTCCGTTCCCACAGATTACAGAACAACAATAATTATAATTTTGTTCGCACTAGCTACTATTTTAACGGTTTCTATTAGCACTCCCAAGACGGATTTAAGAAGATTGAGGCTATTTAGTTGGACAGTAGCATTTTATCTTTACCATGTTAATAGAGCAATGTATGTAGTCAGAACGGACACTATGACGGGTAACATGATGCATCCGATTAACCTGTTTTCTTATGCTCAAAGAGCTTTACAACAAGGTGATTTCTGCGAAGCGATATTCTGGCTAAGAAAACTACGCGCATATGGAGATTTTCCCGTAGCAGAAGAATTAACGAAATCTTGTGCTGGACATTCTACAGAGAGTGGAATTGAGGCACATTAGCTGCGCCTCTGCGTCCCGTTTGATAGGCCTACCTATTTCCAACACGAAAAACTGCTCATTCAGCCCACCTCACGTGAGGTCAATCTCATTCCCACATGTTAGGAATCTGCGCCTCCAATTCGTTATTCAACCTGATACTATATCATCAAATGGCTACACATGCTTTAACAGCCGTGTCCTTGAGGAGGGGGTTGAGAAGGTCGGAAACAGGGTTCTAAGACCCTATCAGATCGAGGCATTCGAACAATGGGCGGTGAAGAGCTTCAGAGGAATTGTAGTCGCCCCGACCGGAACGGGGAAAACCGTGGTCGGTCTTTACGCGATAAAGAAAACCGGGTAGGCCACTCTGGTCGTGACGCCCTACAAGCGTGTTATGAACGAGTGGGTTAAGAAGGGGAGAGAATCGGACATCCTCTTCACCAGGTTCTATGGCGGGGAGAAGAGGCTAAGCAGATACACTGTGGCCATCTACAACTCAGTTGTCAGACACCCGGAGATACTCGACCAATTCGAGCTGATAATATTGGACGAGATACACCATGTGGGGGCTGATGTCTTCTCCAACATCCTCTCAAGGCTTGACGGTAAGAGGGTGCTGGGGTTCACCGCAACACTCAAACGTGAGGACAGTAGGCACCAGTTCATCCTCTCCAAGCTGCCTGTCGTCTATACGCTTGACCTGAAGACGGAGATGGAGAACGGGTATGTGGCCCCTATTCAGGTCGTCCCCGCCAGGATGAACGACTAGGAGAGGGCGAGATACTGCAGATTCAGTCCGAAATCCGGAAGACGGCAAAGAGTCTCAAACTTTTGAAAATGATGTATCCCGATACGGGCAGTAATGTAATGGAGCTGGAGCGGAAGCTCAAGATCATCATCAACGAGAGGAGGATATTCCTGAGCAGGATAGGGGCGAAGAAGGGGGCCCTGCTAGACGTGGCTAGAGAGCACCCCGACGAGAAGATAATAGTCTTCAGCGAGTCGATAGACAGCATAGAGGAGCTAAGGGAATATCTGGTGAGGAACGGGGTCCCTGCGGAGACATATCACAGCGGCAAGTCGGAATACGAGATGACGAGGATTTTCAGTGAGTGTGGTAGGGGCTTCAACGTCCTCCTCGCCGTCAGGGCCCTGGATGAGGGTGTTGACGTGCCGGAGGTCAAAATAGGTGTTGTCGTCGCGTCGGGACAGAGCGTGAGGCAGTTGGTCCAGCGCAAAGGGCGGATAATGAGGCCCAGGGAGGGAAAGCAGGCGAAACTATACGTGATATACGCTCAGGACAGCGTTGAATTCCAACTGATCACCAAGATCAACGCCATCCTGAAGAGCCTGATCAGGCTCTATTGAGAGGCCCGGCACGCTCTTATTCACGTATGGTAGTCGTTGTACCGTGATTGAGAACGTCATACCCGTGCCGCGTGCCGTCTGTCCAGCGTGCCATGCGCTTTTCAAGATACATGTTAGGGGGCCCGTCCGGTGTGAAAACTGCTCGAAGGAGCTGATAGTGGCGGATATCAGAGCCGACTATTTTTTCGTTGAGTTCAGCCACTACGAGGGGTTTAAACAACGTCTTCAGGCCCTTGAGCGGGAGGCTGAGGGGCTCCGGTCGGAGAACGGAGCACTAAGGGAGAGGAGCTTAAGAAGGCTTTCGGACGGGAAGGCCTGATCGAGGACTATGGGAGGATATGGGCCGAGCTGGTCAGGATAGTAGCTGAGGACGGGATTCCCGACGACCTAGGTTATATGCTCGAAAGGAGGAGTCCCGCACTGCTCGACGCCCTGCTCAGACTCCACGCTCAGATGGACCCGGCTGGGCAGGCGCCCGTGTAGGGGCGCAAGGAGGGCTGGCCTCAGAGGGTTTTATTTCACTCCCTTGAGTCCAGCGACGGTGAGGGGGCATGAGGTCGGTTTTAGAGCCTCCCCAAATAACGCCATTGATAGCACGATTCGGTAAGTGCTCGGTATGCGGACGGCCCGTAGCGGGTGATAAGGCCCTTTATCTCGCGGATATTCGACGGGTTGTTTGTACTACGTGCCAAGACGTTTACGTGGTTCTCGAGGAGTATGATGACGGTTACTCACGCTCGCTACACGTAATCGATGTCTGCGGGTCAAGAGAGGAGGCGCTTAAGATAGCCCGTGAGCTGAACGCAGAACATGTGAAGATCCGGCGCTACGCTGGCTCCCAGTTCAAGAGCTACACGGCCATGCCTCTCGCCGATTTGGTTCACATGGAGCCCCGGAGTGTTGAGCTGGAAGAGGAGTAGCATGTGCCCATCATGGACGCTATCGGGTCTCTCCGCTTTCTAAGGCCGTGGTGTGTGAACACCCTAATTGAGGGGTTGGATTTATTTCACATGGCCTCGAACCCTTTAATTTGCCTATGAGCTACTTTCACGTGCCATGAGCACGGTAGTCCAAGTCCAAGGGGTTGAGAGGGGGAGGAGCGTTGCGGAGAGGGTGGCACCAGACGCTCCTAAGACGATAAAGGAGCTGATAAACCTGCTGGCGGAGGGTGAGAGGGAAGTTATAGTGGCTAGGGGTACGCCGAGAGACCCTGTTGTCTTCATTAAGGGGAGGCTTGTAGGTGCATGGCTTGAGCTATAAGCAACCACTCCACCACATTTTTTCCTTCTTTCCTCTCAGAGGTGGTTTGAATGAGGTTTAAGAGTCTTCCAAGTCTTAGGGAGAGGGTTAGGAGAGAGCTTGAGCGTAGGGTTGAGAAGGCTAGGATATACCCGACCCTGCTGAATAGTTGTGAGGATATAGCGTTAAGACTCAGGCTTATAGACTATCTCTTGGAGAGGGGCTATTCTGAGGGGCTGGACAGCCACCCACCCTACCTCTTAGACGACGCCGCGCATCCATACCCAGACGAAGTCCTCAAAACCCTCTCCGACGTTAAACAATTTATCGAGAGGACTGATAGCTACCACTTGGTGAGAGTGTATTATCACGGGGGCTTATACCTGGTTTGGTTTTGGCATCTGGGGGTTTGGTTCTGCCTGCCTGTTAGGTGTGAGGCTCCAGAGCCTTTTCCGAGAAGAGGAGAGAGAAAGGGCGATACAACAATACTTACTGGGGGCGAGTTCTTGGAGGAGGTGGGGGAGATAAACAGCTATGTTGATAGGGCTAACAGCTATGGACTCGACTTTAAACCAGTCTCACACAAGCTGGAAGCCTCTGAGCGGGTATATATCACGCCGCAACATAAGCTTATTCGAGACCCAGAGACAGGCCTTGAGAGGCTTGATAACAGCCCCCTACTTATACCGATTAAGGCGGAGAACTTGACAACATATATCCGCTACACCATCCTGCGCGAGGCAGGCGAGGATGAGGTTGAGGAGGCGCGTGAGAGGGCGAGGAGGAGGGAGGAGCTGGATAGTAGGATTGCTGGGCTGGCCAGAGGCTCTGAGCCTCTGGTCGATGATGGCTACGCATCACTTTACAGGCTGGGTAAAGACGGGCTACAAATATTCCTGGGGGACGGTGTGGCTGAGAAGGTTGGGGGACTGGGGGAGTTCCTTCTACTTATCCACGGCTCCAGAAACATCTACCGCGACACCTCCATAAGTGCTAGTATGCCGGCAAGGATTCTAGCATGTTTAAGGATATTGGAGGATATGCGCGTCTTCAGGTCTCCAGTCGTAAAGGTTAAGAGTTTGCGGAAGGCTCCTAGGTATCTCATCAGGCTAGACCAAGGCTACAGCTCAGCCCTCAAGAGAAACTATGAATTACTGCTAAACCCCAGCCAAGAATGCGTCGAGATGGCTAGGAAGGCTAGGATTCTATACGAGGATGGCAAGCTAGTCCTGATAGACGATGAGGCGGTTGAGGAGCTGATGGCCTCGCAGGTTTTTAAGCGTGGTCAATGATTGTAGGGGTATGCCAGACGTTTTCATCTTGAGGCTGGAGAAGGTGGCGGACGTATCAGAGGAGACGGCCTTAGAGCTTGTGGAAAAGCTCGCGGAGAGCGACAAAATTTACCCCTACGTCCTCGACAATAATATAGAGCTGTCGGAAAAGGCGAGGAAGGAGCTGGAGGGCCTAATATCCCGCGCCAAAGAAGAGCCGTTAGAGATAGTCATTCTCTGAGATGGAGACTGCTAGAAAAAGTCTTAGGATAATATACTTTAGTGTAAAACTTTTTATAAAGAAGCAAGGTTTATATAGAATTGAGAGCCATTCTATAGGTAAGTTGTAGGGGTGGTGGGTATGGCCCAGCAGTTGGGCTTGAATGTTTTTCTCCCCCCCAAAGGTTTTAGAGAGTGTCGAGGCACGAATCGTTAGGGAGTCTCACAGCGTAGTAAGGCTGAAGCTCTCACTCAAGGTTTGGAGGGAGCTCGGCATCCCTGACAAGGGAGTGTTTAAGGCCGTTATTAGGGGTAAGACTTTTACTGGAAGGTATGACGTTACTGCTGGCTTCAGGCTTAGGATACCGACGAGTAAGAGGTACCTCCTCCAGCCAGAGCTACTAGTAGGGGAGAAGTCCATCCATATCGACTTATGGATAGAGGATGGAATACCTTGTATATCGTATAGGCCTGGGGAGAAGGCTGATAATCCACTACCGCACATCCATCCCAACTATAGGGCTGGTGATGGTTACTGCCCCAGATGCATGGTCAGCTGGGAGAGACCCATAGGTGATAAGTGCCTATACTGTGGAACAAAGCTCAGGAGGAGGTCAAGAAAGATAAATAACGGTGAGAAGAAATACATAAACCCAGAAATAGAGGATCTGGAATAGTTAAGGCCTAGGACGGTTTTATTTCCATGTCTTGTACTTATGGAAAGACTGGGTCAGATGGTCGGATGGATGGTCAGATGGATGATTCATCAGTGTATGCAGTGTTGAATTAATAGGATGGCTAAGGGCTGAATGTGCTGGTTGCCGGTCAGGATAGCTCTTGACATAGACGGAGTGTTGACGGACTCTATGGGTCGCTGGGTCGAGGTCTGGAACTCGAGGTATGGCCACCCAAGACTTTCAGTCGAGGACATACGTGAGTGGGACTTCTGGCGTGGCTTAGGGATTACTCAGGAGACGTTTAACGAAGTATTCGACGAGGTCTGGCGTGGTTGGGTCTATCTGAGGCCGCTGGAGGAGAATATCGGCGAGAAGGTTGCGCGCCTCTCATATTTCGGCAGGCTCGACATAGTTAGTGGGAGGTCAATAAGACATCTACCCTACGTGAAGAACTGGCTCGGACACCATGGAATAAAGTACGACTCGATCTTCCTCGGCGTCCCCTCGAAGAGTAGGCTTAACCACGACGTGTTTATCGACGACTCGCCAGTTGAGGCTGTCAGGATAGCGGAGACTGCTAGATATGTCCTGCTCCGAGACCAGCCCTGGAACAGAAATGTCCCCAAAAGCAAATTCATCATAAGGGTCAGAAATCTCGAGGAAGCCTTCAAGAAACTGGCCGAGGAGGTTTTCCCCGGAGCCCTCCCCTAAAACAGCTATTTATTATGGTTGACTGGTGGCTCGAGGTGAGCATGGAGATACAGGTGCTGAGTCCTCTTATTCTATCTATAGCCCTCCCACTCGGCCTCTCACCTATAGCCGCCTTCTTCGGCCGGGTAATACATCCGCGCAGCGCCGGCATATTCGCTACAATCGTGCTCTTCTTCCCCATGCTATTCAGTCTCCTACTCTACCAGGCAATAAGCGGAGGTGCTGTTGTTGAGGAGAAGTTTAGCTGGATTCCAGAGCTGGGCCTCACCTTCACCCTGAGGCTTGACCAGCTGAGCTATCCATTCTACCTCTTGATCACGCTAGTCGGTTTCCTTTCCACCCTCTACTCCATACGTTATATGGAGCATGAGGGGGGGCTGGGTTCCTACTACTCCCTGACCATGATGTTTGTCGCCGGAATGGTTGGTGTCGTCCTCTCGACAAACCTCTTCCTCTTCTATATCTTCTGGGAGCTGATGCTCATTCCCAGCTACTTCCTCATAGCCTACTGGGGCTCCGGAAACGCGCGTATAATAGGATTCAAGTATTTCGGTATGACGCATGTTGGTGCGGTCGCGCTCCTGTCCGGAATCATCTGGCTCAACTCGCTCTATGGAAGTGTGGAACTAGACGTCCTCCGCCTGGCTCTTGCAGGAGGGTCGCCGGCGATGCTTGGCATAGCCACCCTCATATTCATTGGGGCGGCTGTCAAGATGGCGCTCTTCCCACTCCATAGCTGGCTCCCCGACGCCCACGCAGAGGCGCCGACACCGATCAGCGTCCTTCTGAGCGGAGTGATGATTAAGACTGGGGTATACGCTTATGCCAGAATCATTATAGAGCTTATGCCTGCCGCGTTTCAGCAGGCCCTGCCTATAGTTACGCCTCTAGCTGTTGTTACTGTTTTCTGGGGAGGAATGATGGCCCTAGTTCAGACGGATATTAAGAGGATTCTCGCCTACAGCTCTATCAGCCAGATAGGCTATATGGTCTTCGGCCTCTCGCTCCAGTCCAGCATCGGCTTAACTGGAGGCCTCCTACACGTAGTTACCCACGGTCTAGCCAAGTCCCTCCTCTTCATGGCGGCAGGCTCCATAATGCACTCGACGGGAGAGAGGGACATAAACAAACTAGGAGGACTCATGAAGCCCATGTGGTTCACCGCATCAGTCTTCCTCATCGGAGGCCTCTCCATAGCTGGGACACCTCCACTAGCAGGGTTTTTCAGCGAGTGGATGATATTCGCCGGCGGATTCCAATCTAACATCATGCTCTACACGATACTTGCCATACTGGGGACTGCCCTAACCCTCGGATACTATCTAAAGGCATTCATGTACATCTTTGCTAGGGGAGAGGTTTCCGGCACTGTTAGAGAGGCCCCCGCCAGCATGGCGGTTCCGATGGGAATACTTGCAGTAATTATACTCTTGGCGGGGGTCACAACCCCGCCTATAACCGGCATCCTAAACATGGCAGTAGCCAGACAGTAGCGGGGACTACGCCTGGATAGATTTTTATGTTGAGGTGTATGGATATAGTCCTATAGACAGTGGTTCTACCATTTCATAAGTCGTTGCAGGGTTTAAGAATATGTTGTATATGAACGCTTTAGCGTCTAGCCCAACCAAGTTGTAAAACCACATAATTAAGCGACAAGACAAATAAACACAAACAATGTCATCACGGGCCCTTCAAGGTGAGTTCCAACGATAGAAGGGTCTTCTCTTCCTAAAGTAGTGAGAACATAGTGTGGAGAAAAAGGAACTTTAGCAAATTTCAAATGAGTCCAATATAAGACGTAATTAGGCGAGATAAGAAAGAAGGGGGAGTGGTCGGCGGGGGAGGGAACCACCCAACAACATCTAGGAAACCTAAGAGGCTCGAAGTATCTGGATACTATGGCCCCAGAGACCGGATCAAGAGAGCGTCTTCAAGGTAAACGCATCAATACACAAAATAGAGGGGAGACCATAATAGTGGTACACTATGTGGTGCAGACCTAGACTCATTCTGTTATAATTAGTAACATCAAACTATTATGGAGGTCCCGCGCGGATGGTAACGGTTTGTGGATACTCGAGACCGAGTTTTTCTAAGCCTAATTAGCGAGCCCGCTACAAGCAGAAAAGTTGTTGTAAACGGCTCTGTATACGACGTATCGGAAACCAAGGGAGGAAAAAGATTTGTCAGGAGAAGACCGCCGGAGAAGGAATAACGTGAACCCGCTTCTCAAGAAAAAGCACAAAAATAGCTGGGGGCTATCTTTTGCCAAAGGTTGAGGAAATTGATGTAACAGATTAAGCCATTCAATTTATTCTGCTGGCCACAATCGGGCTGGCACATTTAAGAGCCCAAATACTAACTCCAGATAGGCCTCATCCTTTCCTAGTAATCTGCTCTTCAATTAAACGGGGTAGCGTCTTCCACAGCTGTCACCTCACCATCAGTAATTCGCCAAATCCTAAGACCCTGTTTCCGTTAAACCAACTGCCTGATCTTATAACAAGCAGGCCTGCGAAATACACCGCACAAGATAAGATGACTATGAAGATTGGGAGCAAGCTAAGAGGGTGCATCATTCAAAACCCCGAACTTAACAATTACTCCACCTGGGATTATCAGCCACTTATATGTGGCGAAATAAAGACTCCGGATCGAAACATCACTCACCAAGCCTTGTGTAGTGACGATATATATGTGATGAAACATATCATGTCACATGAGGTTGTTTAGGTACGTAACTGTCTATGCTCTACTTCTCACCTTGGCTGTCATGACTATTAACCCTGTTTACGCGCAGTCCCGCTATTATGCAGGCTATTATTACTATGGTTACGAGACCCAAGCACCGTGGGGAGTAGGTGGAAAAATCTATACAATAGATACATCGGTGCCATCCGGCCCGATTGTAGCCTGGTGGGTTACTGTTATACTTTCTTATAGATACAATTACTGGTTACAAATAGGGTATGAAGAGTCCAACACACTTCTCCATTCTCATCCACCACGCTACTTCTACGAATGCGTATCTAGGTTAGGGTACTACATTCATCAAAACTTCCAAGCAGGTCCTTCAGCAGGTACGTGGCATAGCTATCAAATAGTTTATGCACAGTCCATCCAATATCCAAAGAGATGGATACTTAGAATTGACTTTGGGCCCTATCAAAAAGAATGTGATGTTGACCCTTATGCGCCAAAGGATTTGCAAGCATTTGTTGAAACTGCCTCAAATAGTATCATTATAGATGGTACCCATTTCAAAGACCTTTCATGGTATTCGGGCAGAAGCTGGCCTCTCTGGAACCGCCACGTCAGCAGAGCAGATTCACCATACAGCTTGATACCGATAATCCGTAGCGACTGTGGCGATAATTGCGAGTTCAGGGCATATGGTGGTGGATAAAATGAGCAGATACACGTTACATCTAGTGCTGGTCGCGTGTTTACTCATAACAGTAGTATCATTACAATTTTACTTGGTATATGATGTAGAGAGGCTAAAAGGCTCGTTTGAACCACCTATCTATGAGGCGTTTATGTCTCAAGCCAGGGAGGTATCATTAGAAGAGTTTATCCATCTAGCAAGGTCCCATCATTACGAACTTATGTTGCCCACCCGCCTTCCTAAGGGCTTAACTCTCAGCACAATTTACTATAAGTGCTGCCCGCTAGTTGCCATAGTTGTCTATAGTGCTAGAGGTGTGAAAGATTTTAGATATTCTGAATTAGCAATAGAGATAGCTCCGAACCCGTATCCCCTAAGCGAAGAATACTTACTACAGTTGAACCGTACATCCGTGGACGAATATGTTATCAGGGTTGGAAAATGGTATGCGAGAATAAGTCCTAAAGTCGAATTTGGTGACGAGGAGAGAAGGCGTATCTTCGGCCCGCACCCGATGGCTATATACTGGGAGGGAGGACTGGAATACCTCATAAGCGTACTACCACCCCTCACCCTAGAAGACCTAGAATATATTGTTAGGGGATTAGCTAAAGCCTCATAGCATTAGAGGGACCACGGCGTTACATACTGTAAAGACATAAGTAATTCGCTACGCAAATCGCTGCAGCCCTCAAAACAATCATACAGGTGAATAGAAAACTTGAGACTGTCGATGAATGCTACGAGGAAGAGTTGTATTTCTACGAGTTTGACTACCGCTACGCTAAATACATCAGGATTTTGCGACTCAAGCTTTTCGAAGTGGTTAGAAAGAAGTATGAATTGCTCAGGAGGAGGGCGTGAAAAGTTCCACACTATGGAGGATGGGGTGTTGTTGCACGGCTTGTCCAGGAATCTGGTCATATAATAGGCTTAAGTTTTCTTTGAGAGTTTGCGGGAGCTGGAAATACCTGATAAAGGCGTTTTTAAAGCATTCGGCAGGAGAGAGTTGTTTACCAGTAGATATGACACGATGGTGGGCTTTAGGCTGAGAGTGCCCCGTAGTAAGCGCTATCTCTTCAACCGAGAGCTGTTGGCTGGGGAGAGGTTATCCGTGTTGATTGATGGATTGAGGATGTGGCACCATGCCTGTCCTATAACCCAGAAGAGAGGGTTGATTATTCTCTACCACACACTCACCCAATTGTAGGAGTGGCGAGAAGCTACCGCTCTATTTATGGCGTAAGCTGGGATAGGAGGAGTATTGCCCATAATGCGGTAAAAAGCTTAGGAGTAGTCGAGGAAGAGTAGCAGTGAGAAGAAACACATCACGCCAAAAATAGAGGATTCGGAGCAGGGTTTAAGGGCTTTCACCTTTTTATCTTGTGAGGCTTTTTGGATATGAGTCGAGTGATTGGCCGATTTTCAGACAGTTGACTTGGTCTCACTTGTTTAAATGCGCCAATCATGATGATTTGGCTGTGAGCCTATGTAGCCTGTATGAGCTTCTCTCTGAGAGGTATGGTCTTCAGCGGTTAGGAATGTCTGTGCAAGCGACCTTGACAGCGTTTCTATAAGTAGTCGTTGGGTATCATGTGTAGACGAGTTTATAACGATAAGGGAGGGGGTTGAGGAGTTTGTGGGTGATGAGTGGGGGATTTCTAGAGGTCTAGGTATATTCTCTTGAAGCCTATAGAGACCGATAGATTCTACGTCTTTGAGCATCACTATAAGTGTGAGGACTAAAATCCCTATACCGGTAGCCATAGATGCTGTCGGAGACTTAGACATGGTTTTTATACAGCGAAATCATGAGCACTGTTGTGCAGGAGCCCCTCGTCTATATCGACGGAGAATTCTATGCTAAATCAGCGGCGAAGATCTCGGTCTTCGACCACGGCTTCCTATATGGGGATGGCGTCTTCGAGGGGATAAGAGTGTATGACGGAGTCGTTTTCAAGCTTAGAGAACATGTGGAGAGGCTCTACAGGTCCGCTAAAGCTATCCGGCTCGACATCCCCATGACTGTTGAGGATATGATTGACTCGGTCGTCAAGACAGTGAGAGTCAATGGTTCTCGCGACGCGTACATCAGGCTGGTTGTCACGAGAGGTGTCGGCGATTTAGGCTTGGATCCGCGAAAGTGCAGTACCCCCTCGGTAATAATTATTGTTGAACGGCTTGAGCCGATTCTTGGGGCGAAGGCCCGCGAGTCGGGTGTCAAGCTAATAATCAGCTCTACGCGGAGGGACCCGGTATACGCCACCTCACACGAGATTAAGAGTCTAAACTATCTAAACAGCATCCTAGCTAAGCTGGAGGCTATAGCAGCTGGCGCGGACGATGCAATCATGCTTGATTCGCGTGGATTCGTCTCAGAGGCAACCGCAGCCAACATATTCGCCGTTTGGGATGGGACCTTATTCACACCGCCAGTAGCTGCCGGAATTCTGCCCGGAATAACCCGCGCAGTAGTAATGGAGATAGCGCGAAAAATTGGCATCCCCGTACAGGAGCGTGACATAACTCCTACTGAGCTTCTAACAAGCAGTGAGGTCTTCTTGACCGGGACTGGCGCCGAGATAGTCCCAGTGGCTATGATAAGTGGAGTTAAGATAGGTAAGACAGTCCCGGGCCCCATCACAAAGAAGATAATCGATGAGTTTGACAGGATCAAGTCAGACCCCGCCAATGGTGTTAAAGCACTCTAAAATCAGGATCTAAATAAAAGATGCTGTAGAACATAATTGATGAGGTTTAGGGCGGGCAGCAACAGAATGGACAGCAACTAGGACAGTGGTAATCCACCCCTCTCACCTCCAAGGGACATCCTACCCGCGCCTTCTTTTATTGACTGGTCACAGCATTGGCAGCTTTGCGGACTCCTGCACAGGCATAGATGGTAGCCGCTAGGAGACTTACACACCCTACAGGCAGCGACTAGGCGTCTAAGAATGCGGGACAAGACCTCTTGATGGAGACCTGTTATCCTCCTAAGCTCATAAACCTGAATCTACTGTAGGGGTGTCTCAGGAAGATACTGAGAACCATGTTCTCTCTCCACCCCAAAGAGTCGTCGAAGAAGTATTCAGGAGCCACGAGGCTATAGATTGGCCTGGTGATATTTATTGACTGACCGCCTAGAGGTGGGTGAGGCTTAGGATTTAAGTCGTGGTACAGGCGTAATAGGCCTCATGGCGGCAGGTATTGCGAGGATTGATATAGTCTTGGCATTGGTCGCCTTTCTCTGCCTCGGGTTGACAGATTTCATCAGGAGGAAGGGGATGCTTGAGGGAGGTTCGCCCACCGGGTATCTCCTCGTGGAGACGCTTGTCTTATTAGCGTTCCTTCCAGTGGCCACGCTGCTGCTTGAGGGCGGCATGCCAGAGATGGGCCGCGGGATCATCCCATATGCTCTCATCTCGGGCGTGACCATCTCCATAGCGCTGATAGCTCTCATGACGGGCCTGCGAATAGGCGAGGGGAGCATCGTCATACCCATCTCGAGGCTTGGCCTAGCACTAGCGGCCTTCCTAAGCCTCTTCCTATTAGGCGAATCAGTCACTTGGACAAAGATTCTCGGCATAGCGATGGGCGTAGGTGCGGTCATCCTTCTATCCCATTGACCCCTATCTCCTCTCCCGCGAAAATGATTATTTAGAGTCGCTTGACGGTACTAGCTCTGTGAGCAGCGTCAAGCTCGAGGTCATAAGGGTGAAGATCCCTGAGGGATGCAATGCGATTCTAGGGATAACCCACTTCATAAAGAGTGTTGAGGACATCTACGAGGCGATAGTCAATACTGTCCCTGGAGCAAGGTTCGGACTCGCCTTCAGCGAGGCGAGCGGTCCATGCCTGATCAGATACGAGGGAACTGACGAGGAGCTTAAGAGGCTTGCAGCCGAGACTCTCCTCCAAATAGGGTGCGGCCACACCTTCCTAATATTCACTCGCAACTTTTACCCGATCAATATACTTGGGAGGCTCAAAGATGTTCCCGAGTTATGCACCATACTCTGTGCAACCGCAAACCCGCTACAAGTGATAGTGGCGGAGACGGATCAGGGGCGTGGGATAATAGGCGTCGTCGATGGTTACAGGCCTAAGGGAATTGAAAGTGAGCAAAACATACGGGAGCGGAGGGAGTTTCTCCGAAAAATAGGCTACAAGTTCTAAGCAAGCCAAGCATGGAGCATACTGTAAAGTCCACTGATGTAGCTTGGCGGCCAGGACTATGTGGTGGATTTCGTGAAGTTCAGATTTCTTACGAGCGCGTAAGGGGCCTTTACTGGAACCTCGACCTCCCACCACTTTATCCAATATTTGTCCGCCGTCATCTCCTCCAAGTTACCCATAATCCTCAATATGTTATCACTCAACCTTAAATCTTTTAACGCGGCCTCAATACTTCCATTCTTTATGAGAAATAGGCCGTCTCGTGGGATTGTCGAGAAATCTCCTGTCCTGAAGTTTCTGTATCTGAGGTACCAGTCATTTGTGACGAAGATTCCCCTATCGACCTTTGATAATAGCTGGTTGAGTGTGGCGTTTCCCCCCTCTACGACCAGGTTGAAAGGCTCTGGGGATATCCATCCTGCATTGGCCGTGCTTTCTGTCTCGAACTTCTTTGCTGTGGCGCTGTTGTGTAGATAGGTCTTCAGCTCTCCAGACTCTATTATTGCTTTACGCTTGGTTGGGAGCCCCTCGTCGTCGAAGGCCTCTGAACCATATGCAGCGGGTAGTGTGGGATCGTCTATGAGTGTGAGGGTTCTAGACGCGACCATCTCTCCGATCTTACCCTCCAAGAATGAGAGTCCTGTGAGAACGCTGTAAGCTGAGGCCGCCCTCCCTACCTCTTCTAAAATATTGGCGAAAGTCATGGGGCCGAGTATCGCGTCATACACGCCGGGCTCACCGCTCACTGGGTTTTTTGCCAGCCGCGCAACTTCACCCGCCATCTCCCCAGTCTTATAGGGGTTAAACTCCTCCCTACTAGCTGTGGCTGTTGAGAACTGCCCACTCGACGCACCGTTTAGAAAGGCTCTAACCGACAGCTCAATCCTCTCACTGCTGGACTCTGCCTTAACCCCACCTGAGGTATAGAGAGTTCTACGAACTTCACTCACTATGATGGACCCTGCAACCCGAGATGCACCGCTGTTCCTAGCCCCTGAAACCGCCTCTCCAACCCATCCAACTATTTCTTCGGGCGGTGGGGCTCTCCTTCCCCGGAATAGAAGCTCCCTATCGTATTTGAATGGCCCTCTCGGGAGTGGCGCGTAGACGTCACTCGGCCCAGCCAGTCGGATGGTTTCTGCTAAGCTCGCTATGAGCTTATTTATCTCGGAGATTCCGCGGACAGAGGTTGAGGCCACTCCCCGCCTCTCACCTATGGCCAGGTAAACAGAGGCCTCGTACTCGTCAAACACCTTCGAAACTGTTATCTCATTATTTGAGAAGCGGATCATATAGGTGGTCGTGTCAGTCAAGTCAACAGCCGCATCGGTCGCCCCCAGCTTCTTCGCAGTTCTCAGCGCCTCCAAAGCCAGTTGCCTCGCCCCTACCATACACCCCTAATCTCGGCAGCCCAGATTAAAAAGAATCGCTTCCAGACTGGTTGGCTGGTCGGCGACTGTTTATTTAGTAATGCGGCAGTCCTAGTCATGGATATAGCGGGATGCTGGAGCAGAGTGACGAAGTTCGGCGGAGACAGGGGGGCTCTGCTGGAGCGGATGTGGTCGCGGTGCTTGAATATCCTGTGAAGAGTGATGGCTTGGTGATTGCTGAGCGGTTGGTGCTAAGTAGTGATGAGCGCCGCGGGCTTGAGGTCTCAGTCGGTGATAGCCGCAGGGAGATAGTGGCGCCGTTAGGATTCGTGAAGCGTGACATATCCTCCTCGATCCTGGGGGACAGCCTAGCTATAAGGCTTCTAACACCCTTCCAAGTCGTCCATGGAGGAGAGATCATTAGGCAGTTGGAGTCCCACTACTTGAAGCGCGTAATCAAGCGTGTAACAGAAACGGTAATCGAGAGCTATGAGCTCGCGGCCGTTAACGTGAGGCTACATCCCCTTTACTTCCTGTTAAGGTGGATCAAAGCCAAACTAGCGCTTATGCCGAGTCTGGCCAGGCTCTTCTGGTGGCTTAGCGCCGAGGAGGGTCTTCGCGAAAAACATCTATCCACAGTAATGACCCGGCTGAAGGCAGCCTTAGATGAGTCGTCTCGAGAGGAGGAGGGAGCCTTACAGAAAGACGGGGAATTATACGCCCTAAATCCCTCAAAGGTCATGCGAAGACACCTAGCGGGGGGCAGGCCTAGACTTAAGCTACCATTCAACCCTCAAGCCACCAGAGTTGTAAGGGAGCCGGCAGTGGCTATCGGGGCGCTGAGGCTGCTGCTCGCTGAGGCCTATCCGAAGGCGCATGTAAGCTTGGCTGAAATGGAGCCGGAGGAGTGGGCCTTCATTAAGACATTTCACGGCCTCCAACCAATCGCAAGTGATGAGCCGCTGATCGAGGCAATAAAAAAGCACCTCTCGCTTGAGGACGCGGAGGTTAAGCTTGATAGAAAAGGCTCCATACTAAACTCAACTTATCTCTTACAAATATATGCCGATGGCAGCCTAAAGGAGATTCTGTTTGTGAAGAGATACTTTTCTTGGACTGATGTTAAATGGGTTGCAGCCAAGCTATGGGCCATGCCTCTCCGGAACTTCTACTTCTCACCGGGGACGAGGATGAGTAACGAGGTCTTTTTCCTGAGCTATCTAGCCGAGAAGGGACTCCGCGTTCCACGTGTTGTCTACCTCTCTTGGGGTGATAAAGTGCTCGTTGAGAATGCTATTAAAGGATATAATCTGACGGAGGCATGGACCAGGGAGCGTGGAAGGATTGGTGACAGCCTGTTAGAGGATATAACGGTGGTTATCGGTAAAATGCTAGCTGAGGTGCATGAGCAGGATGTTGTGGTGGGAGACTGTAAACCAGACAATTTCATGATTGCGCAGCCTTCATTCGAAACATGGCTAGTGGATTTAGAACAGGCTTCCCTGAAGGGCAACAAGTCTTGGGATCTCTCCGAGCTGATACTCTATATGGGGCACTATCTCGACCCCGAAGACGCCGAGAGGTATGCATCACTTATTGCTAGAGGTTATCTTTCGAAGGGTAGGCCTGAGGTTGTGGAAGAAGCGCTGGATAGCAAGTATCAGCTCGCTATGCTTCCTTGGACACCTATCTGGACACAGGTCTGGATGGTCAGATCTGTGGAGAGAGAGCTGAGAAGATAGGATGGGTCTCTCAACAGTTTCTGAATAGTTAACTTTACATAACGATTTTTACCACTTGTTTATATGATGAGTGATAGACTGCTGACGCTCAGTGAAGCAT
>BEHE01000023.1 GCA_002898395.1 Candidatus Calditenuaceae archaeon HR02
CAAGAGACGAGGAAAAACTACTCAAAAGAATCTGGAGAATCGCTAAGGAACCCCAAGAGAGGCTGCGGGTGCCGGCCTAGACAACAGAGAAAAACCCCAGAGGCCGGCACCCTCAAATATATAGTGGGGTAGCAATAATCACTACTCCACCCTTTCCAATATAGTGTCTGCCTCTTTGGGGTTCTTAGATGTTGTCTGGGCTGGTGCCTACAGCCACACCATCCCCCCTTTCTTCCTTTCTTCAAGCTTATTTGTTATCTTCATGGTTTAATTCAACCATATTGGAGAGGGGATAGGATGTATGTGAAGGTTGGCTGAAAGTCGGTACGCCTGGCATGCCCTCGAGACTTCTGAGTGTCTGAGGCTTCTGGGCTCGAATCTTGACACCGGTCTGAGTGGAGATGAAGCGGCTGAGCGGCTTAAGACCCTTGGCCCAAACGTGATTTAAAGGAGCAACTTTTATCTAACACAACGCACCCTTAGATGTGGGTTGTCCTCACTAAGTATTGAGGAAAAAGGTTTCTGGCAGGATATTGTCAGCACTATTGCGTTCTTCTCCCCTGCCGTCAATTCTCTTCAGAGAGAGTTCGGTATCAGTTCGAAGGATTTGTTGAGGAAGCTGGGGGAGGAGATGGGCCGTCGGGTCTCTGAGTCCATGCCCCTAGCCAATCTGCAGGACGTACTCAACCATCTTTCAGAGGTCTGGCAAAGGCGGGTATTGGGGAGGCTCGGGATTGTAAGCCGCGATCCTTTAACAATCATAATATCTGACTGTAGTATCTGTGGCCAGTTGCCGGGACTTGGTAGTGTGTTCGAGTGTAGTTTCCATGAGGGCTTCTTCAAAGGCCTGCTCAGCCACAGGCTTAAGAGAGAGGTTAAGGTGTGGCAGGAAGTTGGGGTTGCAGGCGAGTCGGGTACGTGGACGCGTATACTAAAGACTGACGCGAGCCTTTGAAGCGAGTGTAGACTCTCAGATAACTGTTGGGACAGTGATATCGTTAGCTACGTTCTAAGTTAAACGCCTCTATGGAACATCTCGATTACTACGTAGTTTGCGAGGAGCTCGGCTATCTCGGGTGGGACGGATGCTAGGAGCTGGAATATCTGGCCCATCTCTTTGGGGAAGCCCCTCTCAAGCCCCAAGGCAGTAAGGATTTCTCCGCCGTGAACTTTGAGGAATCTCTCCGCCTCGGTGTATAGCTTTGCTAGCGATGCTATGTCCATCTCCGCTGGTGCAAGCAATCCGAAGACGCTGCTGAAGATGCTTAGAAGCGCCTCAGCCTCTGTTAGCGGCATATTCTTTACTGTTTCGGTGCATTCCTTTAGGTCTGAAATCATGGCTTCTGCTGTCTTATCGTGGATTGGAGTTATTGTGAGGTGGATGCTTGGCGGGATCTTCATACTCTCAATTCCTTTTTGGGGTAGTAAGGCCCAGCCCCTCTTCGCCATCTCGTCTGAGAGTTTGAAGATGTTGAGCTCGGGTGATGTGAATGCCGCGATGACCGTGGGCTCGCCCAGTACACTATAGCCCGCATCCTTAAACCCACCCACAATCTTCCTCCTAGCGGAAATTATTTTTCGCGCAAGTTCCATATAGCCGTCCTGCCCGAAAAAATGTAACGTAGCCCAGGCAGCTGCTAGCGGAGCCTCTGAGCGGGAGGACAAGACTGCCGGGTTGACGATGGGGTATCCCGGCCAGCGGAGATTCGCGAACTGTGAGAATATCTTAGAGAACTTATTTCTGAATAGGATGACCGAGGCTCCAATCGGGGTGTAGGCGTATTTATGAGGATCAAGTGAAATCGAAGAGACACCCTCAACCCTAAAGTCAAATTCAGGAACCTTGTCCCCCAGCTCCCTCATGAACGGCAAGACAAACCCGCCGACACATGCGTCCACATGTAGCCACAAGCCTTTATCTGCCGCAATCTCTGCAAGGTCTTTTATCGGGTCTATTGTGCCGAAGGGCCAGTTGGGTGCAGACCCGACTATCATCGCGGTGTTATCTGTCAAAGCCTCGTTTATGGCGTTTGGATCGGCTGTGAAGGTGTTCTCGTCTATTTTTACACGCTTCACTCTCATACCCATATATTCGGCGGCCTTGTCGTAGCAGGGATGGCCAGTTACAGGTATAACGATCTCTGGCATCGTTAAGAACCCTTTCTTCAAAATGAAGCTGTCGCGAGCCGACTTGACCGCGAGGAAAACACTCTCTGTCCCGCCGAAAGTGAAGGTCCCGGCTACCTGATCGTCACCATGCATTAGAAAGACCGCATAGTCGATAATGTCCTTCTCCATCTTTATCGAGCTTGGAAACTCGGTGAAGTCGAGCATGTTTTTAAAAGCAAACCTCTTAAACACCTCGAAGACAATCTCTCTCAGCTCCTCAACACCAGGCTCAAAGGCGATTGTGAAGAGCCTCCCACCATAAGGGTCTAGATCATTCCTCTCATACTCCCTCAGTTTCTCCAGAATTTCATCTCTGCTTAACCCCTTTTTTCCCAAGACAGGCCCCATAACGTCTCACAAATAGCGGTTGCAAAAGCTTAGATAAGGCTTTATGGGGGGTGAAAAACCGGCTGTGACAGACACACCATAACCAAGAGAAGACTATAGATGCGTGAGGGGTGGGGCTAAACCCAGCTGAGAGGATTGATATGCCTAGGACAATTGGCAATTTGCCGCCGGTCAGACATCAACTTTCTTATCGCAAACACGTTATAATGGTCTGTTCTAATGCTTAATTTATTAGGTTGTGTATAGATGATGTATTTCTAATAAATGCCGTGATAAGCGTTGCGTAATTGAAGGGGCTAGGGCTAACGCTTGAAAAGCCTGTTGGCATAGGCTTTACCGTAGGCCAGTTTGGTAAAGGAATAGAGCACCGAGCAACAAACATGTCTTCATCCGTCCTATTCATAGTCCAAGAAGAATTTGTAGGGAAGGCTGAAGAGGTTTTGACTTCTATGGAGCAGTTTCAGAGTACGGCACACTTGCTTGGTATGTGGTTGTAGTAGGTGTTCTAGCTCATCTCGCTAGAAGAAGGGCCTGGAAAGCTGTTAGACACAGCGAGACAGTCATCATTGAAAGACATATCAGAGAGGCCAGAATAGCCCATTGGATAAGGGTCGTTGCATTGACAGTTATGATTATTATCGTCAAAAACTTTCTAGGATTAACGAGAGAATATCCACCTCACGCAGTCTACGACTACAAAACAAAAACATACTACATGGGAAGAAAAATATTGTTCACTGCAGAAGCTCCTAGTATGGTTCTACTTCATATCGCTAGCATTTTTTGGGCTGACAGGCTTTGCCATGGCCTGCCCAAGCATCTTCCCATTGGTTTTCACACTCCTCTGCGGGGGACTTAACGTAAGAGCCCTACACTTACTCGTCTTCTACCTATTCACCGGAGTCTTCTTCGCCCATACCTACCTCTCACTCATACCAGAAAACTGGAACAGACTAAAAGCCATTATCACCGGGTCTTGCAAAATCCCGGTAATTAACCAATGATTCGCTCAACATGCATTACAGGATAAGCCTCAAACAAAAGATGAGCCAGATTAATGAAGGGTGGTTGATGCTTGGTGACCTTGTTAGGGAGATGATTAACAGTTTTCTACCAGATCTCCTGAAATGGTTAGAAGTTATGAGACCTAGAATCCCAATAAAACTGATCAAAATCTACTCAACTTTGACATATTCTTACACTACTTAGCTAGTAAAGAGTTTGGGAAGAGGTGGTTGTTGAAGAGCTGGTTCAGCTCCGCTAGGTGATATGAGGTTCCCCTACGTCTCTGGTCTTCATGTATGCGAGCGACCTTTCTCAAATTCTCGGCCAGCTTCTTCACCTCCTCCACAATCTTCTTGAAACCCTAGTGTCGGCTACTACGACTAGCTTCTGAACTGTAGGATTATTATTAGCTCGCTGTAGGGCCGCACAGCAATAGGTTCAGCTTAGTTAGGCACCGGTTGTTAAAAGACAGGAGATACCAGTTAGACGACTGTCCCCCATCGCTAGGAAAAGCTACACGATGAGCTACCCAGGCCCATGAAGACTTACATGAAGCCGGTAATGAAGCTGTTTAGATACGTCCTAAAGCTCCTCGCAGTGGCACATATAAACTGTAGATGGTTTTCTCAAAAACAAACGTATTATAATGGTGCAAGAAGCTATCTCTGATCTTCAATTCACCCCCCTGCCCACCTAGAATCTTCGAATTAGTACACGTAGAAGACACATTGAAGAGCCTGAAATTTATAAGGCCTTTAATATAGGCATCTGCATGATTCTCTACGTGCTATGTGCTCACGTCCAAGAGGATGTCAAGAAGAAAACATATGGACTTCCCATCGTCAATTGTGTAGAGAGTCAAGCACGCTAAGGGGCATACATATTGAAAGAGGGACGGATCAATGGGACTCGCTGTCTTGATAAAAAAGAAGTCACAATCATGAATGCCTGCATAAGACGAGGTGGTAAGGGAAAGGCTTATTACGACTTAGACTTCGAAAGTGTACGATTAAGTATCCAAGGCCAGCAAGAACGAGACCGTAGGATACATAACGTGGGCTAGACTCTTCAAGAATACGGTAATAGTTGCATGCATCTTCACTGAAAACCCTGAAAAGAAAAAACGACTACTAAACAGAAGATGAAGACTCTCTTATGAGTTGGTAGTAGAGAACGTTAAAGTATTGGGGTTATGCCTTAACAGCTCCAAGTGTTAGTGCTCTGATCAAATATTTCTCAAAGGTAATGGCTAAGATTAGTGGCGGAATGATTGAGATCGTGACATATACAGCCAGGTTCCACCATTCCATCTGCTGGAAAGCTAGTGTAGATGCGACAAGTACCGGAATAGTGTATGCTTTGTCGTAACTGAGTGCTACCATGAACATTAGTTCGTTCCAAGAGAAGATGAAACATAGTGCGTAGACAGCAGCCATACCCGGTAAAGCCATTGGTGCAGCTATCCTGAAGAATGTCTGTAAAGGTGAGCATCCATCTACTTGGGATGCTTCCTCGACTTCTACTGGTATGCTTCTAAAGAAGTCCAGCATTAGCCAGGTAGCAAGCGGCAAATTAAAGACTACGTGTGCCAGAATAATTGCAAATACGGTGTCTATCAGGTTAACGGCCCTCATAAACAGGAAGAATGGGATGAGAACCGCGACTGGGGGTAGCATTCTTTGGGACAGTATCCATGTAGCAATATCCTTGTTCTTCCACCTTTTGAATTGAAACCTTGCTAAACCATAACCCGCTAAGGAACCCAAGAGGAGAGCTAAAAGGGCACTCAGAGATGCTACAGTTATACCATTAATTAAAGCTCTATGAAAATTCTCATTAGATAATATATTTAGCCAATTCTCCGATGTAGGTGTAAATTGGTAGAAAGGTATTATGTCCAGCTTGTAAATATCAGCTCTCGATTTTATTGAAACTATAATCATCCAAAAAAGAGAAAAAAGAGAAAAAACGGTGTAGATTCCTAAGAATAGCCATGTAAGGGTTTTATTGATGTAACTGGAGAGTTTTGTATTAGATTTTCTCTTCTTTACCAAGTCCTCCGTAACCTCCATAATATTATTGTGGAAAGACCAAGCATTATAATCAATAGAATATACGAGGCTGAGGACGCGTATCCTAGGTCGAAGTAGACCCTACCCAGTAAATAAATATAGTATGATGCAGACTCTGTAGTTGTTCCCGGTCCACCTCCCGTAACTCCATACACGTAATCGAATAGCTTGAAGGCATCAATACACCTTATTAGAACTATCGTTATAATTACTGGGCTTATTAGGGGTAGGACTACATGTCGTATTACCCCCCATCTAGTTGCCCCGTCGATTAATGCAGCTTCTTGAGGCTCTGCAGGTATCGCACTGATAGCTGCAAGCAATGCTAAAAACATGAACGGTGTCCACTGCCAGATATCTATCATTATGAGTCCTAACCTTGCTGTCCAAGGGTCAGTGAACCACCGTATTTTACCGATGTTAAGTAATGATAATGCTGCATTAACAAGCCCCACATCTTCTTGTAACAACATCCTCCACATGAAAGCTGTACCTATGGGAGGTACTGCTAGTGGAATTAAAAAAAAAGATGCGCATTACCCTAGCTCCCCTAGTCTTTGAGTGTAAGATAAGGGCTAGGGCGAGTCCTAGCGCCAGCTCTACAAGCGTGGCGATAGACACGTATAACGCAGTAAATGATAAGGCATTTCCGAACCTTTTATCGTTCATTAATAAACGCTCGAAATTTTGTATACCGACGAACTGTGGCTCACTGGCGCGGGTTAGTTTCCAGTCTGTAAACGCTAGGCTTAAACTCCAGACGAGAGGAAAGATAGTTATAACTAATATGTATGTGACCGCAGGTAGGACGAAAATCCACTTAACCTTCGGTTCCCTCATGAGTTAAAGCAAAGAAAAATCTACGTTTAAACTTTTATACCCAGTGATTCAATGTAAAGCCTCTTTTGCCTTTCCCTCCCTAGAGAGTCTGTAACTTGCTCCCATTCCTCGTAGACAGCTCGCATGGCCTCTTCTGGGGTTTCTGCACCAATGAATGCATTAGCTAGGTGGGCATCAAGTTTGTCGTAGTATTCATCTCTTCCAGGTATCTTCAGGTCAATGAGGTGTAGTGGGTTGCTTAGGATCCGTTCTATAACGGAAAGGTATTCCCTAGCCGAGTCTTCGCCAAAGCCTACCGCTACCCATTTCTCTAGGTCGAAGTGACTGTATCGATATGGGTTGCTGCCCCAACATCCAATGGTGCCGGTTGCATCAAGGATGCTCTGCGCCGGGTCATTAAGAAATCTGAGAAGGTGGAAGGCGGCCTCCTTCTTCTTAGAATATGTTGATATACCCATAACCCAGCCTCCGAAGTCACCATAGTCGTTCTGGTTATATTTGTTTATCCAGCGGCCATGTTGCCTGTCCCAAACTCTAGTTGCCCCTGGAAGAGGCGCATATCCTAGCTTTCCCTTTACTACTGAGCCAGGATCCATCCACTCCATGATACCTACGTCTCCCCAGTCTATCCCTAATACGGCCACTCCTCCTTTCACATATGCGTCTCTGAACTCAGCAAAACCATACCCTAAGAGTCCTGGAGGCGCATAGTTTTTGAGCTCCAAAAGCATCTCTAGTGCGGCGATAGCTCCAGGCGTATTCATTAGTGGCTCCATAGTTACTGGGTCAAAGAACATGTGTCCTGCATATCTGGAGGGCTTTCCCGGAATCACGTTATACTGCGCTATGAGGTCGAGTATAGTCCACTGAGCCTGTGTTCCCCTCTTTGCTATAAATGCAATGCCATATTTCGTCTCACCGGGTCTTTCCTTATCCCAGTCCCAACCATTAAAGAATTTTGCCACATCCCTGACCTCCTCCCAGGTCTTAGGTGGAACGGGTAATGGATACCCATACTCGTTCTTGAATCGGCGCTGGTATTCGGGATCTGTTAATACATCCTTCCGATAATATAGTATGTGGCAGTCACCATCGTAGGGAACAGCATACAAGTGTCCTGCCCACTCAGCTACTTTTCTACATGCGGGGAGAATATCTTCAAGTGCGGGGAATCCGTAACGCTGGATCCAGGGATCCAAGTTTTCAAGATGCCCACCGCCCGCATAGTCACCCATCAATCCGCCGGGGAATATTAGAATATCGTATGTGCCAGCCTTCGCTAGAAAGTCATCCATCGCCTTAGGACGTAGCTCTGCGTATGGAAATTCGATCATTCTTATTTTACCACCCGTCATCTCTTCCCACTTGACGCGGTGATGCTTCACGGGGCACATGTTCCACGGCTGTGTCATTACAGCGACTTCAACACCATCGAACCTTTCGGGTAAGCCTACCGGCGGTGTTGCGGTCCCTGTAACCGTGACTGTCTGTGTGGTCACGATGGGCTGTGTTATTGTCTGCGCTCTAGTGACTGTTTGAGTTATAGTAGTAGCTGGAGCAGCTTCAGGGGTTCTCGCAAGCCATCCCACCACAGAACCTACTGCCAAACCTCCGATCGCGCCGGCGACTGTACCAAGCATTGCTCGCCGGGAAACCTTACTGTTACTCGCTCCAGCCAATGCAGTTAGATTTGTTATACACCCGCCTATAAGTTTTTATGCATTAACCGGAAAGCTTTAATTACTATGTGTTAGGCATACCTATCGTGGTTTTGGAGTCTAGAGCTGCAATAATCCGTAGATATGGTTCTCCCTTAGTTGTTGAGGATGTTGAATTGATAGATCCTGATGCTGATGAGGTGGTTGTAAAGATTGAGGCGAGTGGGGTTTGCCACAGTGACCTCTCATTGGCGAGAGGTTACTATCCAGATATCCCGATTCCTATCGTTCCGGGGCATGAGGGGGCGGGGGTGGTCGTCGATGTTGGAGAAAAGGTCGAGACGGTGAAAAAAGGAGACAGAGTCTTCACCATCTGGATGCCTTCATGCTATAACTGCGAGTACTGCCTCTCAGGACGCTTCCATCTATGCCAAAATGCGTTAAAGGCAATTATTGGTGCAACTCTTCCAAGCGGAAAGCTCAAGGTACGGGACAAGCAAGGCGGGCTCATCCACCACTTTACCTCAACAGCTGCCTTATCATCATACATGGTGCTCCACGAGAAGAACCTACAGAAGCTTACCGTAGATATTCCATTAGACAAGGTAGCCATACTCGGATGTGCTGTCCTGACCGGGGTTGGAGCAGTGTTGAATACGGCTAAAGTGAGGGAGGGGAGTAGCGTCGCTGTAATAGGATTAGGCGGTGTGGGGATGAATATAGTTCAAGGTGCTAGGCTTGCAGGTGCAGAGAAGATAATTGCGATTGATTTATATGACTCGAAGCTAGAGTGGGCCGCCAAGTTTGGGGCCACCCACTTTATTAACGCGTCGAAAGAAGATCCTGTAGAAGCTGTCCGAAAGATTACAGGGGATGGAGTAGACTATTCTTTTGAGGCCGCCGGTAGCGTTAAGGCAATGGAGTTGGCCTACAGATTGGCGCGGAGGGGCGGGATAATTACCATTGTCGGTGTTGAACGTGGTGGTGTAGAAATTAGAATTCCAGCTCTAGACCTCCACATGAATGAAAAGACGATTAAAGGGTGTTACTACGGTTCTTCAAGCCCCAGGCTTGATTCCTTGAAATACTTGAGGCTCTACAAGGCGGGGAAACTGCTCCTCGACGAACTGGTCACCAAAACTTACAGGTTGGAGGAGATTAACGAAGTGTTCAAGGATATGGAGGAGGGAAGGATCATCAGGGGAGTCGTCACTCCTTCATGAGACACAGGTGTCCAAACGCATGGTGATGTTTGGTTGTCAGATAAACTCGTTCGGTAACGTTGAAGCGGCAATTGAGGCGTGCCTGCGGGCCGAGAAATCCGGGTTTAACCTAGTTACTTTACCCGACCACCTCTTCCACCCACTTGACAAGCTTTTCTTACCCGAGCCTGCTTGGGACGCTTATGTGATCCTCTCCTATGTTGCCGCTAGGACTAAAGAACTAAAGCTAGGCCCCGGCGTCTCAGACGTGATTAGGAGACACCCCGCTACGCTCCTAAATGAAGTTGTCACCCTAGACCACGCCTCGCAAGGAAGGGCTTTCCTCGCATTAGGCGCGGGTGAGATTTTCAATTTCTACCCTCTCAAGGAGATTGAGTTTAAAAGGCCTGTAAAGAGGCTTGAAGAAGCGATAATGGTTATACGTTCGCTCCTCGCATCAACACAGGAGCACCCCGCGTATTTTGAGGGTGAATTCTATAAGTTATCGTCGGGCTACTTGGGGTTAAAACCTTATAAGGGTAGAAAGCTACCGATCTATGTTGGTGGTTATGGTCCACGTATGTTGCGGCTTGTAGCGACTTTGTCCGACGGGTGGATACCCTGGATGAATGCACCCGAGCAGTTTGAAGATGATTTGAGGGAAGTCAAAAAGATGGCCTCTGAGGCCGGACGGGACCCAGATGAAATAGAGGCGCTTCCAATAGTGTTTTCAGATATTGATATTGATGGTGAGGCTGCCAAGGTTAGGCTGTTGACTAGGACCAAGGTCTGTCTAGCTCTCCGAAAAAGGCTTTTGGAGAGGCTTGGTTTGAAGAACATAGCTGAAGTTGACCTATGGAATACCTCTCTCGTCTCTGAGGATATTTCAAGGGTGTATAAGATTGCAGGTCTAATCCCCGATGAGGTGGCGCTGAGGGTCATGGCGGCCGGACATGGAGATGAGGTCATTGGAGTTATAGAGCGTTTCGTCAAGGCTGGTGCTACTGCGTTCATTATGGAGCCTCCCATCGAGCGGATCTTTGAGACTATAGAGGCATATGGTCGGTGGGTTATACCGTATTTTAGAGATACATCACGTGCGTGATTATCAGTGGAGTTTAGGCCGGTTCGTGACTATTTACCGGCTCAGTTACGTATATGCAGTCCCAGAGTACGAGAGAGCTACTGTCAACTCTGCCCTCCATGACATGCTCCTCTAACCCTTGTCTTTCCATCCTTAGTGGTATTGTATATTAGCTTTGAGCCTTCTTCAAGGCTGTGCCCGGCTTGCTTAAGAATATCTGGGCGTTATGTTGGACGAACCTGGGACAGAGTAAGAATTCCTTGAGGAACCCCACTACCTGGAAGATGCTGCCCTGTAGAACCTAGATGCGTCGGCAACCACCTCTGCCTTCACCCTATTCACATCTATCCCTAATATCTAAGCTATCTGGCTTCTATCACTCCTCTGAAGAGGCCGCTGGATTAGGCAATCGAGAGAGCAGTTTTTACTCGCTCCACCAGGTGTCGATCTTCCCCACTTTCTCAGGATTTTGAGCTTCTTAGGGTTTATCTCGACGTCGTAAAAAGAGAGAAAGTTGCCGGACCAAGTAGGCGGTGAAATCTGATCGTTTTCGCCGACCTACCCTCACACATCAGGCTCAGGTAGCATTGGATGAGCTATTGTGAATGGTTAGAGGAATGGGCTTGCGTTGACCAGTATGACGTGAAATCCCACCCATGCATTCATTACCGTTTAAATATTAGGTTAAGATGGTTAGAACGGGCCCGTAGCTCAGCCTGGACAGAGAGAGTTTATGAAGGCCATAACTCCTGGATCGCCGGCCTTCTAAGCCTTACCCGCGGCGAAAGCCGGAGGTCGAGGGTTCGAGTCCCTCCGGGCCCGATTTTAATAATTATAGATTTTTCAATGCGGTAAATATGAGCGTGTAAAGGGGGAGGATCGCGGAGAAGTTACAAATGTTGAAAAGGCACTACAAGTCCAACCAGCTCTATTGGTGTGGGAGAGAGGGATGCAGAGAATACACCTCCGACGAGGCCCCGTATCTATATTCTAGGCTTGTTGACCGCGGTGAGTTAAGGCATCTCGCTTGGCGGGTTAATGCCAGTTCGACGGCGTCTTGGGCTATTAACGCATGCAGTAAGGCTTGGCTGACAGAGTCTAAGTAGATCGGGTGGGGGAACCTTAAATATGTAAGATTCCTACCTTTAGTAGGAATGATTTTCGAAGACCTTTAGGGCCGAAAGGCCAGGTCGTTATTCCAAAGTACATTAGGGAGTTTCTCAGGCTTAAAGAAGGGCGCGACGTCATCTTCGTCGTAGAGAACGGGGTAGTCATGCTCAGGGGTGAGAAGGCCCCTGAGGAGGCTGTAAATGATTATTTATCTGTGGTGGAGAGTAAGCTGAAGAAGAAAATAGACATTAAGAAAATATTGGCGGAGCAGTATGTTGAGAGGCCCGGTTTACATTGACAGAATATAATATATTCATTTATTCTGCTCCTTACGATCCATCGGAGATAGAGGAGGCACGTTTAGCGAAGAATGTACTCCTCAAAATAAGTAGGGGCTCGCTGGAAGAATATACGAGCACTCTCACGTGGTATTAGGTTGCCTGGGTTGTGTGAAAAGTTATAGGCCGCCAAGCTGCAATTAAGCAAAGTCGCGCTTTACTCTCATTACCGAGTCTTAGGCTTCTAAGCGTAGATGAGGGGTCGCTGCTAAAGGCACAGGAAATTCTCGAAAAATATAATCTAGCTCCGAGAGACAGTTTGCACGTTGGTGTTGCGTTATCACACCGTATAGCTAGAATACTCAGCAAAGACCCTGATTTGGACGCAGTGCACGAGATACGCAGAACCTTTTTAGCCGAACTGAAGTAGAAGCGAGAGCAACTCCCGTGCTCGGCTGGTCTGAAGGGGGTTTATGAGGCTTTAGGACTTCTTGGGGATATTCATCATAACGATGTTAAAAATCTCGGTGGTCTTGCTCTCGATCATTTCCGCTGTAGTGGTGTATGAGGCGTTTTACTAGTTCTAGTGTTTTTGAGGCGCGTTCTAAGGCATCGATTGCATCTTCCCTGCTTATTAGTTCCTCAGGCGTGAGTAGTGCCTCCTCTCCCCCATAGAAGCTGAGCTCCCTCTTACTGCTGAGCCTTCTAGACGTTTCGGCTAGGAAATCTATCTTCTCGCGGAACCATCCGGGGAACCTCTCCCTGTAAGCCAGCAGGAGGTCTGAGACGTCATGTATCTTGGGATACTCTATACCTATAATTCTCAGCGACGCCTTTAGGCTTAGCTCAACCGATTCTTGGGAGAGTCTTAGGGCGTATGGGTGGTTGCCTTTCTCGAGAGCTCGCGCGGCATCGGCTAGCCTATCATCAGCCTGTCTCAGATAGGCCCGCGCCAGCTTTAGGAGTGCGTCCATGGATGCCACAGCTCAGCAGCCCTAGGACCTAGGTCCCAATACCACAAGCCTCTAGGCAGCATGTAGCGTTTAGCCCCCACCAGCTCAAGCCTAGACCTCAGTCTCGGGATGAAGCCTTGCATGAAGCCGTCATCTAGCACCACAGCCGCATCATAGACCAGATCCAACAGAAGCAGCGGGAGCCGTCCAACCTCCTCCCTCCTCAATGGATAAAAGGCTAGCTTGGCATGTATGCCATGCATTCTTAGAAGACTAAGCTCGCTCTGAATATCCGCGTCACGTTCAACCTCAAGTAGCTTATCTATCCTAGAGGCTAAGCTCCCCGAAAACTCATCTGAGACGACCAGCAGGTCCACATCGCTCAGGGGTCCTGCAGAGCGTCTAGCGACAGACCCGTAAACAACCAAGGACGTTAAGCTCCAGCTCGACCTTAACACTCGCAGAACATCATAGACCAGCTGCACATACTCTCCTTGTATGTTAGCAGGTCTATTCGCCACACCCCCAGCGATTAGCATGAAGCTTCTAGGGTCGAGGAGCCTGTAGAGTCTAGGCCGACCTCTCCGGAAATCTATCAGGGTCCCCGATCTCCTCAACGCAGTCAAGAGAACATGCCCCCTAGTTGGGGTGACCCCCAATGTCCTGCAAACGTCACCAAACCCGAAGATACCCCGGGAAAACGAGGAGTAGAGCCTCGCAAACCCCTCCCCAACCCACCTAGGAATCCACATTGATGAGAGGTTTAGCTTAGCTATTTAATAAGCGTTCTTGAACAATAAGGCAAAAATGCGTCTTCAGCAAGCCATATAGGGATTAGTAAATATAAACAACACAAATTGTCCTATAAAAACTAGAAATGAAAAGAGTGTATATCATAGGAGCCATTGTAGCAGTCATAGCTATCGTTGCTGGCGTATCGGCCGTCTTTTTCTTTGCGTCTCCTAACGCCGGAAGTCGATACTAAGATAGTGTCCGTGCCCGGAGGGGAGAGGGTAGTCACGCTTGTAACGACCGTGGCGGGGGAGGTGACACAGGTTGTTACCCGAGAACGCGTTGCTACTCAGGTAATAACTGTCGAGAGGCCTAAGCTCGTGATATGGTGGAATAAGGGATATTATGCCGAGGAGGACCTAGCTCTAATGCAAGCAGCCCAGGACTTCGGCAGATTGAAGGGGGTCGATGTAGAAGTATCTTTCTATACCACCGAGGATATACCTAAGAAACTCATCGCGGCGTTGGAGGCCGGAAACCCGCCTGACGTTGCTTATGCCCACTTCGAGGACTGGATGCTGTCTCCTAGATGGGCCTGGGATGGGCTCCTCGAGGATGTAAGCGACATCGTGAACGAGAACAAGGATAGGTATATTCCGGAGGCCCTCCAGACAGCGTGGCTATATAACAATAAGGAGAAAAAATACAGCTATTACAAAGTCCCAATGCAGATGCAGACAATACACATACACTACTGGAAGGACTTTGTAACCGAGGCGGGGTTCGACCCCTCGCCCGAGAAGATACCTAGGACTTGGGACGAGTTCTGGAACTTTTGGTTTACGGTTCAGGACAGGTTGAGAGCAAAGGATCCTGAGAAGTATAGAGAAGTATATGCTGTCGGCTGGACACTCGGTACAGGCTCAACAGACGCTTTCTACAACTTCGAGACAATATATCTCTACTACGCTAAGAAGCCGATAGTCACGCCCGATGGCAAGCTAAACGTGGATGACCCTGATGTCCGAGAGGCATTAATAAACACTTTCAAGTTTATAGTCAACCTGCATGAAAAGGGATATAATCCGCCGGGCTCCTTGACATGGACTGACCCAGACAACAATGTGGCGTTCCACGCGAGGAAAATAGTGATGGTCCCAAACCCGACTATATCCATACCTGCAGCCCAGTACTTTGGGGCCGTAGGTTCTAGAGAGAACTACTACACTAAAATGGCAACAGTGGACTGGCCTACAGGTCCTGACGGCAGAGAGCCTCCCAGGCTAATAGCTGTCAAATCGCTACTCGTCTTCAAGGCCTCGAAGAACAAGGAGTTAGCAAAGGAGTTCATAAGATACTTCATCAGCAAAGACATTCTAAACACGTACACAAAGGCATCTGCAGGGAGATGGGCACCAGTCTTTAAGGACATACTCACTGAGGACAAATTCTACTTTGAAGGATTTAAGGCAGGGGCCGCGGCCTTCGGTGCACCGGGAGACCCACACATCCCAGTAGCCTACAACCAATTCAGGACAGGAACACTCGTGCCGTTCTACTATGTCTACCACCCGGCATATAGTCAAGTGTATGCGGAGAGGACTTGGATAGTCTATCTGAATAAGGTTATCGTTGAGAAATACCCATTGGAGAAGGCGGTTGATGAAGCTATAGCTCGTGTGAAGCAAATCTTTGCGGAGTGGAAATGAGCTATAGGCAAACCAATTTTTTAGGCCTAATTTTTTCCACTCCATTCCTCATAGTCTTCTGCATATTTGTCGTATACCCCCTGCTATATTCAGCCATCACGGTCTCATCAGGTGAGTATCTCAGACGCGTTATGACCGACCCACTCTTTTTGCGATCACTAATCAACACCATAATCTACGTAGGTATTGGGGTTAATGTGAAAATGATGCTTGCGCTGCTACTCTCAGGATTATTGACATTTACACAGTATAAAATAACACGCATAATATCTTACGTCTATCTGCTTCCCTGGGCAGTCCCCATAATTGCTGGAGTGATATCTTTCAGGTGGATGCTCCAGAGGGAGTGGGGGATCGTGAATAAATTCCTAATAGATGTGGGGTTACAACCCATTAACTGGCTTGGAAGCTACGAGGGAGCAATGTCTGCCCTCATCTTCTTCCATATCTGGAAGTGGACTCCCCTGTGGGCGTTGATCTTCTATGCAGCCCGTCAAGGCATAGACCCAACCCTGTATGAAGCTGCTAAGATTGATGGCGCTTCACGCGTTTACGAGTTCATACATATAACTCTGCCCCAGTTAAAATATCTCTATATCTTCAACACACTTCTCTCAACAATCTGGGTTTCAGGGGAGTTTGACATACCGTACCTTCTTACTAGAGGTGACCCTGGTGAGCTGACACATATGCTGTCAATCCTTGGGTTTAGGTACGCTTTTGTCTTATTGAGGTTGAGGGAAGGGCTATCTCTATACTTGATGGTTATACCCGTATTGCTCATCTTTATCGTTCTACTTCTAAAGATGTTCGGAGTGAGGCGCTCATGATCAAACACATCCTCTCAACATTAGCGGTCTACATCGTATCGATTTTAGTACTAATCTGGACGGTCTTCCCAATATACTGGATGATAACAGTGTCTTTCAAGACCGGCGAGAGATTATTTAATCCAGAATACATAGTGACGTCGCCATCCGTCGAGGCATACCTTACGGTGGTGACTCAGGGCTATTTCAGAGTCATGTACTTCTGGCGGCAACTACTCAACAGCATATATGTGGCCTCACTCACCGTGGCTTTTACCCTGATTATATCCATATTCGTCGGCTATGCAATGGCTAGGCTGAGGTTTAGAGGCAAAACCGCGGTCTCGACACTCACCCTGACAACCTACGTCTTCCCCTACGCATTCCTTTCTATACCATACTTTATTCTGATGACAGCCATGGGTCTGCTCAACACACACTTATCCGTGGTTATAGCTCAAGTTATATTCGTTTCACCATATGCCATCTGGCTCCTATGGGAATATTCTAGAAGCATACCGGTCGAGGTTGATGAGTCCGCGATAATTGACGGCGCTAGTCAGGCAGTAATATTTTACAGAATATTCTTGCCCTTATCACTACCCGCGCTGGCGGCGATAGGCGCATACGCATTCCTCTTCTCCTGGAACCAATACCTCTATCCATTCATGCTCCTATCCTCGGAGACAGAATTAACTCTCCCAGTAGCCATGGGCTTCTTCCTAGTGAGCGATGAGGCGCCATGGAACATCTTTATGGCCACTGCGACGATATATTCTATACCCCCAATAATCTTCTACTATTTGTTTAAGCGTTATTTAATCGCTGGTTTAGTTGCCGGAGCAATGAAAAGATGAGGCCATATTTCGTCTGGATTTACTTTCTCAAACCAGTCCCGTATACTAAAACCTCTATATAACATTTGATTACGATACTGTTCACACCACAGCTTTATCTCCTGATGAGTATTGTTTTTATCTCATGGGGTTTTAGCGTTAGTTTTAGTTGATTGTTTTCTATTATGAGGGGTTTGGTTGGTCTTTCGAGGAGGTCGGCTTCTTGGGCTTCTTTTACGCCGGGGGCAACTCTGAGCGTTACTGTGGCTTCTCTACCGTGTGGTTCGTAGAACCTTAATACTATGTCTGTGCTGTCTTCAGCCTGCTTAACTGCTGTGGCTGGTGCATCATCACCATCTACATAAATGAATGAGTATGTTTTTGGTAGATTTCCCTCATGGGGTTCTTCTAGCCTAGCTATTAGTGGATTGTTAAACTCTATCGCGCGCCGGATCGTCTGAGCCTCCCTCCAGTCGCCAGTGTGCGGATATAGGCCTATCCTTGCAACGTGTCTCCCCTGGTCTGTGGGCTCTTCGCCCTTCAGCCAGCTCTCCAACGAGACTGCAGGCCACTTGGGCGGGTAGCTGGGACTCCTTAGAAGCGTCACTCTGAGCTCATGCATTGTCGAGTCAAACCCGTATTTACAGTCATTAAGTATGCTCAATCCTATGCCATCTTTCTTAGAAGTCTTGTCGATCCATCTCTGTCCGGGTACTTCGTGTTTGGCTTTCTCGGGGAGTGACGCCTTATCGGAGTAGGGGATTCGCCTGCATATGTAGCCGTAGGGTATCTCATAGTATACGTATTCGCCCTCTATAGTGGTCGGTATTGAGAGCTTGGCGAGCCTGTGCCAGGTCCTCCAGTCAAACTCTATCTCGAGATAGAATACTGGAATCTTAGCATACATAATATTTCTCACAGTTATCTCCGAGTCTTCCCTGCCCTCCTGGCGGTACTTGTACCTCGATGCGACAACCACCCTCACTGGCCCCCGCTCGACCACCTTGACCTCCACAGGCTCGTCCAGCCGGGCAGACTTCACACCCTCGCCCCGGTCGAAGATGTAAATCTCCCACGCGTCGAAGAGCACTGCCTCGAAGCCGCCATCCAGCGCCTTACGCGCCGAAGCGGGGACGTCTTCATAGACGTGAATCGCAACAGCTTCGCCGGGCCTGATAACCTCTCTTCCAGACCCCTTATGCTTTATACTCGTTATTAGGCCGGATTGGCGGTCTATCTCCGCGGATAAGAATTCGTTCTCGAGCACAATTTTTCCCTGGGCCTCCTTGACCGACACTCCTGTCGGCGTCGGCTTACCCCTCTCCTTTGATGTGATTCGGTATTCTTTGAAGCCCGTCGGCGGCACGTCTTCTGCGATGAAAAGCAACCTGCTGCGGCCCTCATCACTGACCACCTGTGAAGCGACAGCCCTCCCTCCAGCATCCAATATCAAATACTCTTTCGCCTCTCTGAGGTTGCTAATCTCCAGCTCGACTACCCCACCTCTTGTCCAAGACTGGGTGTTGAAAACGAGTATTGATTTTCCGTCGCCCCGGGTGTCCGTGTTCTTCGCGATAACCTCTATTGAGCGCTCCACTATGCTGGACAACTTGTTGTAGAGCCTCTCATAGTCCCGCTCGGCTTCCTCGTAGACCTCTTTGACCGAGCTGCCACAGATGGCGTCGTGGAATTGATAGAATAATATTGTTTTCCAATACTCTCTTAGCTCCTCGCGGGGATATGGGAGACCGAAGCCCTCAGCAAACACTGCTAGCTTTTCCGCATTCTCTATCAAGGCTTCGATACGTCTATTCCACTTCTTGGTCTCCGCCTGTGTGGTGTAGGTTCCTCTGTGAAACTGCAGGTAAAGCTCATCATTAATGACCGGTAAACTGTTTGACATTGCATATCTCTCTAGCTGGCTGAAGTATTCAGCTGCTGTGGAGAACTTCACTGTTATATCCCCACTGCTATGCTTCTTTATCCACTCCAAAGCCCTATCTACATGCGTCTCAGATATGCCGCCACCATGGTCTCCATGGCCGAAGAGCACGAGCAGGTCCTCTATACCATGCCTAAGCCTCAGGAATAAGAGCTGCCGCTCTATGTCTCCCCAACTATCGAGCGACTCACTATAACTGCCTAACGTCTGGTGTGAGAGGACGGTGGAGCCGTCAGGCGACCTCCACCAGAAGACATTGTATGGAAAGACTGTCGCATCGTTCCACCTGAGCTTTTGTGTCAGAAAGTACTTTATCCCCGACTTGGCCAGTATCTGGGGGAGCGTCCAGCAATAGCCGAAGGAATCCGGAAGCCAGGCTATCTCAACGTCGACTCCAAACTTCTCCAAGAAGTATCGCTTGCCATAGAGCATCTGCCTGACGAGCGACTCCCCAGACGGCAGGTTACAGTCAAACTCAACCCAGGAGCCGCCGACAACACCCCACCTCCCCTCCCTCACTCTAGCCCTTATCCTCTCAAACAGGTCAAGGCGGTTCTTCTCAATCCACTCATAGTACTGCGCGCTGCTCTGGCAAAAGGTTAGACCGGGATACCTGTCCATAAGGTCCAAGACCTTGCCGAACGTCTCAATACAGACCTTTACCGTCTCATCCTTCGTCCAGAGCCACACTGCGTCTATGTGGCTGTGGCCCAGAAGATGGATAGTGGCCAAAGCACTGCTAGGAGCATTCCCGACATTTAATAAGCATTTGGGCTCCAAGCAGCCGAAAAGCTGGGCTAAACGAAGAAACACCACCGACGAGATAAGTAAAAAAGTTTGGCTGAACACATTAATTTACGAGCCGGGGTCCCATAGCGGCCATTGGGGCGGCCTCGAGATCATCAAACCAATGCTGGCCCGACGCGACAGCCGCTGCCCCTTGACGGGGCGCGTGGGTTCGAATCCCACCCCCGGCGCTATTTTCACAGCCTGAAAAAAGCTAGAATTGAGCTGTTTTCTGGCTAAAAGTTGCTAAAATTTCTGCTCAGTTTTTGCATTGGTAAGCTATTTTACTTCTAGGTTTGAACCCTCAAATTTATATAGGGGATGCGCATTCCTATCCTGATGCGAGTTGGCAAGGCTAAGCGATACGAGGAATAAAATACTCGGTCTGTTGAGCGACTGCAAGCCAAGGTCATTTAACGATATAGTAAAGGAGACAGGCTGTGATAAGAAAGCTGTTGAGGGCATGTTATACAGGCTATGGAGAGAAGGAGCGATTCTTCGAACAGATAAGCCTTTCATGGAAGCTCAGAGAATTTTTAAGGGAAGGGGAGGAGTTACTCATAACTTAAGAAAATATCACCTCTACATCCTCAAGCCAGAGGATAAAGATTCGATAGAATTTCAAGGAATGCATTTTGTTAAATTCAACAAAGAAATCGAAAAACGTTCTACAGAAAGTAAGGCAAACATACTTTATGAATTTCTTAAGAGGAATAAGGAAGGCGCTTTCTTCTCAAAAGAAATAGCTGAAGCCCTCAAAGATAAGGGAATCAATCCTCCTGATGTGATGACAAATATAAGAAGACTTGAGAGAAAAGGCTTGGTTTACGTGCGAGGATATAGAACAGGCTATGGAGAAACTCCCTTCAAAGAGGGATTTTTAATAACTTGGCTCGATTTATCAAAGCCTAGAGAGAAAGCGATAGAAGAGGCCATTCAAAGAACTGAAATCGCATTGGTTGAAAAGTCTAACTCAAGCCCGATAATGCAGAGGATTCATTTAATAAGAGATCAGATAATTGAAGCTTCGAAACTTAATGACTTAGTGAGCTTTGAATTCTTACAAAATAAACTTGATTGCTCTGAATATGAACTCGAAACCGCTTTAAAGAGAGCAATGCAACTTTATCCTGAAATCAAAGAGGTTAAGCTCTTTAACAGATTCAGATACGTCCACCATTCTTCGATGAGTGAGGAAGATTTTAAGAAAGTGCTTGAAAGAAAGGAGAATTATATTCGGGTAGTGAGTGGTAGAAGCAATAGACTAGGCCATAATTGGGAGGCATGCGTAGAATGGTTCATAGATAAATTCACTACAGGAGCACAATTTATGACTCAAGACCATAGAAACAAAAACATGGATAAGAGAAGGATTACTCTACATCTGATTAAAAGCGTTGGTGGAAGGATTGGTAAGGCAGAAGTTGATAGAGTCTGGACAGTTACGCCTAGCATATTCGCTCAACCTATTACTTATGTTTTAGAATGTAAGTGGGGATTAGTTAGTAAAAGAGACGTTGATGATTTTCTTGAAGTTTTGAAGTGGAGTAGCGATTTTGGTGTTAATACTCCTGAAGGAAGGCAGGTTAAGCAAGGAGTGATAGGAGTGTTCGCAGGCTCTGCATTTAATCCAAGAGAGAAAGTCAAGCTGAAGGATGAAACCATAGTGAATCTTCCAAGCTATGCAGCTAGAATGAACATTCAATTATTAAAGGCTGTTGACTTCAACCAAAAGTTAAGAGAAAGAGGATGCATGAAAGCCACTGTTCAAAAGATTTGCAAGTATGCTAAGGATGAGAATGAAGTTAGGGAAATTTTAGAAGCTATGTGGAAAGAGCCTGAGAAGGATGCAGAAATTTTGGCTGAAGTTGCTTCTAAGAACAGGGAAGTTTATGAGTTTGAAAAAGAACTAGAGAGAACAAAAGTCTAGGAGGTTTGCATCCATATGATGGTGAGCTTCTCCTCCGATTTTCCAGAGGAATATAACAAAAAATTCGAGATGATTATGAATCTTTATACAAACTTTGTTAGAGAAATAGCACAAAGGCTGGGAATATCCATCTTAAACTTTCCTATACTGAGACCGCATAATAGAGTTATTGCTGTAGACAAAGACAATATACACGTGGTATTAAGTTTAAGGGATGTGACGCCTGGTTATAGGGATGAAAAAATTAGAGACTTCAGGGATAGAATATTAAGTCCATCGTCATTGATTGAGGCATGTAAAAGGGAATTAGGTTATACCGAGGTTCATTATTTCTCGTTTCCTTCAGAATTTTTAGATCTTCCTGAAGAAGAATTAAAAAGAAGAATAAATGAAATAGCTGATAAAGAAGTATCCGAAGTTTACTCCTTGTTATCCTTGCTTGATCAAGCCGGTTTTGGTGAAGCTTTCGAATATCTCCGTAATGCTAAATTGAGGTTATATAGCGGTGAGCCTACAGGTTTTGCGGACTGTAAGACTAATTGCAGAAATGCCCTTATTTCAGCAATTAAGGCAATAACAGGTCAAGAGAATATCAGAGATGGAATTAAATTAATGGTTAAAGAAGGATATTTTGGTGAGAG
>BEHE01000024.1 GCA_002898395.1 Candidatus Calditenuaceae archaeon HR02
CAGGCTCGCCTTCCCAGATGATGGCAATCTTGTTCTTCCTCCAAGACTTTACATGACGGTCCAAGCAGAGATAGGACAGGTTTAGACGGCCGCCCACAAACCATTTGTAGACGTTCGGATAATCCCCCCGCTCTACAACCTTCTCAAAGTCTTTAAACCACTCAAGCTCTCTAGCCACACCAGCCCAGAACTCCTCAAACCTCTCAAGAGTCTCCCGGTGGAAAGAGTGGTAATCCCTGATCGAGACCTGTCTATGTACCCAGTTATCCAAAGTTATTCTCTCCTCAAAGTTCAGCGCTTCACGCAGGGATTCCGATTGACCCATGGATCGTCTCGAGGATATAGGTTGCTTACCTCATTAATAAACTTCTGTTATAGTGAGACGAGGTTTTTACATTAAATTGTTTAAACTATTCTACATTTTATCATATCTTATTAATACCTACATGGCTTTTTATAATAGCTTTAAGTGTCGAGTTGTTTTATCGATAAGGGGTTCGGGTGCAGGTCCGACCGCGAGCGCTGTAATGGTTCCCGCCTCTACTTGTGTTAAGCCTGCATCCTCTATCAGGGCGGCTGGTAGCCCTTCCTCCTCTACCCTATGCTTGATTGTTAGGAGTTCGTCTAGGTTCTGTGCAGCTAAAACGACTTTTCTCTGCCCTGTTTCCAGCCACTTTGCAGCCCATTCGGGTCTGAGCCTAGAGGCTTCCAGGTAGGCTGTCAGTGAGGCGTGGGCTACTTGGGCTGCTAGCTTTCCGCGGCCCAGCTTTAGGTCCCGCCTGACGACGATAACCTGTTTAAACACCATATTATCCAAGCTTGATGTGTCTGTCATGCCCATCTGTGGGAGGGTTAACGACTCTCTTAACCACTATGTTTTTTCCATGCTTTGATAGCGCGGCCGAGACTGGTTCGACGTACTCTTGGGTGGTTATAGCCGCTATTGCGGGTCCTGTTCCAGTGACTCCAGCTCCTAGGGCACCGGCTGACAGGGCGTCTATTATCGGCCGGGTTGGCAGGTTTAGGGCCGCCGCATGGAGTAGGCCATTGAGCGTCATTGCCCTCCAGTAGTCCCGGCGCTCCGCTATCTTGAACGCCTCCATGACCAAGTCTCTGATGGGCGCCAGTGTCTCCCTCCTGAAGCTCTTAGTGTATGTCTTCTCCGCGGGTATTAGAATTACGACGGCGAGGTCTTGGTCTACTGCTTCGTGTCTGAGTATCTTTCTGCCGTAGTTATCTGTGAGGACTATGCCTCCAAGCATGCATGCAGCTGCATCGTCGATGGCCCCTGTTATCGAGACGCCAGACCTCTGCGAGGCCTCCGCTACCGCTGCGAGGAACGCACCGATATCAGCCGTCTCCCCTAAGGCATCTAGCACTGCTAGGCCCACCGAGACTGCGGCCGAGCTTGAACTCTTCAGACCGACCGCTATAGGAATGTCTGACTGGGTTGTGACCCTGAAGCCCAAACCCTTAACCCCCGCAAGTTCCGAGACAGTCCTCACAACTTCTTTGACTAGCGAGTCATCACCTACAGAATCCTTGTTAACAAGCATGGTCTCGCCCCCCTCCACCACCTCCACATAAGCCCGCGTATAGAAGTCAATCCCCAGCGCGCCGCCAAACCCTGTAGAGATTGCATTGATTATTGAGACTGCGCCGTGGGCCTCGCCTACACCTCTTCTAACCATTCCCGGCGTTTTCCTGTCTGGGAAAAAATATAAATTGAGCGGGCTTCCTCTACAGCCCGCATGAGTAGGGGGAGGGGCGTAGGTCGTAGCAACTCAACACCTCAAACGGGTACTACGACCTATGCCTATTTCTTTGGACCCACTGCTTAGTAGGTCCTCTTTCCCCCCTCCCCCCTGCTCTGCGGATGTGTGGTGGATGTATCATGCCTAGGTTAGGTGTAGCTATACTTGGAGCGACTGGGATGGTTGGACAGATATACGTGCAGATGCTGAGCAGGCATCCGTGGTTCGAGATTAGAGCAGTAACGGGAAACTCGACAGTGGGTAAGACGCTCAGAGAGGCCTACCGAGGCAGAGGCTACGTACCGGAGAAGTATGCAGAGCTAGAGGTCCTCCCCTCCGATCCTTCTAAGATAGATGCTGACTTGGTCTTCAGCTGTCTTCCAGCCAAGTCTGCTAGGGAGGTTGAGCCCAGGTTCGCAGCTGCCGGCTTCCCAGTTGTAAGCGACTCCTCAGCCCACAGATACCTGCCCGACGTCCCTCTAATCATTCCGGAGGTGAACCCGGAGCATCTCGACCTGATAGACGTTCAGAAGAGGAGGCGCGGCTGGGACGGATTCATAGTCACAACCCCCAACTGCACGACAGTCGGATTCGCTACCACACTCAAACCTCTAGCCGATGACTTCGGCCTAAGATATGTGAACGTCGTGACGATGCAGGCGGTGTCCGGAGCGGGCTACAGCGGCGTGCCGTCGATGGCCATTCTAGGAAACATTATACCCTATATTGAGGGGGAGGAGGTGAAGGTCTCCGAAGAGCCTAGAAAGATTCTGGGCAGGCTGGTAGACGGGGAGGTTCAGCCCATGGATGTTCCAATAGATGCGACATGTTTTAGGGTACCGACGATTGTAGGTCACCTCGAATCAGTCCAGGTTGAGCTAGGGAGGGAGGTCGCTATAGGGGATGTTGTAGATTCTCTCGCAGGATTTATCGGGCTTCCTCAGAAGCTGGAGCTGCCGACCGCACCGCGGCGCCCAATATGGGTTTTCAGCGACGAGGAGAGGCCTCAGCCCAGGCTGGACTCGGATGCAGGCGAGGTGCCGGGAATGGTTATCTCCGTGGGCAGGATTAGGAAGGGAAAGAAGCCGGAGACGGTGATGTTTGTCACGTTGAGCCACAATCTTATAAGAGGCGCCGCCGGCGGAGCTATATTGACGGCCGAGCTGCTATACGCTCTGGGGAGGTTGGATTAGTGATGGTGACGGGGAAAAAGGTCAGGCTTTCCAGACTAACCGAGCGGGGTAGGATGCTTTGCATTCCCATGGACCATGGAATAACCGCTGGGCCGATGAAGGGGCTTGACACGATCTATCAGACGATTCGTGAGGTGGAGAAGGGTGGGGCCACAGCATTCCTAGTCCAGAAGGGGATAGTGAAGCACATGCCTGACCCTCCGCGGATCGGGTTCATAATCCATGTCTCTGGAAGCACTTCGCTGGGCCCAGACCCCAACTGGAAGGTTCGCGTCGGAGGTGTTCAGACCGCACTACTACTGGGCGCCGACGGTCTCTCTGTCCACATAAACATCGGTAGTAAGGCTGAGCCCGAGATGCTTAGGAAGCTCGGAGAAGTGGCCGACGAGTGCGAGTCCTGGGGTGTCCCGCTGATCGCTATGATGTATCCGAGGGGCGAGGGGATTAAGGATCCGAATGACCCGAATGTTCTGATGCACGTCGCAAGGATTGGCGCTGAGCTGGGGGCCGACATAGTAAAGGTGCCCTATAGTGGAAGTGTAGAGACTTTCAGACGGGTTGTGGAGGCCTGTCCGGCCCCAGTCGTCATGGCGGGCGGTCCAAAGATGGATGACGACCTGGCGGTCTTGAGGATGGCTCGTGAGGCTATGGATGCAGGGGCGATGGGGGTGACGATAGGTAGAAACGTCTTCATGCACGGGAGGCCGGCGGCAATCGTCAGGGCGTTACGCGCAATAGTAATCGAGGATAGGAGTGTAGAGGACGCTCAGAGCCTGCTTGGACGTGAGGTTAGGGGTTGAGCCCAAACGAGCCGAAGGAGATAGTAATAGAGGTGTCCGATGAAAAGGAGGCTGAAGAGGCTGCAGCAGCCGGCGCCCCCACACTACTCTATACAGGAGGCGAGACGCCCGCAAGTCTGAAAGCCCGTGCAAAGATATACTCTCTCGGCAGAGAGATAATCTCCGTCAAGGTCTCCAAGCCTGGAGATATTGACGAGGTGGCCCGGCTAGCGCGGACTGGGGTCGGGTCCATACTTGTGGAGACAGCAGATATTAAGATTATTCCATTGGAGAACATCCTAGCTAGTCTTCAAGGGTCTGGGACGAAGGTTTACGTGAGGATTGGGAGTGTCGAAGAGGCTGAGGCTATGCTAGGGGTGCTTGAGAAGGGTGTTGACGGGGTTGTCTACAGACCATCTAGCCCGAGTGAGATAGGTCTTCTCCTCGACCTCCTGAGGCAAGTAAGGAGGGTTGAGCTAAGGTCTGCTAGGGTGACCGATGTCTTCGATGTTGGTATGGGTGAGAGAGCGTGTGTTGACACAACATCAATGCTGAGGTATGGTGAGGGGATGCTTGTGGGCAGCATGGCGAGGATGCTCTTCCTAGTCCACAACGAGTCTGTTGGTTCGAAGTTCACACCACCAAGACCCTTCAGGGTCAACGCAGGGGCGGTCCACCTCTACACCCTGGGGCCGACCGGAAAAACGCTGTACCTCTCTGAGCTCAAATCTGGTATGCGGGTCCTGATGGTGTCTAGGGATGGTGCTGCGAGGATTGTAACCGTGGGTAGGGTGAAGATTGAGAGGAGGCCGATGGTGCAGGTTAACGCCGAGACCAACGGAGTCTACGGCTCAGTAACTCTTCAGAAGGCTGAGACGATAAGGCTTCTGACAGCAAAGGGCGAGATAGTAGATGTCACCTCGCTCGCGCGGGGGGAGGAGGTGTTGGTCTGGCTCTCGAGCAAGGCTGCACGGCACATGGGTATGGAGGTAGACGAGTTCATAGATGAGGTCTAGCCTCGCTGAGAAGGTCTGCGTCTCGATACTGCCCCGAAGTATCGGAGAGCTCAGACAGCTATGTGAGAGTGCCTTAGAGCTTGGGGCCAAGCTCATAGAGCTGCGCCTAGACGGTCTACAGGAGCTCGAGATGGGAGAGGCGGCAAAAATATCCAATGACATGGGCTTCCGTAGGATCATCACACTCCGACCCAGCTGGGAAGGTGGGCTCTACGCCGGAGACGAGCAGAAGAGGCTTGAGCTTCTATCGAGTGTGTCTACGGGTGTAGAGTGTGTTGACTTGGAGTTTAAGACTATTGAGTCCAATCCTAGACTTGTCGAGGAGCTGAAGAGTTTGGGTGTCAAGGTAATCTCCTCCAGACACTATTTCAACGAGGCTCCTTCGAGCCTCGAGCTGCGGAGGATTGTTGCGAAGGGATTAGAGTCCGCGGATATAGTCAAGGTGGTCAATAATCCGAGGAGAGTGTCGGAGGCTATGGACGTCCTCGCGCTCTATTCTGAGGCCTCCTTCAGAGGTAGGGTCGTCGCGTTCAGTATGGGTGAGAGGTGGTGCCTCACAAGGGTGCTTAGCATCTTGTTGGGTTCTCCCTTCACCTACGCATCTCTCCCCGGCCAGCCTGTGGCTCCGGGCCAGCCCAGCTTCTCCGAGGCCTTAGAGGCCTTAGAGGTGTTCCTAACAAGTTGGCCCTCCTGGCAGTTATAGGCTACCCAATATCACACTCAGCCTCGCCAGTCATGCATAATGCGGCCCTACGCGCACTCGGCCTCCCAAACCGCTACATAGCGATAGAATCCCACCCCGAGACGCTCCAGAAAACCTTGAAAACACTCCACAAACTCGGCTTCAAGGGCCTCAACATAACTATCCCACATAAAGAGGCAGCGGCCCGAGAGGCCGTTAAGCTCTCCGAAGAGGCCGAGGCGATAGGCGCTGTAAACACGCTTCAGAGGCTGGACGACGGATGGGTGGGATACAACACCGACGTCGAGGGCGTTGAGAGGTGCTTATCGCCCCATGTTGAGGGACGTCTCAACAGGGTGCTGGTTCTGGGTGCCGGCGGCGCTGCTGCAGCTGCCCTCTATGCCCTTTGGAGGATGGGAGTTGAGAAGGTGATTGTGGCTAACAGGAGTAGGGAGCGGGCCGAGGTGCTAGCCAAGCGATTTAGGGACAAAGTGGGGCTTAATGTCCGAGTAATAGGGCTGGAGGAGGCCAGCCGTGAAGCGCGCAGTGTAGAGATCGTCATAAACGCGACCCCACTCGGCATTACTTACCATGAAAGCATGATAGGCCCTGAAGACCTAACTAAGCACCACATAGTCCTTGACATGGTTTACTCAAATCTGCCAACGCCTCTCCAGAGAGCCGCCATCTCAACCGACGCATTGTATATCGATGGAGTGAAGATGCTTGTTGAGCAGGGGGCTAGGGCATTCAAGATTTTCCATGGAGTCGAGCCCGACAGGGCCTTGATGGAGAGGGCTGTTAGATCGTGGCTTGCACGGCGCGGTGTGCCGGGATGATCGTGAAGATTAGGGCAGAGAAGGTCTCCGGAGAGGTCAGGGCACCACCCAGCAAAAGCTACACGCACAGGTCCATCGCTGCTGCACTCCTAGCGCCGGGGGAATCTCGCATATATAACCCACTATACTCCCGCGACACTGAGGCGACAATCAATGCCGCAAGACTCTTCGGCGCGAGACTCCAATCCAAAAAGGATGAGGTCAAGGTCGAGGGTGTGGAGGTTCCCAAGACGCCGGAAAACGTCATTGACGCGATGAACTCCGGCACTACACTCAGAATTATGACCTGCATCGCAGGTCTCACCGAGGGGGGATACACTGTTTTGACGGGTGATGAGAGCCTCCGGAAGAGGCCGATGCAGCCCCTCCTAGAGGCTCTCGCCCAACTGGGTGTCAGGGCATGGTCTACAAAGCTTGATGGCACGGCACCAATAATCGTCGAGGGCGGAAGAATGGGTGGTGAGTGCGGTATCAGGGGCGATATTAGCAGCCAGTTCGTATCCGGCCTCCTCATAGCAGGCGCAGCCGCAGATAAGCCTCTAACGATCAACATTCAAGGATCCCTTGTCTCAAGGCCCTACATCGACGCCACGATAACAGTCCTCAGACTCTTCGGCGCCACAGTCAAGAGGGAGGGCTACAGCCGCTTCTATACAGAGCCTACCGGCTATAGGCCTGCAGAGTTCACGGTCCCAGGCGACTATGGCCTGGCCGGCTTCATAATGGCTGCCCCACTGATGGCGGGTGGGAGGATCAGGGTGGCCGGCCTCGACCCTAAGCTTCCACAGGCTGACTATAGGCTGGTCGAAGTGCTGCGGGACATGGGGGCGCGCGTGATAGAGGGCGATGGGTTTGTAGAGGTTAGCGAAGCTTCTCTAGCAGGAGTCGATGTTGACCTAAGGGACTCCCCGGACCTCCTACCCATAGTCTCTGTACTGGCAGCAGTCGCAGAAGGCGAGACGAGGATTAAAGGTGTTACGCATGCTAGGTTTAAGGAGAGCGATAGAATCCATGCGCTAGCCGTCGAGCTCGCCAAAGCATCAATCCACGTAGAAGAGACCTCAGACGGATTGACTATAAGGCCTGGGAAGTTGGTGAAGGCGCGACTAGACCCTAGAGGAGACCATAGACTATTCATGGCATTTGCCCTTCTCTCACTGGCCACTGGAGGGCTTATCGAGGTCTTGGGCCCCGAGTCGGCATCCGTCTCCTACCCCAACTTCATGGACGACCTAAAGCTATTGGGATGCGAGGTTGAGATTTCTTGAGCGGAAACATCCTAGGTAAAAGGTTCGTGGTCGTGAGCTTCGGAGAGAGCCATGGCAGATGCGTCGGAGCGGTTGTGGACGGCTGTCCCGCGGGCCTGAAACTCTCTGAACAAGACATACAGACTCTCCTAGACTTGAGGCGGCCTGGACAATCAATCGTCACCACGCAGAGGAGGGAGGAAGACAAGGTGGAGATTTTAAGCGGGGTCTTCAACGGACACACCACCGGCGCACCAATCGCGATGCTCGTATGGAACAAGGACGTAGTGTCCAGAGACTACGACAAGGTGTTAGAGACGCCAAGGCCGGGCCATGCAGACTTAATCGCGAGGCTGAAATATGGCGGCTTCAATGACCATCGAGGCGGCGGCAGATTCTCGGGGAGGATAACGGCTGGCTTCGTGATGGCTGGTGCCATCGCCCTGAAGCTGCTGAAGCAAGCGCTAGGGGTAGAAGTTCTCGCCTACACTAAGCGGATAGCAGGCATCGAGGCTAGGCCCCTCTCCATAGAGTCTATCAAGGAGAGGAGGTGGCTCAACGAGGTAAGATGCCCAGATGAAGAGGCTGCAGAGGCTATGAAACGCGCAATCCTCGAAGCCAGGTCCTCGGGTGACTCTGTAGGCGGAATTGTGGAATGCATAGCCCAGAATGTCCCACCATGCCTCGGAGAACCAGTATTCGACTCACTGGATGCTGACCTCTCAAAGGCACTCTTCAGCATCCCCGCCGTAAAGGGCATAGAGTTCGGAGCAGGGTTTAGGGCGGCCGACATGAGAGGGTCGGAGCACAACGACCCACTTGGAATAATAGATGGAGAGGTCAGACCATTGACAAACAACGCGGGCGGAATAGTCGGTGGCCTCTCAACTGGCAGGGAGATAATCATTAGGGTGGCGTTCAAACCTGCGGCCTCTATATCGAGACCCCAACACACACTCAACATTAAGAAGAGGGAGATGGAGGAGGTTGTTGTGACGGGGAGACATGACCCATGCGTAGTGCCGAGGGCCGTCCCCATCGTAGAATCAGTTGTCGGCATTGTTCTCGCGGACCACGCCCTCCGGGCGGGCCTCATACCACCAGTCCTAAGAGGTGTAGAGTAGTTGGGAAGGGACGAGATCCAGAGCCTGAGGGAGGAAATAAGGGTAGTGACAGAGGAGATTATTCGAGGCATAGCCAGGAGGAGGCAGCTGGCAGAGAGGCTAGGCGAGATAAAGAGGGCGCTGGGCTTAGACCCTGTTGACCTTGACGCAGAGTCAGAGCTTAGATCCCAAGTAGTCAATGCGGCAAAGGAGATCGGCCTAGACCCTGAGACAGCCCAGAGGATGCTCAGCCTTCTCATCCAAGACGCGATACTCGTCCAGCAGCCAAAGACCAAGCCAAAGATAACCCACATGGACATCTTCAGGAGGGCCAAGCAGCTGGAGATTAGCGGCGAAAAGATATACCACCTCGAGGTCGGTGAGCCGGACCTAGGGGCTCCAGCCCGGGTCGCGGAAGCCCTAAGCTGGGCGGCCCTGAATGGCTTCGCAGCCTATGGTGAGGCTAAGGGTAGGCCAGAGCTGCGGGGCGCGATAAGAGAGCTCCTCCGTGAAAGGACCGGCGTAGACGTTTCGGAGGACCAGATAGTAGTCACTCCTGGCGGGAGATTCGCAGTATACTTGGCCGCGGCCTCCACACTGATGCCAGGCGACCAGGCCGTAGTCATAGACCCATCATGGCCGCTATACAAGCAGGTCATCGAGATGATGCATGCAAGAAGCCTAGTAGTACACTCCACACTTGAGGATGGTTGGCGGCCCAGACAAGACGTCTTAGACAAATTCCTCAAACAGAAGCCGCGGGTAGTGTTCATCAACTATCCCAACAATCCCACAGGCATAACGCTAAGACGCAACGAGTTAGAGGAGCTTGTTGAAGATATAGGACGCACAGACGCATACATAGTCAGCGACGAGGTCTACATGGACTACTGCTTCACAGACTTCACATCAACCCTCGAGATGGGGTATGAGAAGACCATAATGATAAACTCGTTCTCGAAGAGCTGGGGAATGACAGGATACAGGATAGGATACCTCGTGGCGAGCAGGGAGATAGCGGACAGGGCTGCTAGAATCCTGTCCCAGCTAATAACATGCGTCCCCGAGTTTATACAAATGGCCTCAATAAAGGCTATCGAGGATAGGGAGACGCCGAAGAGGTATGGCGACATAATGAGGCGACGGATAGAGATGGTGTGTAGAGAACTTGATAAAATCGGCGCAACATACGTAAAGCCTAACGGTGGTATGTACGTCTTCCCCAAGATTGGGGGCGAAGGGTTCGACTCGGCCGAGTTTGCCCTAAACCTTCTCGAAACTGCCAGGGTCGCGGTTGCCCCGGGCACGGCGTTCGGCAACTACCCAGAGTACATCAGGATATCAGTGGGCCTTGGGGAAGAAGACCTCAGGAAAGGGTTGCGAATGCTCGCTGAAAGTCTCCAGAAAACCCGGTGACAGGAGGAGACTAGACAAGCAGCTGCTCTGTCTTCCCATCATATATATGTATTTTACTCTCCTCGAATCCAACCCAGACTTTCTGACTAATCTGCAGTGGTAGGGGTGGCGTAACAGCCTTAATAATCTCCGAGTCTATTTTGAGGTCTACAACAAGGTTTGCACCTTGATGCTCGACTACGTAAACCTCGCTCTGGAAGACCGAAGTGCCGGCCTTCTCAAAAGTTATGATTATGTCCTCCGGCCTCACGCCTAGGAAAGCCTCGCTGGACTGCGCGCCCTTCAACACTGCCTCAGAATATTCCGGCGAGAGTGTATAGCTGAAAGACCCCGCATCGAGAACTACATTGCCCCCTACCTGCTTTATGGCTGTCTTTATCATGTTCATGGGTGGGCTCCCGATGAATGTTGCGACGAAGGCGTTTGCAGGCCTGCTATAGATCGTGTTGGGGTCGGCATATTGCTGCACTTTACCCTTGTTCATGACTGCAATCTTATCAGCCATAGCCATAGCCTCGGCCTGATCGTGGGTCACATACACAGTAGTAGTCTTCAACTCCCTCTGAAGCCGCTTAAGCTCGGCCCTCATGAAGAGCCTCAACTTAGCGTCTAGGTTGCTGAGCGGCTCATCCATGAGAAAGACGCGGGGCCTCCTAATAATCGCCCTCCCTAGGGCGACACGCTGCTGCTCGCCCCCACTAAGCTGCCTAGGCTTCCTATCAAGGAGATGCGAAATACCTAGAAGGTCCGCAACCTCTTTAACCCGTCTATCAATCTCCATCTTTTCAACCTTCCTCATCTTCAGCGGGAAGGCCAAGTTGTCATATACCTTCATGTGGGGATAGAGTGCATAGTTCTGGAAAACCATCGCTACGTCCCTATCCTTTGGTGGAAGATCATTCACTATGCTGTCACCTATCCATATCTCGCCCGCGTCGGGGGTCTCTAGGCCGGCGATGCAGCGAAGCGTAGTCGTCTTTCCACAGCCCGAAGGCCCCAGCAAGACCACGAAATCACCGTCAGGAATGTCCAGCGTGACACCGTCAACCGCTATCACCCTGTCAAACTTCTTGTGAAGATTCACCAGCCTAACCGAGGCCATCCGGAGACTATCTATCGGACTTTTTAATAAGTTTTCCCACCTAGAAAATTATTTCTCCTAAGCATTCTCCCACATATGGGGCACTCTTCTCCGCCTCCTCCTCAGGCCTACAAGACATATACAAAACCCCATCACCACCTCATAAATCAACATAGATGACCCTACCACCTCGGTGTCTGGGGATTAGTCTTACCTTGATTGGCCTCTCCCTATCTGATAACAGGTGATAATCATGTATTGGGTGGGGAGGCTCTAGCTGAGCTACGAAGGGTTCGTGGATATTTGAGGCTGTATCGGGAACGGTCGTATAATAGGAGGTATGGACATGCGACGCGTGAAGCATTAGTAAGACTTAGGATGGCGGTAATTGGTAAATATGAGCCGAGGGCTAGGTATCAGGAGGATGTGCCGAAGATATGGCTGATGTTCTGAGGGGAGACATGGAGGCCGGCGGGCATACTAGCCCAGCAACAGGGATAAAACCCAGGGGGCAGGTATGTCAGAAAATTAAATAGACTGGCATTTTCGCCAGTCATGTCATAGCTCTTAACAACCGGCCTCGTTTGGGTTTCCTAGGTGTTGTTGGGATGGTTGTCCGCCGGCTAACACTCCCCCCATTTTTCTCTTCTTTAAACTCATTTTGTTATCCATTATTTAAGCGAGGTTAGGATGGAGAGTGCGTCGCGGGTTGTCAGATGATATATTCGCTTGTTTGCGAGCTCTTGTGGCGGCTCGAACCCCATCTTCCTTAACACCTTCCCCACCACATGCCTCCTGTCTGTAAATATTTGCTTCAAGATTCGGAGCTGGTTGTCTTCGAGGGGTGTTTGCTCATTTCTCATTAGCCTTACTATGCTAGACGAGACCCTCGGTCTCGGCCTGAAGGCGGATGGAGGTATCGTGTCGAGGACCTCAACCCTGTAGAAAAGCTGAGAGAGCAGGCTTATGTACAGATAGTCTCTGTATCCGGGTGGCGAGGATAGTTTTCTGGCGAACTCCCTCTGGAGCGTCATGACCACTAAGCGTGGCGCGGGTCTCAGAGCTATCCATTCGATGAGGGGTCTAGATATATGGTAGGGGGGATTGCCGACAATCATTGTGAAATGTTCGGGATTAAGCTCCAGCACGTCTCCAGTTACCACCTCGACGTTGGGCCAGCCTCTCAGCCTCCACCGCGCCTCCTCCGCGAGCCTAGAATCTATCTCCACCGCTAGAACTTTGCATCCACGCTCGGCTAAGAGCTCGGTAAGCCTTCCATCCCCACAACCAGGCTCTAGTACGACATCGCTAGCGGTCGGGTTGGCGAGCTCGACAATCCTCTCAAGCACTCGCCTGTTTATGGTGAGGTGTTGGCTCAGCCTAGTCATATACCCTGGTGCGCGGGGGGGCGGGTGAATAGCCAGTGCTTCGTGTTGGGGTCCGATAGTTCTTGAATGATCCTCTTAATTATTATCTTGTCCACATTCTGGATGCCTATCCTCTTTTCAATGTCCGCGAAACTTTTGAATGGCTCTTTGCTCCTCTCCTCAATAATGCGCATGGAGAGTTTTCTTCCTATCCCTGGGAGGGCCTCCAGCGCATGGAGTCTCGGGGTAAGGGGTCCACAGGTGTTGATGAACTGGACAATCCTCTCTTCCCTCGACTTGACAAGTTCCTCGACCGCTCTTTCCAGCTCGTATTTAGCATTCTCTGTCAGCTCATGGTAACCCATTCGCCTAACTATTCTGATGAGGGGTCGGGGCACATCCTTTCCAATATATATCCTCATGCCCGGCCTTGGGTTAAGACTCTGATTGATGGCCGCCTCTAATAGTGTGAAGTGTTCGACACCCAGTACCTGGGCCAGAAGCATGTTCTTCTCTATGTGTGAAGCCCTTTCAAGCCTTGTCGATGGCAGTATGTCAAGTACTATTGCCTCGTCCTCGTAAAGTTTTGGCTTGGCACTCCTCATGACTCTTCCTATTCTTGAACCTGCTTTGCGTCAACCTCTTCGCGAAGGTAGGACTCTATTGTCTGGACTATCTCGGAGAGCTTCTGGTCGGAAAAAAGAATGCTTGAGATGAGCCTCTTATAGCCTGACAGGACAGCCCTAAGCTCATTAACATCTCTGGGGCAGATGTTCACTATCTGACAGGCCTCCTCCAGCTCAAGCCCGAATTTCTCCTGAAGCTCCTGCACAAGCTTCCTAGCCCTTTCGGCGGAGAGCTTCGCGAATGTTGTGACATAGTTGTAGACCCTTAGCTGGAGGGGTGTGAGCTCCTCCTTCTTGACGGAGAGTAGCTCGGCAACCTCTGGAATAGTTATGGGCGTGTAGGATACTATCTTTCTCGGCACCTTACTATCACCCTGAGGATAGAGGTTTAATATGTTCAGGCAGAACGTGTAGCTTTTTCAGCTTCCCACCGAGCTCTACCTCCACCACATACCCCCTCCCTCTCCGCTCCACCACTCTACCAATCTTCCCCTGATATCGCTTATGCGGCATCCCCTTGTGGGTTGAGGGGTCTATATCTATGGCCACAGCCTGACCTATCACGTACTCTTGGAGGTATACCTCTGGCCTAGGCCCACTTCTCGCACCTACCTCCCGAGTAAAGAGACGTCTAGTCCTGTGTCTATATCCGCTATGCCTAGTCAACCCTCCTCTACCCCATTTAGCATTATGAAGCCCTATATAAAGAGACACGCCCGCCCTCTAGCATAAACCCCGCTTTAACTCCGACCGTGTTTGAAGCGCCTCTACATTGTTACGGGGTATTTTAATGGCGTAGCGTCTTGAGGACGCCGAGGAATTTGAGCTTTATGCTGGTGGGATGGTTGTCTAGTATCTCCGCTACATTGGGCCGGGTTCTGCCAGAGTCTCCGTGTATGAGTTCCTTGACATATAGCCCGCCGTCAACCTCAACGTAGAGCTCTACAGTGTAAGAGTCTATTAGCCTCGATTCTATATTGAGTATCCTCTTTCTCCTTAACCTCTCCCCCCTCCTCTTCAGGACGCGGGTAGGGGTTTGCTGCTCTATGACGGCCCCCCTGAGAGAGGCATCGAGTCTGGCTAGGTCCTCACTGCTCACTGGCTTCGAAAACTGGATGGTGGCCATGTACCGCTTGGTAGATCCTTCTATCGTTTCCTTAAGCATCTTTAGGTCGCTGTGCGTGGCGGGTCTGAGCCCCTCAACCTCAACTCGCCCCTCAGAGCAGCTCTTTACCGCTTCTTTCAGGGCTTCGAGAGATACCATCCTTCTCCTCGGCATTATCAACTCGACTATGAATGGCCGCCCTGTACCTTCCACAGTCACGTCAACATCTTCTCTCCCAGCAGCGTGGAACTTGTATCCAATTGCCCCAGCCAGCCTCATCGCAGGTTCACCAATATACTCGGCCACCGAGTCCGGATACATCCTTCCTAGGCCTCCGCACCTCTCGCACCCAGCCCCCCAACAGGCTGAGCAGTACCAAGGCGTCTGCGGGATGTCTATCCTGTTCTTGAAATAGTGGCCGTAGATGTATAATGGTGTGGGCTTGGCCTCGGCAGTCCCAGTAAATATGTCGACTAGTATGAGCATCTCGGGGGAAGTGAAGTTAGCCGGCTTCCCCAGCACCGCCTCAAGCCTCTTCCCCACTTCTCTTGTAATCTCTTTCCTCAGCGTCTCTGACTCGGTGAGACCAAACTCCGAGAATATACGCTCCTCGATCGCGGTTATGTACTTAGGGACATACGCGCCGACGAGGAAGTCTTCAAACTCGTAGCCGGAGACCCTTCTGACTGCTTCTGCCACAACTGCATCGATCACCTCGTCTGTAAGCCTGTCTAGGCAGATTGGGCATGTTTTCTCCTTGACATCCAGTCCGTAGTTCAGTGCGTCATCCTGTGCCGCCCTATACCCTGATTCTGATAGAGCCTTGATAAGAGCTATGGCTTCTTCCGGGTGTTGGGCTGCCAGGGCGCGAGCCTCCTCCAGCAGCCCCGCCTTGATTACTTCACCCGTGTTAAGAAGTTCGGGGCCAGGCCAGCTTGAGGCTAGGAGGCGCCCTAGACACTTGTTGCAAAGCCGATATCTTAGGAGGATCTGCTTAGCCTTTGAGAGTGTCTCTCTCAAATTCTTTACGCCCCAGACCAAGAAGGAGGTCTCGCGGCATCCTGCCGGCGCTACGCTTCAGCGTCTTCATAAGTCTCCTAGTCTCGTTATACCGTTTGATTAGTTGTTTAACATCTCTTTCAGCCACGCCCGCACCCCTCGCAATCCTTCTAGCTCTTGACGAGTCTATTATTGTAGGGTCTCTCCTCTCCTCTGGTGTCATGGAGTTCACCACCGCTTCCCACCTTTTTACCTGCTCCTCCAACTCCTCAACATCTATCGACTTAACCTTGGGAAGTGGAAGCATAGAGAAGAGTCTGTCAAGAGGCCCCATCTTGGCGACCTCTTTCAGCTGGTTTATCATGTCGGGCAGGGTGAATCGCCCACTCATCATCTTCTCCGCCGCGTCCTCAGATATTCTCACCTCTGCGAGCTTCACTCTCTCTACGAGGCCGGCTAGATCAGGCATGCCGAGTAGCCGCGCCAAGTATCTGTCGGCTGAGAATGTCTCTATGTCCTCGAGATGCTCACCTGTCCCTATGAAGCGGATAGGCGCGCCTGTTGCAGCAACGGCCGAGAGCGCGCCGCCCGCCCTGGCGGATGTGTCCATCTTCGTGAGCATGACCCAACCAATCTTAGCTACGCGGTTGAACGCCTCAGCCTGGCTCCTCGCCCTCTGACCAATGGTTGCGTCCAGAACGAGAACAACTTCGTCCGGGCTCAGGGTCTTTAGTATCTCTTCCATCTCCCTCATCAGCGAGTCCTGGTCCTTATGCCTTCCCGCAGTATCGACTATTATTATGTCGAGACCCTTCGACTTGAGGTTCTCTATGCCCCGCCTAGCTATCGATGTAGAGTCTGAGGAATCCTCCTCACCATATACGGGGATACCCTTGTCCTGAAGGAGCTGTTGCAGCTGTATAAGGGCTGCGGGCCTATAGGTGTCTGCGCAGACAACCCCCACCTTATACCCGTGTTTGACCAAGTAGTATGAGAGCTTGGCGACACTAGTTGTTTTCCCCGACCCCTGTATGCCAACTGTCACCAGCACGTGTGGCTTACCCCGCGGCTTGTAGGGGGGCTGGACACCTCCCAGAAGTCTCACAAGCTCTTCATAGAGTATCTTGAAGATGTGGTCCCTTCTTGAGACCCCTGGGGGCGGCCTGGACTCGGCTGCTTTCCTCCGGATATTCTCTGAGAGCTCCATGACCAGCTCAACATTCACGTCTGCAGAGAGCAAGGCCCTCTGAATGTCCCTGATAAGCTCCTCTAGGGCCTCCTTATCGTGTGACGCCTGACCCATGAAGCGGGAGATCGCCTTCCTGAGCGCCTCACCTACGTCCATTCCCTAACCCCCTATCCTACAAACTTAAGCCCCTATCCAGATAATAAAGCCGAACAACTTACACAGCGCATCCCACTACACCTAAGTAAAAAATGAGGTTTATCTCGGAGCAGATTAATTTGTGAACTAGGCGATGATGTAGGACTCAGTGAGGATAGTCCTTGATGAATTCTCCTGGGGTATCTGAGCCCGCCTCTAGGACCGCTTCACTATCTCGCCTTTACAGGGATCTTCCTCTCTGGCATCGCTGGCGGTTTGAGCATGAGGTTTGAGACGGCTAGGCCGAGCGCGCTGAGGGCTGCCACAGTCATGAAGACAGGCGAATAGTGTCCCAGTAGTTCCCACAGAGACGCTGATAATGTAGGGCCGGCTAGAGCCGAGGCTCCGTAGGCTGTGAATACTATCCCATAGTTAACGGACAGGTTTTGAGCACCGAAAAAGAGCGACGTGGCCTTGGGTGCTAGGGCTAGCCATCCTCCGAAGACGAGCCAGAGAATCGAGTAGGAGATAATGTAGATGGTGAGGGAGCTTGCTTGTGTCGCCAGTAAGGCCGCCGCGATGGCCAGTAGGAAGGAGATGCTGGACACGACATTTATCTTCACCCTGTCCGCGAGGTATCCGAACAAAGGCCTCCCGAGCCCATTGAATATTGCAAAGACTCCAGTGGCAACAGCAGCCAGCCCGGGGCTTAGCCTAACCACCTCCTGCCCAAACTTAGCCGCCTGGCTTATAGCAATAAATCCCCCCAGGGTCCCAAGAACATATGCAAGCCAGAGCCCCGCGAAACTCTTTGTCCTAACCATCATGCCCGGCGTGAATTCTCTTATCCCCATTGACTGCTGCAAGCTACCCCCCATCTGCCCTCCGCGCGCCTCGAGCCTCGGAAGCACCATCAAGTAGGAGAGGGCGAGAAGGATCAACCCATAGATCCCTCCAAGTATGATGAATGAGTTCTTTACACCATGGTAGGCTATCAAATAATTTGCGAGGGGAGCCGTTATGAGGGGTGAGATGCCGAAGCCCAAGACGGTCAGGCCGACTGCCAACCCTCTCCTCTCAGGGACCCAATAGCTTGAGACGGTGATCGTCGAGTTATAAATCAATGCAACCCCAGACCCTGCCATGACGCCATAAAAGAGGATGACGTATAGCAATGGAGATTGTGTCTCTAGAGTAAGCGCGGATAAAATCCAGCCGCCTCCTACTAGCAGCGCGCCTAAGAACACTGCACGCCTAGTGCCATAGGTCTTTAAGATCCTACCACCCAGCGGCATACAGATCGCAAAGAATAGGAGGAATATTGAGAAGGGAATGCCTGATTCAAAGCTTCCCCAGCCGAGAAGAATCTCAAGGGGCTTTCGGAAAACGCTCCAGCTGTATATCGTTCCAAGGATCAGGTTGGCACCAAGACCTGCGAAGACATAGATCCACCTATTCACCATTTGAAAACACCGAACAGAGTGTATAATGGTTTATATTTTAACTGTCTTTAAAAAATGCATACTATACTATAACCATGAATAATAAAGAATAAAAATGAATACGAAGCACTTTTGTAAAATTATGGATGTTTTAAGGCGATAACTCGCTGGTCATAATGGGTGGTCCACCAGCACCCTGCGCCGCTATTCCAGGCCTAAACTATTCCAGATCCTCTATTTCTGGGTTTATGTATTTCTTCTCACTGTTATTTATCTTTCTTGACCTCCTTCTGAGCTTTGTTCCACAGTATAGGCACTTATCACCTATGGGTCTCTCCCAGCTGACCATGCATCTGGGGCAGTAGCCGTCACCAGCCCCATAGTTGGGATGGATGTGTGGTAGTGGATTATCAGCCTTCTCCCCAGGCCTATACGATATACAAGGTATCCCATCCCCACCAATCCATAAATCGATACGTATGAGCTTCTCCCCGACCAGTAGCTCTGGCTGGAGTAGATATTTCTTGCTCACAGGCATCCTAAGCCTGAAGCCAGCAGTAACGTCATATCTACAAGTAAAAGTCTTCCACTAAAACTGCTAGGGTCTAGCATCTAGCTGTCTATCTCTGGAGGAGATGTGTTGGGGTTGGAGATGTTGTTATAGGTCCTATGGCCGGGGTAGGGGGTACTCCCCAATACATGTAGGGGGCCTAGATTTATCCCCGCCATATCCTGCAGGCTCACAGACAACAACCACCTAATAGTCAACGATGTCGAGCCGACGTATGCTAAGATTGCTGAAGAGCTCTTGGGAGAGATGATTGCCGTGACAAACCACGGCACACTACTAGACGCCTACAGCATGAATGCGGCATGTCTATATGGGGCTATAAGGCCTAGGGGGCGCCTCAACGGTGAGGGACGCCGCGTAATAATAACATCGCCGCCATACGGCCTGCTGGTGAACAGCGGGTTCAGGCCAAGGCTTGAGAAACTAGTCATTACTAGTGGTGGGAATCTTGTATTGATGATTGGGAGACATCTAAGGGCGGCGTGGCTAGGGATACTGGCCTCGATGTACCTATGTCTAAGCAGAAGCAACAATAACAGAGACATCTGCGTGATAGTCCTAAAGAACTTCAGGAATAACAAGCTACACAAGATCTCGAGAGACCTAGTAAGCCTGACAATAGAGCTGGCAGAGATTGTAGGGTTTAAACACGTAGAGACATTGAAGTTCAGACTATCAAACACCGGCCTAGCCAGATACCATACAGTAAAGGGACACAGCCACGACCTATGGCACGAATACGTCCTAGCATTCAGAAAGGTGGTGTAGAATGAGTGGTAGGGGCGAGGAAATAGTGGGGAAGAGAAGGGGAAGTTATCGTCCCAGAGAGCTGAGGATAAGGA
>BEHE01000025.1 GCA_002898395.1 Candidatus Calditenuaceae archaeon HR02
CACGTCAATTGCAGACCAAATGAAGCATCTCTGTCCTTTCAAGCTGATCACGGTCTCGTCCACAGCCACAATCCTCCTGGACTTCCTCGAAGGATTGAAGAGGTATGATACCTCATGGACCCATTCCCTAACGCTCTCCCTAGATGCATTGACTAGGGAATACCTCTCAGAGATGCCCCTCAAGCTTAGACCTGCTAGATAGAGGATTACAGCATACGCCTTCTCCAATGGAGAATAGTTGTGGAACCTGAACAGGGAAGAGATCCTTCCGATCAGGTAATCCAAGACGTGCACGAAGGATATTGAACGAGCAAGGCCATAGGCACTTCTCAGAAAAGCTTAAGTAAAAGTTGACAGTGCCTCCGCTCTCCGTGAGCACTATGCCAGCTACGCCACCAGGCCCCACAATCACGCTCCCGCGCTCTAGGCGCAGTAGAAAAGACGTGCTAGTTATTGGGCCTGAGCACGATTCATGAATGGTTTCTTATCTCTTAGCATCGCGTAGCAGCACCTCAGCAGCCTCCTGGCTAGAGCTACTGTTGCTACCCTCTCCTCTCTCCTGCCCGCTATCCTGTGATAAGCCCTAGTGAAGTGCGTGTCGTACCTCCTGTGTACGTGTGCAACCTCGACCATTATCCACCTAAGCCACCTAGAGCCCTCCCTAGTTATGCTCCCCCTCCTCACCCCACCACCACTACTCCTCTCAGAGGGGACTAGACCAGCGTAGCTGCATAGATGACCAGCGTCAGGGAACCTAGAGACGTCACCAATCCCGGCCTTTATCATCAATGCCGAGTACAATCCAACGCCTGGTATAGTCATGAGAAGCCTAACTTCCTCATCGCTAGAGTATTTGTCTAGCTCCCTAGACACAAGACCTATCTCCTGATTCAGGCTCTTTAATACCCTTAGGTACTGGTCTATAGAGGATATGCCCTCCTCCTAACAAGCTCCCTAACCCTAGCTATCTCTCCCTCGGGTATGTAAGACATGGGCAAGGCCCCAAGCCTAGCAAGCTCAGCTAAACATTTAGAATCGCTCCTATCGCTCTTAAGCCTGTTCTCAGCGATCAACCTAGTCTTCCTTGGATGGGCAACCATTACGTTCAAACCCATACCCCTAAGCCTACTGTACATAGGATACACGTAGCTAGAAGACTCCACAGCGACTAGAGAGACGTTTCTGCTAGAAAGGAAAGAGTAGACCTCATCCTAGGCATCCTCCTAGACTCCACCACATTACCAAGCCAGTCAACCAACGTAGCGTCGCAGCATCTCTTATGAACGTCTAAACCGCAGACTAAACCGCTCATAGCATGCCCTGAGCGAACCTTAGAATTAAGCCTAACCCCACATCGCATCACGCTCTTAGCAGTATAACCCTTATTAAGTTCTAGGCGCGTTGATTAGTTATGGCTGGTCCTGTATCTTTATCTCGTGAGTTGCTGAGAGAGTTGCGAGAGCATATTGATAGGGTTGAGGAGATACTCGCTACGTTAGAGGAGATGGCTGATGGCGAGGGGTTGGAGCGTATAAAGAAGGCTACGGAGGAGTATCGCCGTGGGGAGATAGTATCGGCTGAAAGTCCAGAGGACATACGTAAGTTATTAAGGAGAGAGTAGCCCTGCTTTGACTTATAAGGCTCTATTTACTAGGTCGTTTCTTAGAGAGTATAGGAAACTTCCTCAGGAAGTTAAGCAGCGTATTGAGGAGGAGATACTAGAGATTGTGAAAAGACCATACTCCGGGACGAAGCTTAGGGGCGAATTAACAGGCTACTACAGATGGAAGGTTGGAGACTACAGAATAATCTATATGATAGACGAGAAAAACCGACACGTAGTATTCGTAGATGTGGGAATAAGAAGAGCAATATATGACTAGCGGATAGTGGAGCGTGTCGAAAAATTCTTGACCTAATAAGTCTTTCGCTGTAGTGGGATGCGGTTACTTTCTATGTGGTCTGCTGAGGTTGAGGACCTTGGTGAGCTTATATCAATAGTGTTGGAGGTCTCTTCTAGGTATGTTGGGCTGGTGGTTAAGTCTAGGGGGAGGAGGCCTTCTAGGGAGTATTTAGCTATAGTAGTTGTTAAGGAGGGGGTTAAGTGGTCTCTTAGGTTTGCGGAGGAGGAGTTGTCTTACAGGCTCTTCGGTGAGAGGGTTGATCATAGTGTTATACATTATTGGGAGGCTAGGCTTAGGGAGGCTGGTGTCCTAGAGGCTATACTGGAGGAGATAGGCAGAATTGTTGAGTCGAAGCTCTCGTACAGATACTCGGTACTAGACTGGACTGAGGTACCTACTTGGTCTAAGGGAAGCGTTATGCTCCATGTAACGGCTAGGATATCTGAAGATACGGTGTATCCTGTTGGGGCATATGTTAGCTATGGCGGTGAGTCTGTGGCTGAGGAGGTTTTGAACGCCCTGCCCCCGGGGAGGAGGCTCCTCATGATGGACGGATACTATGACGCTGAGGATGCTATTGGGATAGCCTTCGAGAGGGGATATATCCCATTAGTCAAACCGAACACTAGGAGGGACAGGGGATACTATAGGAGGAAGTCTAGGAAGGTATTCGGAGTACTAGCCGATAACTATAGGTATAGGCCTAGGGGAGAGTCTACATTCGGATCAATAATAAACGAGTTCGGAGACAGAATAAAGACAAGGAGATACGATACAACAGCAACCAGAATAATAGCCAGACTCATAGCACACGCAGCAAAGATACTAATAAGGATAAGGAAGGTTATAACGGAATTTTTAGACACGCTCCTCTAGAGAAATATTGGCATTAGTCGCCGAGAGTGCGGATTGCTGGTTACTCTTAGAGAGGCTGTAAGATTCTTTTTCATATCTAAGGATAGAAAAGATGTTATAACAAATTCATCGTTCTCTTATATTAGCTGATAACGCAGGAGATTACTGCTTAGACGCTTGTGCTTCTACTAGTTTTGCTAGGGCCTGCCAGAGAGGAGCCATGTCACGCCTAAACCCAGCTATCTCCTGAACGATCTCTGCAATCCTCTTTTCTAATGATTCGAATCTCTTATCCAGAGAATCCAATCTTGCTTCAATTCTACCTAATCTAGAGTTCATGTCGTACAGCAATATGAGCGAAGCCTCCTGGACGGTCAGCCTCCTCTTAGCGGCCTTCTCTAAGATAGCTCCTAAAACCGGCTTAATAAGGGTCTCAACCGCCACATCAACAGCCTTTTCAACCAAGCTTTCACGTATGAACAGCATTGAAGGACATACATAAATCTATCTTATAAAACAGAAGGATCTGTTAAGTTGTTATTACTCAATCTTGATCTCTCATACTAGTCTTTTTAGTGTGTTTTTTACCCATTCTTCTTGGAATAGTATTGTTAGCTTCATCCAGCTCCATACGTGTTCTAGCACGCAGTTCTTCCTCCTACACGGAAAATAGCTATCAAATACCCTAGTCATGTCCTTTATCCTTGTGCAGATTACGCTCTCTATCACCTCGTGCATCCAGCTACCGAATCTGTATACCCTATGTTCTAGGTCTAGGCTCTTACATGCAGCCAAGTAATGACTCCCACCATCAGCATATACTTGGTGCCTCCCAAACCTCCTGACAAGCTCCCCTAGGAAATCCTCCACTACCAGCTGATTTCTAGTACGGGAGAGCCACATACCCAGTATCCTCCTGCTATGAAGAACCAAGCACTAGAACCACCCAACCTAACCTCACTATCATCTATCACGAATAGTGATACCCTACATCTAGATGCGTAGACATTCCTGAAGCCCCATAGCCTCTTCTCCCAAAGCCAGACAGCAACATAACTCACAAAGATGAAAGGCTCTAAAGCCTTAGCGACCTTCCTAAGGCTGTTACCCAGATACCTGAGGTATAATGCATAGAGGACGACAGGCACCAGAGTCCTAAAGACCATCAAGAAAACCCATAAACAAAGAACAAGAAAACCAGGCCATAAACAAAACAATAAAACCAACTTAACAGACCCGGAGCTATCAATGCTAAAACTAATTATTAATTATCTTTATCGAGATACCTGCCTGCTATTAAGCTGAGATGAGTGGTGCTTGCAGCTGCTGCGGGTTTTTGTCGGCTATCGCTATTGGATTGCCAGTATAATAGCCCTAATATTCCAGACCTCTGGTGCGCGGAGCATGGTGGTAGGTCGTCTATAAGGTTTTGGCCCAACTGCAATTGTTATAATGCTTTTCAGTGGGAGTCCGCTGACGGATTCAGATATAGCGTTAGTCTCGTCTCTCCCACATGTTGGGTCTGTTATCCCTATGGTATCCACCTCTGTGTACACCAGCAGGTCAGGGCATGATGTTGAAATAACACTCATCGGCGTGGAGGCTTCGCTTTTACCTAAGCTGCTCGGCGAGCTTAAAATGATAGACGGCCAGTTATACCCAGACATTCTGTCTCCTGTTGGTTAAGCTGGATACTAGATAGCCTCTAGTTGTGGAGTAGAGATTCCAATAATTCTCCCGTAGAATCCAGCTAGTCATTAGTGGCGTGCTTGATAGGTGTGGGACATCGACGTTCATCTAAATCGACAACGTCGTCTTCATACCTATAGATGCTTTAAAAGCATTAACGAATATGAGAAACTATAATCTAATACTGGCGAGGGCCGACAGCATAGAGAAGGTTCAGAGTATCGTTGATCAGTTAACTACAATACACGGTGAAAGAACCAGAGTGATAGCTTTGCAGAGCCTCACCAAAGCTATTTAGATTAGATATTTATGAACAAAATGTTCATCATGCTTTTTAGCACCTCGCCCGCTGTTTTAATTGAAGGTGGATGGAAGTATGAGGAGAGCAATCTTAATCCCGGTGGTTGGTGCTGTTTCGTTGATGGCCGCTTTGGTGGTGGTATTCTTTACTGGGGTAGCGGCGCAGTCAACTGCATCGTACATACCAGTGCATGGTGGTTTTTGGTGGAGGCATGGATGGAGGTGGTGGAATGCCACTGTGGAAACTACTGAGGTATCTCGCTCGGGTCAGATTGTAGACGCACAGGGTTGGGCGATAGTCTTAGCCAGTGGCCAAGAGAGCTACGAACTTAAGGTTCCCGTGCTAGTAGATTCTAATGGAAATATGATGAGCCTAACCAAGGTCTTCTTCGAAGACTTGATTAGGAAGAACGACCGCCTGGAAATATCGGCAACTAAAGTAACCGTAACTAGGTCTGATGGCACCTCCTATAGCTTGTACATCCTAAGGTCGTTGCGGGACTCAGATACGGGATTCGAGGTCTGGGTGCCTAATTACCGCCTGCCTCCGCAAGGCAGCGCCACAGGGACATCTGGTGGACAATCAGCTTAAAATCACGACATCCCTTCATTTTTATAGGTAATAGCCCACTATAGGGTTTTCTTATTAGTCCTTAGGCTGGATATTTATATAGAGGCAGTTGCTCTTGTCTTCTCCTTCCTCACATTTCTACGCTCTTTCACCATCTATCTCAAGTTCCGCTCTAGTAGCTATCCTTTTCCTAGGAAGCGGCTTTCTCATAATGTCCGTGGCCACGTTTACTAGAGTTGTATCAGTCTCCCTAATGCTGATAAGCCGCAACATCGCACAATCTTTCCTATTCCTTTTTTGGGTTGAAAGTATCTACCCGGCATTGAGGATAATAGCATACTTGGTCTTGATAGCTTCATATGTTTACTCGGCCTTTACAGGGAGAGAGGCAAGTGACTTAGCGGTGATATCCCCTCCCCTATTTCTCGTATATAACCCGCCGTTCGAACTCATATCCTAGATACTAGTGATTATTTGATTATTCTAGCTATATTCAGCGGGTAAAATTTCGTCTCCACAAAAGCACCAGCCAGCATGCAAGTTTTCATGGGATTTACATTCCTAGCCGTCAGCCATCTCTTCTTCCTTACCACTATCATAGATTCGGTAAACTATCTACTCGGGCATGTCTTCCAACTCACGGCTCTTACCATGCTGTTATCAGCCACTATAACCGCTGGGGGGAAATGAAGCGGCGTGAATACCGTTCGAGAATACTGATAATACGGGATATCCTTAACTCTATATCCACCAATAGCCCAGCTAGAATATCAACCATAGTCCGGGACGCTAATATCCCCTATGATAGACTAGTTAAGATTCTCGAGTCCATGAAGCAGAACAGCCTTGGTTGACACGGTTGAAGATGCTTATGTATTAACAGAGCGGGGAGAGCATCTGCTTGAGGAGATAAACTATATAGAGAAACTAGCGAAGGCATTCGGAATAAGAATATAGCACGTTATTCAGAAAGCCTCTAAGACTGTTCATAGACCGCGTCTATTGCTGGCCTGCGCTTCACAATTTGTGCATAATATTTAATTACTTCAGTTTTTCGATTTTAACGCTAGGTGGGCTATGCTATGCGAATTATGTGGCCAGTAATAGGTGTTATAATCGCGGCTGTTATAGCATCAGCTGCGTTCTTCATAGGTATTCAACAGACAGGGCCGCCTGCGTCTCAGGGAACAACTGCCACTGCTGAGACGCGAACAACAGCGCCCCCTACCAGCCGCGGTGTGGTATCGCTAACGTTATATCTTAACGACTATGGCTATAACGCATCTAAGGGGGGCCCGACGATAACAGCTTACGTCGGTGATTTAATTAGGATAAGATTGGTTGGCAACGGCTCTGGGCCTATAAGGCATGATTTCACGCTTGATAGGGAGAGTCCCTCACCCTATGATATCCAGTCGGATAGGCTGCGTAACGGGGAGGAGCAGGTTATAGAGTTCGTAGCCAACCATGAGGGCGAGTATAAGTATTACTGTAGCGTCAAACCACCCTTCGGACAGAGCCATAGAGAACGGGGGCAAGAAGGAACAATAATCATTCTTCCAAGGAGCTGAGCCTTGAGGCATATATTATTAGTAGTCTCTCTTCTCGCATCGATTCTTTTCGGAATAGTGCTGTTAACTACTGATGCTGAGCTATGGGATAACGCGCCGTCGCATGCCTATGGGTTAATAGGCTTGGTGCTGGTGGATGTCGTCCTTATCATCATATCCCAAAGGAGTAAAAATGGCTTCTTGAAACATGTTAGATATATAGGAGTTGTTAAGTTTCTCATCATTCTGGGGGACATACTGACGGCCCCTGAGTTTGGAATAACCTACTTAGAGTTCGCGGAGTATCTGCTGAGCCTCTGGGCATATGATGGGCTTCTCGGAAGCCAGCTGGCTATAGCATTGTCCTCGCATTACCATCTGAGAAGACTATCATGATCCTCACTAAGCTATATGAATAATCTTACCACGTAGAAGTGTGTGTAGCTTAATCTTGGAATGGCTATTTATTTGATTTATCTATTATTTGCTGCCTTGGCGTTATCCATTTGCTGCCCCATTTTCTGAGAGCCGTTAGCATTGGTTTAAGCTCCCTACCTTTCTGCGTCAGCTCATACTTGACTAGGAACGGGTTTGTGCTCACTATCTTCCTATCCACCACCCCCTCCTCTTGCAATGACTTTAACGCTCTGGATAAGGTCTTCGCATTCATCTGGGGGAAGGATCTAAGAAGCTCGTTAAAGCCTTTAGGCCCATCAAGTAGAAATCGTATAACAACAAGCTTCCATATCGATCTAATCCTCATCAATGCCTCAACTATCGGACATACTTCACCTACTTGACATGACTCGCTGTTTTCTCTTACCTTTCGCTCCGATCCCATGGCTAACTGACATAAGTGCCACTTACTAATTTATATAGTTGCATTTGTATAGCAGATAGCAAAAGGTGAGCGACATGGCGTTCTTAGATTTCCTAACCCAGTACACGGATGTCGCAACATTAGCCCTACGGATAGCAGTCGGGGCTCTGATGATAATCCACGGCATGCCAAAGCTAGCAGGCCCAGCGAGGCCACAGATGCGCGAAGGGATGAAGCAACTCGGTATACCTGGGGGTTTATTCGACCTGGTTGCGATACTGGAGTTCTTCGGGGGGCTATTTCTCTTACTGGGTTTCTTAACTAGAATAGCCTCTATACTCTTCATCCTAGAGATGGTCGGCACAATACTCCTATACCTAACCAAGATAGGCAAGATGGTCCCGCCTCCGGAGATGCTGACCCAGATGGTTCAGGCATCTAGAAGCTTCATGCGGGGCTACATGGCAGGTGTAGGTGGATGGGAACTTGACAAATTGATACTAGCAGCCGCGATAGTGATCCTAATTCTAGGAGGGGGAGCATTCTCCATAGACGCCCTCATAGGACTATAAGGAGGTGATTATTCAATGGCTCCAGTAATAGAGATAATAGAATACACAGACCCTTACTGCACGTGGTGCTGGGGAAGTGAGCCGATTTTGAGGAAGATTAAGGAGGTTTATGGTGAGCAGGTGGAGATATCTTATAAGATGGGTGGGTTGGTCGGGGATATCCGTGATTTCTATGATCCGGTTAACGAGATTGGCGGTGAGCGTTGGTATGAGCAGGTTGCAGCCCACTGGGAGGATGCTTCACGTAAGCATGGCATGCCCGTGGATAGTAGTGTCTTCTACGAGATAAAGGACAGCTTCACATCAACCTATCCAGCAAACATAGCTGTTAAGGCAGCTGAGTTTCAGGACAGAGAACTGGCTAAACGTTATCTTCGGAGGCTTAGGGAGGGAGCAGCCGCTGAGAGGAAGCATATACACAGGCTGGAAGTGCAGGCAGAGCTTGCCAAAGAGGTTGGATTGGATGCCAACCAGCTGGTAGAGGATATACGAGGTGGAAGGGCTGAGGAGGCCTTCCTCAAAGACCTAACCGACTGCAGGTCCATGGAGATAACGGGCTTCCCAACATTCCTTGTAAAGAACCTAGAAACCGGCAGATCGCATCTGGTCTATGGGTATAGGCGGTACGCTTACTTCGAGGGGCTGCTGGACGAAATCTCAGGGGATTCGCTGGTGAAGAGGAGGATAGAGAGGAACGAGGATGAGGTATTGAGCTTCATAAGCCGATGGGGAAAGGTGGCCACGCAGGAGGTAGCGACCCTACTTGACATCCCAAAATATCAAGCACTCGAGATGCTAAAGTCCATCAGCGATAAAGGCCTAATCTACGGTAGGAAAGCTGGGAACGACTATTTCTGGAGTGTGAAGACAGTAATAACCTGCGATAACGAGATGGGGATATGCAGAGCGATTTAAAAAAAGGATTACCCAACATAAAAATAGAGATGTTAGCCATGCAAGGCTCCTGGCCTCCAGACTACACGAAAGAAAGAACAATAAAGATAACTACCAGAGGTAGGAAGACAGGCAGGCCCCACACCGTTACTATATGGTTTGGAGTTGATGAGAATGGTAGGATGTTCGTATCGTCTCTAAGGAATAGAGACTGGGTGAAGAATATACTCGCTAACCCCGAGGTTGAGGTTACGATAAAAGGTGTAACCCGTAAAATGAGGGCTGTGAAAGTTGAATCAAAGGAGGATAAGCAGCTCATACGCAGTATATGGAGAAAGAAATACGGATTAATGGCTAGGATAATGAGGCTTCCGAGAGAGGATGGAATAAGCTTCGAGCTGAGGGATGTTTAGAAGGATGTCGGCCTTCTGGGACCTAGCCTACTTGACCGGCTCTACTCCATGGGACAGCGATGAGCCGTCTAAGGAACTAGTCGAACTGATTGAAAGCGGCGTCATAAAACCCTGTCGTGCACTGGATATAGGGTGCGGAACCGGGTCTAACGTCATTTTCCTAGCCACGAAAGGATTCGAGGCCCATGGCCTAGATATATCCAAGGTAGCTCTGCTGAAGGCTATGAGGAGGGCGGAGGCAAGAGGCGCGAAATGCTACTTCCACAATCTAGACTTCAGGGATGTGAAAAAGGTAAGTAGATTAGGAATTTTCGACCTGGCTATCGACGTAGGCTGCTACCACAGTCTACCCCATGGGGGCGATAGAATAAGTTACCTCGACTCCCTTAACGAGGTGCTTAGGAGGGGAGGGGATTATCTTATATGGTGCTTCGTGAGAGGGGCGGGCTTTAGCTGGGGGCCGCCGGGGGTTGAGGAGTATGAGGTGGAGCGGAACTTCGGGAGCAGATATGCTCTAATCGAGAAACGTAAAATTAGGACACCTTTCAGGGACCTTCTGTTCTATCACATGCAGAGAGTGGGCTGAGGCATATGCGTATATTGGTGGAGTTCTTTCACGATGTGTTATGCGCGTGGTGCTACTGCCTATCCCCACGCGTGAGAAAGTTAGCTACGAGCTTCCCAGAGGTTGAGGTGGTTCATAGGTGCTTCGCGTTAGCCCCAGAGCCAGACAGCATATCAAGGATATTCGGAAGCAAGGAGAGGGGGAAGGCTGAGATAATGCGGCACTGGAGAGCGGCTAACCTGAATGACGACGAGCATAGGATAAACGCGGACCTGATGGAGAAGAGGGAGTTTGACTACCCATACTCCATGCCTGGGCTTAGGGCATGTAAGGCGGCGGAGTTGCAAAGAGGCCAGCTTGGGCACTGGGATATGTTCGACAGGATACAGAGGGCACATCTAACCGAGTGTAGGAACATAGCTGATACCAACGTACTTACAGAGTGCGCCCGCGATATTGGGCTGGACGTTAACAAGTTCCTCATCGATTTTAACAGTAGGAGGGTAGAGGATATGATTAGGGGGGACCTTAGAGAGGCCGAGAAGCTGGGTATACACGCTGTACCAACACTAGTCATAAACAGAAAATACATCGTACAAGGTGCAATCCATATGAGTGAGCTAGAGCTTTTGTTTGAGCAGTTGGTTGAAACTGGTGAGGTACTCACCTTGATCCCGGGATTAGTATATGCTCTTTGAGGTGATGCAAGGTGGCGCACTATCTGGTTAAAGCCAAAATGGTTGGTGGTAAGATAAATGAACTGCGTAAGAAGATCAGTAGTGGGTATATATCTTCGTTAAAGCCCTTCGGAAGAGCTTTAGAGTACAGCCTAGTTAACGCTGGGTATTCGTTTGACGGTTATGTTATGTGGGAGGAGGAAGACTACTGCTCCCCGCCCCTTGCCACGGAACGCCAAGCCGTATTGGACCATTATTTCATAGATTTATCAGCTGAGAGGGTTAGGGAAGGTATGGGCTGGAGGATGATAATGCATTACCCAAACTTCTGGCTCTTGTATGAGGGGCTGCCGAGAAGGGAGGGTGAGAGGCCCCTGACTAGGAGGGAGATGCCCCATCAGCAGATAAGCCAGAACCCATCAGCGGAGGTGTATAACAAGCTGGCCGATCTGCTCTTCAGCATACCCGAAGTCCAGGAGGAGGCTAGCCTTATCTCCGTTCCAGGCGCTAGGGCTTTGTGGCTATCATCTGAGAAGGTTAATCCCTCGCCTGACTCGTTTATGGTTGAGAGGGAGTTTGCCCACCTCCACCCGCCGTATGATGGTAGCATGCATCTAATGGCTCCTCCCAACTGGGTGGACGAGATACTTGGGAAGGGATGGGGAGAAAGGCACCCGCTAGCAGGCCATGCAATCCCCCGCAACGCAGTAATGGTATATGCTCCGCGCAACGAGCATGAGGTGAAAATAGTCCATAACATTGTTCTCTTATCGTATTGGAGGGCTAAGGGCGAGCGAATACCAAGCCCTAGGAGTATAGGGTGATCCGGGATGTATAGGATTGATTCTCTTGCCTGCATCGGCTGGGTTAGCCTAACTGTCTCTGATTTGGAGAGGTCTCTGGATTTCTATACAAAGTTGCTGGGCATGAGAAGGGTATGCGAAGTAAGCGATGGTGGAGTAGGACTTGGTGTTGAGGACGATGACCCATTAGTCATTTTATATGAGCAGAGAGGGGCAAGGCCTAAGCCTCCAAACACTAGGGGTTTGTATCACTACGCCATTCTACTCCCAAGCCGCAGGGATTTAGCCAGAGTTTTCATAAGGCTGACACATAACTGGGACTTCGAGGGGTTTGCAGACCATATAGTAAGCGAGGCCCTCTATCTGAAAGATCCAGATGGGCATGGAATTGAGCTATATGCTGATAAACCAGCTGAGAAATGGAGGTATAACAAGCTTAATGAGATAGAAATGGCAACACTGCCATTAGACATAGATGACCTACTAAAAGAGGCCCGGGGAGAAGTCAGGGATATACTAAGTAAAGACTGGGAGATGCCTAGGGGGACAAAGATAGGACACATACACCTACAAGTATCATCCCTAAAAAAGGCAGAACAGTTCTACCATATCATCTTGGGATTTGACATAACTATGAGAAGATACCCTGGTGCATTATTCATGTCCGCGGGCGGGTATCATCACCACATAGGCGCCAACATATGGGCCGGAGTAAACGCTCCTCCCCCACCTAGCGGGTGCGTGCAGCTTAAAAGCTTCTCTATTAAACTTAGCTCAACTGAACAGTTAAATCTTGTATCAGGCCGGTTGAGGACTCATGATTACGAGTTTAAAGACTATCCTATACACAGGATAAACAATTACGTTGGAATAGCGACGAGAGACCTAGACGGAAATGCGGTGGAGATAGTCGCAAGGACCGTTTAAAAGATATACTTCTACCCTCACACAGAAGCAGGTAAGACGGCTGCAATGGCAACATAAGCTAGGGCTGGAAAGTGTAAATCAATAGATGGTGTGGGGTTGCATGTTGATAAGATAGCCGCGGTCCATGCGTAGCATCTCCCCTTGTCATAGACTCTGGAAAGCTACAGGCTCTAGAGGGCTAGTAGTGAGCCTGGCTTATTATCGAGGTGGTTAAAGTGCTTAGTGATAGGGCTAGTGATAGTTGTTCCTATCCTCGTCGAAGGGTCGGGCTAGAAGTCTCGCCACTTGGTTGCGTGGGTTGCGAGGGCTACACCTACCATGGCCACCAATCCTACGATTGCCGCGGATACTAGCGCCTCGGATACTGAACCCATTATAAGCGTCACCCTCAGGGCCACGTGGAAGTAGTAGAGGGGTGTGAAGCGCGCTATCTGCTGCATGAAGTCGGGCATAATCTCGAGGGGCCAGAAAGCGCCTGAGAGAAACATCATGGGGTATGAGACCGTGTTTCCTAGGGCAGTCACAGCGTCGGGCGTCTTCAGAACCCCGCCGATGAAGGCTCCTAGGCCTGTGAAAGCAAGCGTGCCGAGTATGATGATTAAGACGCTGAATACGTTGGGTGTGATGGTTATGTGGAAGACCAGCCAGCCTACAGTTATCATCGTGGCTGTCAGGATTAGGGAGACAATGGCTTGCATTATAATGAGCGAAACCATCCATAAAGATCGTGAGAGAGGGGTGGTTGAAAGCAGTTTCATCACACCGTTTCGCCTCAGCTCAGAGGTGAAGGAAGAGACGCCGAGTAAACCGTTGGTCATTACGAATGCCGCCACAATGCCTGGCAGATAGTAGTCAACTGGGCGGAATTGCCTGGCGCCGCTGTAGACGATATTTATCTCTATGGCTGAGGATGCGTTGAGGAGCGCCAGCTCGAACCTGTCAGCAATGGTGTTGATTATGCCCTCAACCGATTGGAGTATCCTGTCGTCGGGGCTTCCTTCGAGAATGAGGGGTTTTTTCTCTGTTTCGAAGAATCGTTTAGACGCCTTCAACATGTTGAGACCTTGGCTTACGTTCGCTCTCCCCTCCGCGGATAAGTTCTCTCCCGCCAGTTCTAAGAGCTTTTCTATAGTGTCGGCTGTAATATCTATTCGAGTTGCTATGGTGTTGTTTAGTAGCGATGCGGTGAATCCTTGGGGGATCGTGAGTATCCGGATGGCGGCGAATCCCGTGGATTTCGGAGCTGGCGCTTCCGGCGTGAGTAGCTTGATGTCGAAGACTCTGCTGTTGTTGAGGGCCTGGATGAATGCTGCAGCGAGAGGGGCTGGATTGCCTTGTGGGTCAAGGTCAAGGTTCCGTATGTAAAGGCTGTAGTTGGGCGGTGAAGGCCCTCCGAAAATAGTGCCAAAGAGAAGCAGAAACATGATGGGTAGAGCGAATCCGAAGAAGAGGCTAGATTTATCTCTCATCCAAGCTTTGAACAACAGGAAAACGATCCTAGAAATCGTGGTCAAATCAGCTCACCTGTCTCGGAGAGCCTCGATCCGATAACCGATAGAAAAACATCCTCAAGCCCGGGTTGCCTAACCTGCGGATAAGCCATGAAACCGCCGCTCCTCAGCAGAGCAACGACATCAAACACTTCTGATTCTTTCTCAACTTTGATCACTACGAGCCCTTCCTCCGTCTGCTCCACCAAGTATCCGCCCTCGCGTAGAAGTTGGGCAGCTTCCGGCTCTAGGAAATCGAAGACGAGACGTGTTCTTCCCCCGTACTTAGCAACCAGCTCCCGCACTCTTCCCTCAACAGCTATCCTTCCTCTGACCATCACCGCTACACGGTCGCTAAGCCTCTCAGCCTCCTCCATGTAATGCGTCGTCAGAATTACGGTAGCTCCAGATTTTTGGATATTTTTGATGTAGAGCCATGTTTCACGTCTTGCTTCGGGGTCAAAACCCGTGGTGGGCTCGTCGAGGAAAACTATCTCGGGGTTTCCGACAAGGGCCATGGCTATACCGACCCTCCTCTTCAGCCCACCTGATAGTTTTGAGAACATTTGTTTCCTAATTTCCCACAGACCCAGCGAGTCGAGAACCTCCTGTATGTTATCGGCTTTCTTAGCCACCGCTGCCAGCTGTACGTTTTCGAATACGGTTAGGTTGTCTATGGCTTTAAAGTCCTGCGGCAGGACACCTATAATCTGCTTTATTTTCATGCTATCGCCGGGGTTTTTCACGCTGAGACCCTTGACGAATGCGTCGCCGGAGGTCGGAGTCCTGAGACACTCGAGAATCTCGACAGTCGTCGTTTTTCCCGCACCGTTGGGGCCCAGCAGCGAGAATACCTCACCTCGGTAAACCCTGAAAGAAACATTATCAACAGCCACGACACCGCCGTATTTCTTTACAATGCCTTCGACGACAACCACTTCGGAAACCATAAACCCTCTCTCCTCGAACCATTCTAAAAATCTTTACGGGGCCGGCCACTCCGCCCAGAAACTGAAGAGGTGTTTCGGGTATTAACGTTTCCAGCCGATCTAAATACGAGACCCCCACGCGACTGCAATTATCATTGAATGTATTACCCAGGCGGGATCCATACACGTTTCCGATAGCTAGACGTAGTGGTATCTAATTACCTGAATAACACACTCTAAACTTTCCTCGTGGAAAATAGTAACATAAAACCCCCTGTAATACGCAAAATGTAATAAAAAGAATTTAGGTTTGTGGTATTGATCACCTGCTACTCTCGGTCATCTTCATCATTGGTATACATTAAGAAGAATATAAAACTCGGAAATAAATAATCATTTATTCCATATGCCAGAGTTTTTCTAATGGATAGTTGTTTGGAAAAAGTTTGGAGATATCCCTGTCCGAGCTTGTTGGAAATGATATATTGTTCTCTGCCGTTGCGAGGAATCCAACCGTGATATAGAGGATTAGGGCTGTCCAAGTAATGGTCTGGTATAGATTTGATTTGGTCTTTGAACGTATCGAATCGCCTATTGATTCTGCTCCCTTGTATATTGCGACTAGGAACCCTGGGTATGTCAAAAATACGAACCTCGAACTTATTATTCCTATGAAATGGTCAAGAACGATGAATCCTCCTCCGACTATTAGGGATGATAGGAACAGATTATCCCTTCCCTTAGCCGATTTGCTTATATTTATTGTTGTATACACTATCAATATCCACCCGATGTGATAGGCTGCGATTATCTGGTATAGCTCCTTCAGAACTTTATCGATGGCGAGTGAGCTTTGCAATGCCTGGTAGAAATATGAGGTATAGCCTGGTTCTGGGACTAATATGCTAGATGTTGCTAAGCCACCAGTGGCGAATATAAAGAGGATGAGGGTTTCCTTAAGCGCTTGATAAAGATTTTTGTCATTTAATATTCTATAAACGAATATGTACGCTATGCCAAGGATGCTGACTTCTCGGCCCATAGTTGTAAAATATAATAAAACTCCGAGAAGAAGTAAAGATTTGGTTTTTTGCTTTTGATCAGTTGCTAGATATAGGATTGATGCCGCTATAGTTAGATAACTAAGCATGTCTGTCGATATTGCGGCTCCATAAACCATTACTGGTACTGAGAAGGAAAAGAGAATCGAAACAATGGTTGCAGTTTTGAGATCATAGAGTTTTTTAATCGACAAGAAGTATAGTGTCACAGTTGTTATCCAGAGAACAGAATTAGTTAATCCAAACGCATTGTTTACACCGATGTAGCTAGATAATGTATTAGCGGCTGCTGGCATAACTATACGCATACGGAAGGGCTGTGGCGGTGGGGCATCGACCTCACCCCTCAGCCAAAGCAGTAGATGTACGTAAAAAGGCGAGTCAAAATCTAACTTTGGGTCACCACGTACTTGGTTGGCATTCCCAAAATGGAGGATTGCGCTAATGGTAGCGAGTAGACAGACCATAATTAAAGGCTTTCTAGTATTTGTCACCCTAGGGCCGAACTCATATTTGATTTATTAAAACATTTCTTATCATGGGGGGTACTGATGAGCAGATGACTATGACGGCTTTTCTATTCTGGATACGAATTCGGAGCCATACGGCTACTTGCTGGGGAAGGCCTCAATCTCTTCTATTCCCAGTTTTTATGAGGCCGCATGCGAACATTATTCTCGATACGAGTTCTATAAATTTTTATATCTCGTTAATTGTCATTTTTACTGTGTTTTCCGCGGGATTATTGATAGAATTGCTGAATTGAAGGGTAGAGTCGAGGTGTTTAGGGATAAGCTCTCAAAAAATGAGGTGTTGACGCGTTATGTATTGATCGACCCTTTCCTCAAGCTTTTGGGCTGGGATACTGAGGACCCAAGGCAAGTTAAGCCAGAGTTAATGACTTAGGTAGGTGGAGGTGGTCAAGTATTTAGTGGCGATAGGCGAAGCGAGCAGGGACGACCTTAGGATAAAGATCGGCTGCTAAGTTTCTCTTCGTGGCCTTCTCCAGGCTGTATGATATTTTGCAATAGAGTGTTTCGACAACAGCTAGGCCGCCCAAACAAATCGAGAAAAGCCCTCCGCCGCATGAAAATATGGACGGATAGCCATGGGTGAGAGCACCTCACCCCTCAAACGTTTAATAGAATCAATAACATGCTTCTCGCCCCAGAGGCCGCATCCCCTAACCCCTAAAACCCACACACCGACACAAAACACCCAACACACCCAAGCAACCCTAGACAGTGGAAATAGACTCCACACCCAGAAACCCCCCACAAACCATAACACCTATATTCTCAGACACACCATCTCCCCACCGAAGAGCCAACCCAGCACCAAACCAGGAAAACCCCAAATGCGGCGGTGCCCTAGCCCGGTAGGGGGGTGGCCTGCTAAGCCACTGGGCCGATAAAGCCCGCGAGGGTTCAAATCCCTCCCGCCGCGGGGTAGTTAAATTATTATAATAAGCAGGGGGAATAAGGGGGGAGGGGCGGGTGTTCGTCTGCACTTCATCATATTCCTGCCGATACTTTTCTTCAAAATCTCACAAATCTTCCACCACTCCTTCCTTTCCCCTATCTTGTCCATATAACGCCGTGTCCTCTTTATGGAGAAATCGATGAGGTATCTCCTCCTAGGTATCGATGTTCCGACCTTCTCCAAGAACCTTTGATGGTCCTCAGGATAGATATACGTCACATATACGTCATTCTTCCTCTCTATCCACATTCGCCTCTTGGGATGCCATGCTTTGCTACCCTTCTTAATCGCTAGTATCAATGGACTTGTCCTTATATCCAGCTCGGCAAGTAGCTGTCTGATATATTCGAGTAATTGGACATCGGTGTTCGCGTAGGCTGGCATCAATCCTGCGCCATCACCGTCGAAGAAGCCTCTTAGGAATCCTAGTCTCGCCTCGGGGTCGGAGTCCATGTATTTCCGCCACTCGCCACTATCTAGCAGATAGTATGGCTCGGTTGATGTGGCGTACACTCTGTAACCACCGTCCCTGAATATTATCGACGGTCATAACCCTATCCTCCTTAGAGCCTCAGCAAATGCCTCCACAAACTCTCGATCCCTGACACGCAACATAAGGTCTGAATTGCCCGCATGTCTTTTTCTGTTGCCATCCGATAAAACACTCCCGACAACATACCTAAACCAATAACCCTCCCTCACAACAACACTGACCCTACCTTCAGGCCTATGAGTTCCTCTACACCAGTAGCTGATTTGGCTTTTACTTAACCACACCCCGAATAATTCATAAATCCTCTCCTGAATCTTCCTATAGCTCATATCTTCCCCCTGAGCTCCAGCACCCTTTGACACATCCTCACCCTAACTGGATATGGGAGGTAGTGCCTCTCCAAACCCACCTCCACCTGTTCAGGGACACTTATATACCGCTTAGGCCACCCCCCTCCTACATCCACGACATGGCCTAGTCCTTAGCCTTACACCGCAGTATGGACACCAGACACTATAGGTTAGCCAATACATCCTACAAACACTAAAGTAGCTGGGGGCTATCAGGAGTTCCTCAAAACCGTGGGAACATCGATAACCAGGAAGAGATACTTCATCGAATTATCAACAAAGGCGATTCGTTACTACATGGATGAGATAAGAGAAAAGAAGGAGTGGTGGAAGATTTGTGAGATTTTGAAGAAAAGTATCGGCAGGAATATGATGAAGTGCAGACGAACACCCGCCCCTCCCCCCTTATTCCCCCTGCTTATTATAATAATTTAACAGTAACGCCGGGGGTGGGATTCGAACCCACGCGCCCCGTCAAGGGGCAGCGGCTGTCGCGTCGGGCCAGCATTGGTTTGATGATCTCGAGGCCGCCCCAATGGC
>BEHE01000026.1 GCA_002898395.1 Candidatus Calditenuaceae archaeon HR02
AAAAGACTAGTAGGGGTGATCAAGATTGAGTAATACCAACTTAACAGATCCGTTGGGGGGAACCGTTAAGTTTTATTTAGGAGACAGTGCTTTGTGGCTTAATTCTGGACCTTTTCCGCATCTGGAAGCCGAGATTCCCTGAAATTTTGACGTGGTTCCCTAAATCTCAGTTGGTTTGATATAAGTTTTGCTGAAAGGTATAAAAGTTGGAATGACGCCTCTTCTCAGATTACGACCCATTATTTATACCTTATCATAACGTTTATATAAAAGCTACCTTCAATTAGAAAATCGCCTTCGAAAATCGCATCCGCAAGGCTCAGAAACCAGAAATAACCCCATGAATTAAGCCACAAAGCAGTAATAGTTATAAGTTAATAAGTTAATAGGGCTGAGTAGTGCCTGTTAACAGTATGGCCAGATTAGCTGCATTCGCACTAGCAATAGTCTTGGCGGTAGTGTTGATTTTTCCTACCGCCTTTTCTCTCGAGGAGGTTCACCTAGGTGGCGGTGTAAGGATAGAGTTTCAGTCAACTAGACTCCTTTCAGGTCTTCTGACGGGTAGACTTGGTGTAATCGCCCGTGGAGAGGACCCGTTGATGAGGCTGGGAGAGGCGGGAAGTGAGCCTGGCGAGAAGCGAGTCGAGAGTGGAGGCGAGGGCGTCAACTTGGGACAGTTTGCCCTCCAGGCACCGGGAGCTGCAGGGATACTTGTTCCCTTCAGAAGCCCAGCACCGGCCTTCAGCAGAAACATCTTGATAACGCGGGACTTCAGCAGGGCGCCTATTCAGACTGAGCCCCACATAGCCGTTAATCCAAAGAACCCAAACCACCTGCTAGTAGGCGTCATAGACTATAATTTTGCGGGTGTGAGCGCCTATGTTAGCCTTGATGGCGGGGAGACGTGGATAGGTCCTCGCCAGCTGAGATACTTGAAAGATGACCAGGGGTCGGGTGGCGATCCTGTGGTTGCTTTTGACAGGGATGGGAACGCCTACTTCTCCTCGATATCTATTGGCGTGGAGGAGTTCAGGATAGGCGCTGCAGTTTCAGAGGAGCTTGTCTCAAGCATAGTGGTATCCAAGAGCACGGACGGAGGATTCACCTGGTCCGAGCCTGTCTCCGTGGCTAGAAGCGGCATTACCTTCAGAGATATTAGATATGATGAGAAGGGTAGGCTGAGGGGTAGTATTGCGTTCTCCTTCCTTGACAAGCCCTGGATGACGGTGGGCCCCGATAAGGCAGACCCAAAAAGAGACGCGATATACGTCACGTATACGGAGTTCTCGGTTGTGTGGGACATATTCTACGTCGAGGAGCTAGTATTCCTCGGGAACCCTAGAATCGAGTCGGTCATCAAGCTCGTCAAGTCCTCGACGGACTTTACAGTCATGACACCACCCATACAGGTTAGCCCAGTTGTAGTCCGTGGATACGGAGCCGAGACAACTCAGAGGAGGGTTGTCCAGGGGTCTCAGCCCGCCGTGGCTCCTGACGGCACAATATATGTAGCATGGCTCGACACGCTAGATGATGACAGCGCTAGGGGTTTAGGGGAGATACACGTGGCGGTCAGCGAAGACGGTGGAAGGAGCTGGAGTAGACCGGTGAGGGCAGCCATATTTAACGAGGTCAGCTTCCTGCCTCGAAACGCGGCCTTCAGAAACTGGGGCTCCTCTTTCCCACAGATAGCAGTGGGCCCTGGAGGCGAGGTCTACATAGTTTTCGCGGGCCGCCCAGCTGATAAGCCACTTGATGACGGCGACATCTTTTTTGTTCGAAGCCTCGATGGCGGAGCTACATGGTCACAGCCTAAAAGACTTAACGATGACGAGACCGACAGGCTTCAGTTCTTCCCCTCCATAGCGGTAGACCCGAACGGCGTGATTCATGCGATATGGGGTGATATGAGGGATGACCCCGTTGAGACGAAATACCACATCTACTATACAAGGTCAAGCGACAAGGGCGAGACATGGGGGTTTGAGATACCTGAGCTCGGACAGAGGGTTGGAAGCACAAGGGTTACGGACTCGTATAGTAACCCCAACTTCGGATTCCCAGGTGGCCGTTTTATCGGCGACTATTTCTCAATAAAGGCGACAGCCGATGACGTATACATGGTCTGGGCGGACTGCAGGCTGGGAGAGTTCACTGGTGTGAACCAGAAGATAGCGTTCGCGAGGCGGCGGGCGATAACCGCCCCCTCGATCTTCGTCTCACCACCCAGCGGCGTCGCAGGCCGCGACGTAACGATAGTTGGCTCAAACTTCCAACCGGACTCCAACATATACATAGAGCTCTCGGGGAGCGTAGTGGCATACACTAAGACGAGTGAAGAAGGGTCCTTCATGGCGCGGATCTTCACACCACTGACATCGGAGGGGCCGCAGACAATAGTGGCGTATGACCAGACGGGAAATTTCGCTATTGCAAGCTTCTACATCGAGTTCGGGTTCAGCAATCTAGCGGAAAAGATAGGTGCCCTCGAGACGGATAGGCAGCTTCTGCAGAGCTTATTGACAGAGATCCGCGGACTGAGTGAGTCGTTGAAATCTAGTAGTGATAGTAGAGCAGCAGAAGTAGGTCATTCAGCCACCGCGCCAGACATTGCATGGGTGATAATAGTCGGTCTTGCAGGTGTTGCGATAGGGTTGGGGGTGGGGATGATTGTGGCTAGAAGGCTCCAACGGAGTCCGCGGAGTGGTCAGGCGACGAGCCAGATGTGAGAGCATTTTACGAGAGCACGGTCATCAAGTTAGCCAAGGCACCACTTTACTCTATGTGCGGAGCGTCTCCAACCTTTTCTGATGGTAGATGCCCAAAGCTTATCTATTCGACTGCCTTTATTCCTCCAGACCTAGGATGCGGAGCCTGACTGCATTCCTTTTCGTTCTACTGCTAGCTGTCACACAGCTGTCTATATTGGAATTGTCTCATGGCCAGTCTCAGCTTCGCGGACCCGCAGCTGAGAGAATAATATTCCGGGGGATAGGCTCACAGGACATCGCCGACAGGGAGATCAAGGCGGAAAGAATCGACATATTCCTCTTCAACCTTAAGACAGAGGCCGCACGCCGCCTGAGGGGCGACCCATCAATCAAACTCATTGAAGCCCCAGCTACGATGTATTCAATACTACTCAACCCCGCACCAGCTCCCAGCGGCCAGCTTAACCCCTTCTCAATCAGAGAGGTTCGACAGGCCATACAATACCTCGTGAACAGGGATGAGGTTGTCTCGGTCATCTTCAAGGGTTTGGCCCAGCCCATGTACTCCTTCGTTAGCCCCTTCGACCTAGACTACGTAACCGTCTTCGAGGATGTTAAGTCTCTAGGGATACGCTATGATCCTGACTATGCAGGATCCCTGATAACAGAGGCGATGAAGAAGGCTGGAGCCGAGCTAGTGGACGGCGTCTGGAGGTTTGGCGGGAAGGAAATCTCACTGAAGCTGATCTACAGGTCCGAGGATGAGAGAAGAGAGATTGGCGAGATGCTTAGGAATGAGTTGGAGAGACTAGGGTTTAGGGTTGAGCCTATTTTGCTGGAGTTCGGTCCAGCTGTCGAGAGGGTGTACTCAAGGGACCCGGCTGCCTTCGACTGGCACATATACACTGAGGGCTGGGGGAGGGGTGGCGCCGCGAGATACGAGGCAGGAAGCGTAAACCAGTTCTGCGCCCCTTGGCTCGGCAATATGCCTGGCTGGAGGGAGGTCGGGTTCTGGCAGTACGAGAACTCAACTCTCGACGAGCTTGGTCAGAGACTCTTTAAGGGCGACTATAGGAGCAAGGAGGAGCGTGACGAGCTGTTCAAGAGCATGACTCGACTCTGCGTCCAAGAATCGATCAGAGTTTGGGTTGCGACAGCCATTAGCGTCTTCCCAGCAAGCCCATCCGTCACCCCACTAATCCTCGATATAGTGGGAGGACCACGCTCAGTCTATACCCTCAGGGAGGTGGTGAACAAGGAGCGTAGCGATAAGAGTCTGCTAGTAGGCCATTTGTGGGTAGAACCGCCTGGTGGAAGGAGCGCATGGAACCCAATCGGCGGCTTCGGCGACGTCTACAGCGTAGACATTTACCGCAACATTGTTGACCCTCCACTTGCACGCCACCCATTCTCAGGCAGACCAATACCCTTCAGGGCCGACTTTAGGGTCGAGGTCTCCTCTCCGCAGCCCACAGTACAGGTTCCGGCCGATGCCTTCATATGGGATGCCCAGTCGGGTGGGTGGCGTAGGGTTGGCGCCGGCGTCGTAGCTAAGAGCAAGGTCGTCTACGACTTCTCAAAATACATAGGGGCGAAGTGGCATCATGGCCAGCCTATAACATGGGCAGACATCCTATACCCCATCTATCAGGCCTTCGACATAGCCTACAACGAACGGAAGAGCAGGATAGAGACGGCAGTAGCCGTGACATCCCGGCCCTACCTCGAAACCTTCAAGGGCTTCAGGATAGTGGAGGGGTCTAAGCTCGAGGTTTACGTCGACTACTGGCACTTCGAGCCTGAGATTGTTGCGGAGTACGCCCTCCCAACATCTATCTCTATGCCTTGGGAGGTCCTCCTAGCCATGGATGTCCTAGTCTTCGATAAGAGACAGGCCGCCTACACAGACACGGCTGCGGCCCGGTTCAACCCAGAGCTCGGATGGATTAACCTCGTCAAGGAGCGGGTCTCAAGACACCTGGCTGAAGTGGTTTTGAGCGATTTTCTATCCTCCAAGTTTTTGCCTGAAAAGGTGTTGAGCATTGACGGCGTTTACCAAATGGGCTGGAGCGAGGCTGAGGCCAGGTATCGAGCATCTATAGAGTGGTTCAGAAAGTATAGGCACCTAGTCATTGGGCAAGGGCCGTTCATGCTTACAAGGTTTGATGGACCTAGCCAGACAGCTGAGCTGGTCGCCTTCAGAGACCCAACATACCCGTTTAGCCCTGGCAGATGGTCAGAATTCACTCAACCGCCACAACTCTCCCTTGCATCGCCCATATTGGGAGAGATAAACACCATGACGGGCGGAGCAATAACCCTCAGGCTCAAAGCTCCCCAAGGAACCAAGGTGAGGTACCTCATACAAGACGCGTCACGAACAACTACATTCGCCGTCGGCGATGCCACACCCGTTAACGGAGGATCCTACGAGATCAAAGTCACAGCAGAGGCCTCATCTAAGCTGAGACCCGGGCTCTACAAACTCTCAATAATCGCCTACAACCCCGACGAGATTGGTACCGTGCTGGAGGTTGAGGGCAACATCCTAGTGACAATGGGGGAGACCACGCCTACGAGGGAAATTACGACCCAGACCCAGCCTACGATGACCACCACGAGGGAAAACGTTGAGGCGCAGCTGCCAACACTCCTATACGCCGGTGTCGCCGTGGTCGTGGCCGTGGCTTTGTTTCTCGTAGTTGTGTTGTTGAGGCGTAGGGGGAGGTAGTGGGCGTAATACGTGCGCTTGTTACGAGGGCAGCATCACTAGGTCTCGTCCTATTAGTGGTAATTGCCATACTTGTAGCGATACTGGGGGCGAGCGGGTTCTCCGAGCGCGTCATAACAGCAACGATAAACGAGGAGTTGAGAAATCTAAGACAGACACTGGCACAACGCATAACAGATCCTACAGAGCTCGAGAACGTCTTAGCGGCGCGCAGGCAGGAGTTGATAGAGTCTTACGGCCTGGACAAGCCGTGGTACTATAGACTTCCTGATCTGATTCGCCGAGTCGTCCTCCTCGACCTAGGTGAGTCGAGGGTGATCGAGGGGTTTAGTGGGAGCAGAAAAGTCAGCGACATAGTGATGGAGCGGATTCCCTTCACAGTAATGCTGGTCACATCTGCCATTATGGTCTCGACGCTAGCCGGCATCTATATCGGTCTCAAACTTGCCCTAAACCCGGGAAGCTGGTTGGATAGGGTTACAATCTATCTTGCCGCGGTATCGAACGGGCTCCCCAGCTGGTGGACAGGAATAATACTATTGCTCGTCTTCGTATACTATGTGAGGCTGCTTCCGCCCGGCGGGGTGATGAGCTCACCACCACCCACCGAACCACACCTCATAGTTCTTGATATCCTGTGGCACTCAATACTACCACTCACAACTCTCGTGGCAGTTAGCATAGGACCATCAATCTATGCTGCGAGGACTGTAGTCTTGAATGTAGCGCAGGAGGACTTTGTAACTGCCGCAAAGGCGAGAGGGCTACCCGAGGGCATAGTCATACGGAGACACATCATGAGACCTGCCGCACCTCCAATCATAACGATAGTCGTCTTCAGCCTGGCAGGCTCTCTCGGAGGTGCAATACTCACCGAGACAATATTCAACTGGCCAGGTATGGGTAGACTCTACTACGACGCTGTCGTGAGGGGGGACGAGGCGATAATAATAGCCCTGACCTACATGTATGGCATGATCTACGTCGCCGCAAGACTTCTCCTCGAGTCACTCTACCTCATACTCGACCCCCGGGTCCGGTACTAATCATATCGCAAGGAATATTAACAAGTAAAAAAATCGAAATAGGCATGGACAGTCTAAGGGATGCGAAATACCTAGGAGGCATCGGCTCAATACTCATACTATTATTACCGGCCCCTAATGTGGGCTTCATACTCTATATCATCGGTATCGTGCTTGTCGCAATAGCTGTGAAAAAAATCGCTGACGCGGTGGGGGACTCATCAATATTCAACGACATGCTGATCTCAATCATATTGTTGATAGTGGGTGGGGCGGTGGGTGTGGTTGTCGGCTTAGCCCTCGGCCTAGCAAGCTTCGCTCAAATATTCTCAAGGGTCTTCACCGGCGACGGACTGCCGACAGATTTTACAGAACCTGAAGCATTTCAACTATTTTGGGGAATATTTATTGCAATTTTCGCCGCACTAGCAGTTGTATGGGCCTTCTCTATAGCCTCCAGCATTTTCCTCAGGAGGAGTTATGGCTTAATATCTAAGAGGCTTGGCGCCGGCCTCTTCGCCACAGCAGGGCTCCTCTATCTTATAGGGGCTGCATTGGCGATAATTCTGATAGGATTTGTGATTTTATTCGTAGCAGTTGTCGTTCAGATAGTTGCCTTCTTCACTCTACCCGAATATCCACCCGCACCCCAAAGCCAAACAATTTAAGCATACTTAACGCGAAAAGCCAATATGGGGCGGGCAGTCTATCTACATACCGATGGCTAAGGAGCTTCCACACCCCCCACACTTCGACCCATACCAGGCGGACAAGATCTGGCACGTCCCCTACCAGCAGAGGGCTGCTGAGGCGGTGGAGTGGCGAAGGAGGTATTCCATCAAGCCAGCTTCAGCCGATGAGTTCAGAACCTGCCTGATACTCATAGATGTTCAGAACACATTCTGTATTCCTGGGTTCGAGCTCTTTGTGGCCGGAACTTCTGGTAGGGGTGCCGTGGAAGACTGCCAGAGAGTGGCGTCATTCATCTATCGGAACCTGTCATCAATAACTGGAATAGTAGCCACGATGGATACCCATCAAGCCTATCAGATCTTCCACTCAGTCTTCTTTGAAGATGAGAATGGCAGGCATCCCCAGCCCTACACCAGAATAACTGTTGACGACATTAGAGAGGGTAGGTGGAGGGTCTCCGCAGAGGCTGCAAGAACAATTGGAATAAACCTAGAGTACCTGCAATCGTACGTCAGACACTATGTTGAGTCGCTGGAGCGGAGCGGAAAGTATGAGCTCACCATCTGGCCCTTCCATGCAATGCTTGGTGGGATCGGCCATTCGCTCGTTCCGCTCGTAGAGGAGGCCGTGTTCTTCCACGCAATAGCGCGGGCATCCCAGCCAGTAATAAGGACAAAGGGTTTCTCCCCACTGACAGAGCACTATTCTGCTTTAGGGCCAGAGGTGAAGAGGGGGCCTGGTGGAGAGCTGATAGGAGAGAGGGATGAGCAGCTCATAAACCGGCTTCTCTCCTACGACGCACTAATAATAGCGGGTGAGGCCAAGAGCCACTGTGTCGCCTGGACCGTCTCAGACCTGATAGATGTTGTGAAGGAGAGAAGACCTGAGCTCGTCTCCCGAATATATCTGCTCGAGGACTGTACATCGCCTGTGGTGGTCCCAGGGGTTGTAGACTATTCGGCTGAGGCAGACCTCGCTTTCAAAAGGTTTGCAGGGATGGGGGCCCGTATTGTGAGATCTACTGAGCCCCTAGAGAGCTGGCCAGATATGCAGGTGTAGAGGCTGGAAGATTGTGTATTTATGGTGGCTTTTAGGTGTATTGGTGGATACATGGAGCTGTGGGTCTCAATTGACATCCTCGAGGGCCGCGTAGTAAGGCTGATAAAAGGAGACTTAGGAAACATGTTAGTCTACTCTAACAACCCCGCGTACGTAGCGAGTCAGCTGGCCTCCACAGAGATAGACGGGATCCACGTAGTTGATATCGACGCGGCCCTGAATAGGGGAGACAATATGGAGGTTTTAAAAGAGATAGTGAAGAGCGCCAAGGGTAAAGCGGTACAGGTTGGTGGAGGTCTCCGGACTAGGGAGCGGGTTGAAAAAGTCTTTAGGATTGGGGTAGACAGAATAGTTATTGGGACCATACTATTCAAGAATAGGGAGCTGGTAAAGGAGCTTATTAGGGATTACGGCCCAGAGCGGCTAGTTGCCGCACTAGACTTTAACAGTGAGGGGATCGTGTATGAAGGATGGAGTATGGCGAGTCTCATGCGTGTTGAGGAGGGGTTCAGACTCGTTGATGATCTCTCACTAAAATACATTTTGATGACGTCCGTAGAGAGGGATGGTACTCTGGAAGGGCCGGACCTGAGATTTTTCGAGAAGATCCCCGTCGAGAGGAGGGGGTCAATCTTCGCTAGCGGGGGGATCACGACGCCGCGCGAGGTTAAGATGTTGTCGAGCATCGGTTATAGGGGAGTAGTTTTGGGCAGAGCATATTATGAGAAGCTGGCACCGATTAAAGACTACATCAAGGCCGCTAAAGGTGTAGCGGGTGCCAGCTAAGAGAATTATACCATGTCTTGACGTCCATCATGGAGTAGTTGTGAAGGGTGTCTCATTCAGGGAGCTTCAGGCTGCCGGAGACCCTGTAGCTTTGGCTGTAAGATATGTGGAGGAGGGCGCTGATGAGCTGGCTCTACTGGACATCTCGGCCTCGATTGAGGGTAGGGAGACATTCATCGACGTCATACGTAGGATAGCGTCGGAGATAAACATACCATTTACAGTTGGTGGCGGGATTAGAAATGCAGAGGATGCCTATAGAATACTTGCAAACGGTGCAGACAAGGTGGCTGTAAATACCGCCGCCATTCAAAGCCCTGACATCATCACAGAGATATCGAAGAGATTCGGCGCGCAATGCGCCGTACTCGCTATCGATGCTAAGCGAGAATATGGTTCGGGCAGGATGTGGTTCCAAGTATACAGCCACAGCGCCTCTAAGCCGACAGGGCTGGACGCCGTAGAGTGGGCTGTGCGCGGAGAGGGGCTTGGCGCAGGAGAGATACTGCTCACATCGATCGATCAAGACGGAAGGAGGACTGGATATGACACAGAGCTGCTGCGCCGAATAACTAATGCCGTGTCCATACCAGTGATAGCCAGCGGGGGAGCGGGCGATCTCAAACACTTTTTGGAGGCAGTCAAACTCGGTGGCGCGGATGCCGTCCTCGCAGCATCCGTCTTCCACTACGGCGTCTACACGATCAGGCAGGTGAAAGAATATTTAAAGACACACGGTATAGAGGTCAGGCTATGAGTGGCCCAGAAAAGGTGACGGTCTCAGACCTAGACTTCTCAAAGCTAGGTGGCTTGGTAAGCGTCATAGTTCAGGACTACGAGACAAGGGAAGTCTTAATGTTCGCACACGCCAACAGGGATGCCGTAGAGAGGACAGTCCGTGAGGGACTCGCATACTTTTTTAGCAGGTCTAGAGGCAAGCTATGGCTCAAGGGCGAGACCTCAGGAAACTATATGCGAGTCGTCGAGATACTGGTGGACTGTGACGGCGACGCAATTATATACCGTGTTATACCAGAAGGCCCTGCCTGCCATCTAGGCACTCGAACATGCTTCACTAGACTCTTAACAGCCGACCACGGTAGTCGCATAGGATAAGAATATTCATGTAGCGAGCCAGGGGCTGGACAGCCTGGTGAACTTCACTAGACTCTAAATTATCGAAATTGTATAACTGGGTTAAGTAGATATAGTAGATAGGGAATAAATAGACTCGATACCGATGGTCCGACAAGTTGATTTCAAGTCAGCACCCATAGATCCTGATTTTTCCAAGAAGTTCCCAAAAACGGGCGAGCATCATGGCCACGCAGTATGGGCTGAGGGGGTAGAGAGACCAGACGGTGAGGGTAAGCCATACCCGACGAAACTGGGAATCCACGGCACAGCCGTGGCGGTGGATCTCGATTGCTGTGTAGCTGATGGGGCATGCATGGATGTCTGCCCAGTCAACGTGTTTGAATGGCTCCTGAACCCAGGCTTTTCAGGCACGGGGAAGGATAGAATCATTGACCCGGAGAAGGATAAGGAGCTCTGGGGGAAATACAGGACAGACAAGTCTGACCCCATCAGAGAGGCCGACTGCATCTTCTGCATGGCATGCGAGTCTGCATGCCCGGTCCAAGCAATCAAGATAACTCCGCCATAACAGCCCAAAGTAATTTTTCCCCGAGTCCACTCTCTGAGCCTTCTTTGAAACTGCCCCTCCGTTTTCGAGTATTTAGTCGCCTATGATGGTCACGAGGATCCGCCTCTCCCTCGCGCGGGTGTCCAGCTCTATTAGGACGAGTTGTTGCCAGGTCCCAGTGGTTAGGGAGCCGTTTCTGATAGGCACGCAGAGGGAGGGGCCGACTATCGAGGCTCTTATGTGGGAGTGGCCGTTATCATCTCCCCATCTCTCATGGTGCTTGTAGTAGGCATTTTTAGGAGCTATCCGCTCCAATGCACCCCGAATATCCTCTATAAGCCCCGGCTCATACTCCATGGTTGTCAGCGCAGCTGTAGAGCCGACCACGTAGAGGTGGGCGACACCGTTTTTCACTCCCGACCGCTCAATGTAGCCCTCAACCCTCTCGGTTATGTCCACGACATCGTTTTCGCCCCGTGTCCTAACGACTATCTCGCCTGTATAGGTTGGCATCTCCCCACCAGAAATCTTCCAGCGTGGTCTATATTTTTACTCTGAGCCGTATCTCTCCCGGAGCTCGCCGGTGGGCAGAAAAAGCCTCTCAAGTTCGGCATATCTGCTGATGCCAACGAATTCGTGGATGTTCTCGAAGAGTGTGCCTTCGAGCTCAGACTCAAGTCGCCAGTGGGCCTCCTCCAGCTCCTCTGCCAGTCCCTTCAGATACTTCCAGACAGAGACTAGCTCAGCCTGAAGACTACCCATGCTCACCAAAAGGAGCTTATACCCCATAGCGGCCACCTCCTTGAAACGTAGCCTCCACTTGCTCTTTGACCACTTGAAGGATGAGGAGTAGTTGAAAAGGAGGGGAATGTCTGGATGCTGAGCGAGGACCCTTTCCGCAAAGATTTTTGCCGCCTCGTCGTCGGGCGATCTGAACTCCGCCCAAACCACATCAGCTCCAGCGTCAGCATATGCTATCCCCCTTCTGACAGCCTCCTCAACGGTCCCACCCTCAGACCCCAACACGTCGGTCCTAGCGATTATCACCAAGTCTCTATCCACTTCATCCCGCGCCCTCAGGATAGATTTCATCTTCAACAATGCTTCATCAAATGGGAGTACTAGTTTACCGGCTAGGTGTCCGCATCTCTTGGGAAACCTCTGGTCCTCCACATGTATTCCAGCAACTCCAATCCTCGCGAACTCCTCCACAGTCCTTATAGCCGTCACCGCGTTTCCATAAGCGTCGTCAGCATCCGAGATCACCGGCTTTCTAACAGTCCGCGCTATCATTCCAGCGAAGTTCACCATGTCTGAGAGGTTTAGGAACCCTATGTCAGGTCTGAGCAGATATCCTATCGAACATGAGTAGCCGCTGACGTAGATGCAGTTATGCCCCGCGAGCTCGGCTAGCCGTGCCTGAACAGGTGTATAAACCCCCGCAGTAAAGACTAGGCGCTCACCCTTTAATAGGTTCCTCAAAAGCCTGCCGGCCGACATACAGACGTACAGGGCGGCTGGCCTTGAAAAAGGTTTACATCAAGCCAGGGATAGTGTCCGGATAAGGGGTCTTTATTAGTAATACTTCTTGGCTTGCTCTGTACATTTAAAAAAGGATCGTAATGACGTCCTTGAGGCCCTCTAGGTGCTGCAGGATGCCCGGCACCTTAACCTCAAGACTCTCCGCTACATCTGAAACGATATCATTACAACCAGGCCCCGCCTATGAATTATGGCAGCTTATCCGGACACTATCAAGCCAGGTATGGAAGGATTTTTATGTCGTATTCGTATCTGCAGTTGAGGCTGCTGAGGGAGGGGCCTTGGAGCTGAGTGATTGCCAGAAGTTGATGGCGCGAATATATGGTGAGCGCGACGCAGCGCGAGGTGCTGAGAAGACGCTCTTGTGGATGCTCTCAGAGGCTGGGGAAGTGGCCGACGCATATGTTAAAAACTCTAAAAACATTGGGCCTGAGCTTGCCGACCTCCTGGCATGGATGCTCAGCACATGTAATGTCTTGGGAATCGATATTCAAAAGGAGTTCCTCTCAAGGTATAGTGCAGGCTGTCCGCGCTGCGGGCAAATACCCTGCATATGCCCCGTCCTCTAGTCTCTGCTCCTCCTCTTCACAATCTTGATTCTGCAGAGCAGGTAGTCTCCATCCCTAATGTCGAAGATCTTCCTAATCTCTTCTGGGATAGTGATACGTCCTCCTGCCGTCACTTCTGCGAAGAAGGGCACATCCTCCTCCTTTACCGTTACCTCTCCCATCGCATTTACCTTACATATCGCTCACTTTTTTAATCTTCTCTCTTCAGCCAAGCACCTCCACCTCCCCTCCTATACCTGAGACCAGCACGTCAAAGCCTCCAGCCCGAATCTCCTCCGCAACTCTCTCGGCATCTTCTGGAAGAGTGTTTACGTAGACGGTTGGTCCTGTCTGCATAGAGAAGTAGGCTGCTACACCTTTTCCTCTCAGCCTCTTGACGATCTCTATCACCCGTAGGGATTCCGGCGTCATGAGTATTGTTGCTTGGGTGCCGGTCATAGTTACCGCATGCAATTCAAGAGAGTCCCTCTCCACGAGTTCGCCGAACCTCTTGAAGTCCCCGTCCTTAATCGCCCTCTCTAGCTCTATGCACCGCCTATTGGCCGACTCTACCCTTGCCCAGAGGAATGGTGAGGTCTCAGCCTCCCTATGCGCTGTCTCTGTGGAGATGTCAAGCCAGAGCGGGACGATAATGTGTCTTATGTCTAGGTCAGTGGCGTCTCCTATTCTTATGGCATAGCTGTCCTCATCGCTTGTCCCGGCCAGCCACTTGGCGTATGCTCCAACAACCGAGCGGCAGGCCGAGCCGGCCAGTAGCCTCGCGATTCGTGACAGGAGTTTGAGGTCCCATCCAAACTTTTTGTCGAGTGAGGCTGCCTTGTAGGCCGCTGCGGCTATTGCTGCACCTGCTGAAGAAGAGAAGCCCATACCCTTGGCCCTTATCCTCGGGTGATTTTCAGCCTCCACGATGCATCTATCATCAATACCCGCTAGGGCCCTCACCTTATCTATGACCGCAATGACACGCTCTCGGGGGCGTCCTTCAAGCTCGACACCACCTGACAAAACCTTATCACTCTCATATGAGCCAAAAGTTACTCGCGCAGTGGTGTATGCGACATCCGTGTTCACTGATATGCTGTCATGGTATGGAATCCTCAGACTCCAGTTCCTCAGGCCGTGATACTTTACGAGGGCCTGCATAGTATAGGCCTTAGCAGCCGCGCCCCTAGCCACAAACTAATGATTGTAAGCGCCTTCTATTCATAGTATGCCCATGGGCGGCGTTTGAGGGAAGGGCTTTTAACAGCTATACTCTACAACTCCGGCGAGTAGGGTTGAGGAGAATAAGCGATCCGGGAAGGAAGTATTTCTACAAGGGTCTAAGCGATTCGGAGAGAGCAGCTTTCGAGGCTGGAGTCGCACTAGCCACCGCGTACCACTACCTCCTCGGCCTCCCACTACCGAGAAGACCCGCCTCGATCAAGAGGTTGCTAGTCCATATGAGCGAGGGACTTGCCGCCCAGCCGTTTAGGGAGAGGGTAAAAGTAAGGGTTAAGCGGCTTCGTATCGGGAAGTCTGCCTACAAGTACGGTCGTATAGACGCTAGGAACATCGAGGTAAGCGTTGTAGTCAGGTATGGTCGAAGCAGGGTCTGGGGGAGGCTTAGCTGGCTGGAGGAGCTAGACTATCCACTCATGAGGATTGAAAAAGTCGTTCGCGGACAGTAGTAGTATCAGCACCCCTTAAAGCCTTGCGGACTAGTGGCTGCAGAGCGAGGCGGAGTCACCGCTCATCCTCTCGTAGCACTCGTCGCAGAGTGCTTGGCCGCGATACATGTTGAGCCTCTTTATGACTGCTCCACACCGTGAGCAGACCCTATAACTCTCTGAGCTCATTCATATCTAGCAGCAGCGCCTCCGGCATATAAGCCGCGGCCTCCCACACAACTGGGCTGAAACACTTTTCCAAAGCCCTACTTATTCGCCCGGGCCATTTGGAGAAAACAATATCTAGGAAACTCGCGCAAGATCTTTTTATAATGCGCTTCTACAGGCATCAATGTTACAAGACTATCTATTTCTCTCAACGTCTCCTCTAGGATTTCTGGCACATACCCCTGGAATCCACGAAGGGCCCTCCACACGTTTATGAGTTCCCGGAGACGCCCGCTCTTTAGCGCAAAGTATCCCTGCCTTATCAGCTCCTCGATTCGTCCTAGGTTCCGCACCAGTCCAACAACACCTTTTCCAGAGAGCATCTCACCGTAATCATCGCCCAGTTGGTAGACAATGCCCACGCATCGCCCATAGTTCTTTGCCAGCTTGCGGACATGTTCAGGAGCCCCTGCAAGTATGGCTGCAGACTCGGCGGCGGCAGCGAAGAGTGAAGCAGTCTTGTTCTCTATGATTCGCAGGTAGAGCAGCTTAGACGGTGGAGTGGTTGAGAGTATCTCCTCTAGAACACCTAGCGAGGCCCTATCCCACGCCTCGAGGAAGATCCTAGAGATCTCAACACCCTTCTCGAGAACCGTCTTGAATGCGAGGTTAATGATTCTGTGACCCTCAACTATCGCCCTGCTGATCCCAACCTGTCTCCACAGGGCCGGCTTTCCCCGCCTCAGACTGTCCCAGTCAACAATGTCGTCATGGACGAGGCTCGCGGCATGTGCTAGCTCTAAGGCGAACGCGACATCAAGGGCGGACTCCCGGTCTTTCCCAGCCAGCGCTTCAAAGACCAGCAATAGGAAGATAGGCCGCAGCCTCTTTCCACCATAGATAGCCCTCTCCAAGATTCCCTTATCAGGCCTGTGGCTTAGCCGCATCTCAATCCAAGATTCAAGCTCCCTCTTATGTGCGTCGAGATGCTCGACGATGTCAACGCTGTAAGACAGCACCCCCATTATGTCCAGTCCGGGTAGACAATACTTAGTCCTGTAATAAAGCTAGTGCCATATCATGGAGCTATGACAAGTACTGCATGATTATGCTCTTGAATCTCTGCTTGGGCATGGCACCAACTATGGCATCGATCGCCTTCCCATCCTTGAAGACTATGAATGTCGGTATACTCATTATCCCGAACTTAGTCGCAGTAACGGGATTATAGTCTACGTTGAGTTTGCCGAAGACGACCTTCCCAGCCATCTCAGAGGCCAGCTCCTTAATGACTGGAGCCATAAACCTGCACGGTGCGCACCACTCAGCCCAGAAATCAACAACTACGAGCGGGTATTTACTTACAAACCGGTCGAATTCCGCGTCACTAAGCTCAACAGGCTGGTTTGGATAGTCCCTAACCCCATAGACTGCAGAGGAATTATGTCCACCCTGCGAAAGCAGTTCCCTCATTTTCCGCGCCTTGATACGATCGAGCTCGGAGTCGTCTATCACCACAATCCACATTCCCTTCATTGTTTTATTTAAAGGCTATTCCTCCACCTACGTGCTTGAGAAGTCGGAATATACTCAATTTATGGTAGGATAATTAATGGATAAGTACGGGTTTGTCGCCTAATAATTCATGAGGATCGTCTCGCTAGTCCCAAGCGCCACTGAAATACTCTTTAGCCTCGGCGCGGGCGACGAAGTTGTAGGAGTTACTTACGCCTGTGACTATCCGCCCGAAGCGCGGACAAGGCCTATAGTCGTCTCACCGAGAGTTAATACACATGGCTTACAATCGCGAGAGATTGACAGAATAATTTCCGAGCTTTACGCAAGAGGAGAGACACCCTACATGATCAATAGAAGACTATTATCTGAGCTTAGGCCCGACGTGGTAGTCGCGCAGGGGCTCTGCGAGGTTTGTGCCGTCACTCCCGGGAGCATAGAGGAGGCAATCAAAGGAGTATGGCCTATCCCCAAGATCATAGCACTGCACCCCCACTCGATTGAGGACGTGTTCACAGATATTTTGAGGGTTGGTGAGGCTGTGGGGAGGATAGAGGAGGCCAGAAAACTTGTCGCCCAGCTCCGAGAAGAGGTGCGCAGAATAGCTGAGAAGACCACTGGACTTGAGAGGAAGAGAACCTTCTTTATGGAGTGGGTGGACCCACCCTATTGTTCAGGACACTGGGTGCCGGAGATGGTTGAGATCGCTGGCGGGTTTGATCTAGGTGTCAAAGGAAAGCCTAGCCGGCGGGTTACGCCCGAGGAGGTTTTGAAGTTCAGTCCAGAAGTAATAATTTGTGGTCCATGCGGATACAGTCTCCAAGAGTCTTACCGCGACGCCACGCTATTGATGGGTGAGGACTGGGTTAGAGAGACTCCTGCATTTATCGATGGAGAAGTTTACGCGGTCAACTCCTCGATATACTTCAGCAGACACACCCCCAGCACCATTAAGGGAATATCAATACTTGCAGAGATTATACATCCAGCGAAGTTCAGAGGAGCGGCACCGCCAAACACATATGTGCGGTGCCGCTGACTTTTTCGGCGTCTATGCTGCCTTCAAGGGCCCATACCTGGATTATCTTTCCGCTGGAGAAGCGCACCTCCCCGAGGCTTATGAGCTCTCCATCCACCTCGAATATAGCAAATCCTCAATACGCGACCCGCGGGTTTTTCCTCGTGAATTCTTCTCTAGGCTTCTATTGCGAAGGGTAGCTGGGGTTCAGGTGAGCCTCCGAACCAGCGCCGGCAGGAGATTCTATCGTTCGAGAGTGTCAGGTTGACAAGCTCGTCCACAGAGACGTATGGTGCCTCATAAATATGAACCCGCAATCCTCAATCCTTCTTCTCATAAGAACCCTCGCTTCAGCTATACTTCTTTAATCTCGTCTCTCACATTGCTGAAATTGACTCTCTGCATATACCACATGCGTGCCTCATACTCCCTCAAAGAATTAAAAT
>BEHE01000027.1 GCA_002898395.1 Candidatus Calditenuaceae archaeon HR02
ACAGGACGGTTGGGCAGCTCATAGTCGAGTGGATACTGGGCCTAGTGGCGTTCTTCTCGCTCGCCGCAGGGCCCTTCGGCCTGAGTCATCTCCCTCGGGGCTAGCGCCCCTACTCTTTGGAGCCGCGGTACTCTATGGACTAGTCAGGCTCAGGGACTGACTGCGCACCGCTAATTTACTTGCGAACATCGGTAGAAGGTTAAAAGTGGCCTATACTCCTCCGACGATGTTATTGTAGAGTAGGGGGGCTCTGTTGCTGAGGGATAATAGGTACCATACTCCGAAAATCTGCTGTAATGCGAGGAATAGAACTCCGTGCCAAAGTCAATCCAAAAAACTTAGGTGAGGTGTTACCTTTGATGGCAAAGAACGATGCGGTTATGAATCCGCCGACTGACATAGCTCCAACCACTGTATGGAGTATTAAGGGTGGGTAAAGCGGGTTAAGGAAAACTTGGAGCCTCGCCGAGTCTGGTGAACCCTGTAAAGCCACAGCGACCCCATGTGGAGACGTTATTTCGGCGAAGATGTACCTGAAGCCAAAGGGGGCCGCGAAGCCTGAAACCGCCATTATGAAACCAATAGCTATGTGGACATTGGGCTTTACTTTTCCCCACGTATACCAAAATAGAGCTATACTAGATATTCGGATGACTATCGCGAACAATGCTATCAGGAGAGGATAGAAGAGAGTGTCTGTGGCGATAGCTAAGAGGGTTGGGAATAGCCCGGCAAGTATGACGGTGATGATTGTCCCCCATACACCGCTGAACAGTTCATGTACGATGGCAATGCTACATCACATGCTTTCAGAGTGGATTGTGGTGTAAGGATGGATCTTCCTATTGTTGTAGGTGGTCGTTGGTTGTTGAGGTGTCGAAAAATATGTCTCGACTATACCGTCGAGATGTTTGGGCGTAGCTAGGAGGCTCCGAGAATGAAGAATGCGATAGCTATTCCGTAGATGGCTAGGGCCTCTCCGAAAGCGGCGATGATTATGGCCACCGTCCTGACTTCAGGCCTCTCTGCTGAAGCTGCGAGCCCGGCCGAGCCTGCTCGCGATATTGCGAAACCGGATGCGAGAACTGCTGCGCTGAAGGCTATGGCGGCGGCGAAGACCTTACTGAAGATATCAGACGTCGCCTCGACAGCGAAGACCGCCGGCAGCATCGACAAGGCCAGAAGCGCGCCATTGATTAGATGTATTTTCGAGTTCAAGGCACTTCGGCTCTAAAGATAGGTGCTCACATATATACCATAGGCACGGTATACCCTGATGCCCATACACCTCGTTTGCTAAGGGGGGTGGGTAGATTAGAAAAATAGAAATTATGCGTTTTTGAGAGGGAGGACGATATGCCTGTCAAAGTCGGAGATAGGGCTCCAGATTTCTCGCTGCCTGACCAGGACAGGAATATCAGGAAGCTATCTGACTATCGCGGCAAGAAGGTTGTATTGGCCTTCTTCCCGGGCGCCTTCACCTCTGTATGCACAAAGGAGATGTGCACCTTCCGGGACAGCCTCTCCCAGTTCTCAAAGCTCAACGCTGAAGTCATCGGAATAAGTGTGAACGACCCCTTCACGCTTAAGGCCTTCGCGGAGCACAATAAGCTCGGCTTTACACTACTCTCCGACTATTCGAGAGAGGTTTCTAAGAGGTATAGCGGAGTTCATGAGGATTTCCTCGGAATGAAGGGGTATTCGGTGGCTAAGAGGTCGGTCTTCATAGTTGATAGGGATGGTGTCGTGAGGTATGCATGGATTTCTGAGGACCCCGCTAAGGAGCCGGACTACAGGGAGGTGGAGGAAGCACTAGTAAAGATCAGCTGAGCATCACTGTTCCCCCATCAACTACTATCACCTGCCCGTTCACGTAACTGAAGAGATCCGAGGCCAGTGCGAGTGCTACGGTTGCCACTTCTCGGGGCTCCCCCCACCTTTTCATCGGAGACTCTTGGGCGAGCATCCGCCTTTCCGAGGGTTTGAGACGCCCATATGTCGCGCTGGTCTTTATGTTTCCTAGCGCTAGAGCATACGTCCTAATCCTTAGCCTGTTGTATTCGGCAGCTATCGACTTCATAAGCCCAACCAATGTGAGCTTGGCTAGGGAGTATGCGGCTCCATGAGTGTACCATGTCAGGGCAGGCGTGGAGGATGTGAAGATCATTACTCCGCCCCGTCTACTCATTATCGGTATGGCTGCTTGGGCTAGGCTTAGAGCAGTGAAGAAGTCTGCATCCATTATCCCTCTTATTGTGTGGACGTCTACCTTGTCGATGCCTTTATACCATGTTGATGGATCGAGTCTGGCACCAACGAAGCTGACTAGTACGTCAAGCCCGCCTAGTTTTTGGGCCGCGGCCTTCACCACCTTGGCCGCCTCGCCAGGCCTGGTTAGGTCGGCTGGAATAGGTATCGCCTCTCCCCCCCGCGACTTTATCTCTGACGCCAGACTCCTCAACAGGTTTGCGCGCCTCGCCACCAAGGCTACTCTCGCCCCGTGTTCTGTGAAGACCCTCGCGGTCTCTTGGCCTATCTCGCTCGTAGCCCCCGCTATGAGTGCACGCCGTCCATCTAGGAGCATAACCATCCACTTCGGCAGGGTCTCGTATAGCTTTATCCTGATTGGATACGCCGGCGCCTTCAAGAGAGACATGGATAACACCATCAGAGCCTACCTCGCGGAAGATCCATCCTCTCCTCAGAAACCTAACTGCAAGGACTGGTTTGGGGTTGAACTCTCGGCCGCAGTGGGGACACTTAATCCTGAAGAGCTCTGTGAATCTGAGCAGCCTCTCGAGCTGGTCAGTCCTTACATATATTGATTCCCTGTTGGTGGATTTCACCTCTATGGCGTAGAGTTCCCCATCTTCCACGACCAATAGGTCGGGCTTATACGTCTTCCCCGTTCCACTTCCCGGAGTCCTCACCGCGTAGTAGCCGGGCCTGTTGAGGGTTGTGAACTTCTTCATTAGATAGTATTCTCCCTCGTAGCCTATCCGTAGCCTGTAAGACCTCTTGAAAGGGGATGCTGGCCGCCGTGGCATGAATATCAACACTGTAGAGGGGTGCTATAAGAGTCACCATTCAAGAATGGAAGAAGCTATGGATGTAATAACCCAGATTGAATCGCATACCGAGGATCTAATTCAAGTTTATACTCTTTCATACATTGACGTGGAAAAGTATGCGTGCTTGTCCTACAGTTTAAGGGCATGTTAAGTGGATGGAGGGTTGGTGAGAAGGGGGTTGGCGTGCTTCATAACACCTCTGGTCGTTGCAATTCTCCTAAGCATATTTGAGAGGGCTGCTCCAAGCTGGAGGGGGAGGGTGGGGCTTCTCAGTTTACTTATGTGGGGTGGAGCAGTTGGTCTTATGGCAGACCACGTCGTGAAGGGAGAGCTGGTGCCTTGGCCGCCGTTCCTGACAGGATGGAGCCCGGCGGCTGGCTTATACCCTCTCGTTGAGGAGATGCTGCTTACTGGAGGCCTAATAACTGTGTCTATATCCGCATTCTGGGGAATTGTTCTCATGATTCCTAAGCTCCGCGCAGCGTCTCTTCTTACCAAGATTCGAGGCCCACTGAGGAGTGGCTAGTCGAAACCTGTTGATAGGCTCCACGCATCAAATAATGTTTATATGTGAATTTTATTGTATAGCGGATAATCGGCATGAGTAGGGGTAGGCAGCTCACTATTCTCTCGCTAGGCCACTTCGTCAACGACCTATACGGGAGTGTCCTCCCACCGCTCTACCCTTTACTGGCGGGAATCTACGGCCTCACTTATGCATCTGCAGGGCTCTACACCGCGGCCTACCTCTTCTCCAGCGCGCTCATCCAGCCCCTATTCGGACAAGTCTTCGACAAGTATAGGTGGGGGTTCATGCTCCCGCTATCACTTGTCCTCGGGGCTGTTGGTATAGGCTTGGTCGGGTTCGTCGGGGGGTTTGAGGCCTCGCTCCTCTGCGTAGCCATTGCTGGGACAGGCTCAGCAATATTTCATCCAGTAGCCTCCGCCTACTCCTCATACAGCTCTGAGAGACGGGGGCTCCTATTTTCCATGTTCATGATAGCTGGTAGGATTGGGGCTGCTGTGGCGCCCTTCCTAGCCCTGGGTGTGACGGGTGAGTGGGGACTCTCTGGCCTAGCTTTTTTTGCTTTACCAGCATTACTCATCCTATACTTCACCATCAGGATTGGAGAGTATGAGGGGGCTAGGCCTAATGGTGCATCTGTGGAGAGCGGCGGGCGCGAAACGGTATACCTGACTAGAGGTAGGGTTCTGGCCCTTACAGCGCTTGTTGGGCTTACGGGTATAAGTGCGCAGATAGCAGCTAACGGGGTTGTCAGTTTCGCCCCATTCTTAGCAGTCGCGAAGGGTCTTGGACAAGGGTTCGGCGGCCTTCTCTTGACAGTTCATTTCGTCGGAGCAATAATCGGCGTTCCCTTGGCCAGTTACTTATCAGACCTTAAGGGCAGGTACGCGGTCTCGATTGCGTTGCTGGGCTTAGCCTCCCCTCTCCTGGCCTCCTTCCCACTCCTCGACCCAAGTGGTATGGCTCTTGTATCTGCAGTGCTAGGCGCCTGCTTTGTATCAGCCCAGACCCTCTTAATCCTCATCCTGCATGAGGCGATGCCCGGCCGGAAAGGGCTTGCCACCAGCGTGATATACGGGGTTGGGCTGGGTGGGGGTGGACTACTAACACCCGTGGTTGGCTATATGATAGATGTAGGCGGCTTCACTACGGGATACGTAGTCCTGTCGATAATCTGCCTACTCTCACTACTACCTCTAGCGGTGGCGTGGAGGCTCAAAAGAGTGCCTACCCCTATTCCTCCCTAGAGTAGGGTTTTCCAAGGGCCGCGGGCGCCGGAATCCTCCCCCTGCTGGCCAGCGAGATCAGTACTAGTGTGACTATTGTTATGACGTAGGGGAGCATCATTATAAGCTGAGGCGTCTCGGCACCGAAGCCGCGGAGCGGTATACGGAACTGGAGACTCTCGACACCGCCGAAGAGGAAGGAGGCGGCTATTGCTCTGAGGGGGCTCCAGGAGGAAAGGATCACGAGGCTGAGGGCTATGAATCCGCGGCTCCTAGTTAGGTTCTCGACCCAGAAGGGCTGGTAGCCGATGAAGAGGTAGGCACCGGCCACACCTGCGAGGGCGGAGCCGACTATCACTGCAAGGTATCTGACAGCGAAGACGTTTACACCTGCAGTATCTGCCAGGGCAGGGTTCTCGCCCACACTCCGCAGCGACAGCCCCCACCTAGTCCTGAAGAGGATGAACCAGAACAGCAGGGCTGAGGCTAGACCGGCGTAGACGAGGACATTCTGTGAAAAGAGGGCCCTACCAACAATCGGGACGCCTGCTATGAGCTCCACCCTTACCTCAGGCAGCCTAGGGGCCTGTTTAAGCTCCGCCAGATACTCGGGCACAGCGGGATTCAAGGACTTTAGCAGGTCCCTCGCCACTTCAGGAGTACCCATGAAGGCGCTTAGTCCCAGGCCAAGCCAAGTTATGGCTAAGCCCACGACGATCTGGTTCAGCCTAAGTGAGACTGATAGGAATGCGTGGAGAAGACCGAAGACCGCCCCCACCAGCGCGGCTGTCAGGATTGCTGCAAGGTGGCCGTAGGCGAGTGTGATGATGAATGATGTTACCGCCCCCATCGCCATGATGCCCTCGATGCCAAGGTTAATCACCCCAGCCCTCTCCGTCACACACTCGCCCACAGAGGCTATGAGATAGATTGTGCCAGCAGAAACTGCGCTCGTCAAAATCGCCTCAACGAAGGATAGAGACTCTAGTGTCATGCCACCACTCCCCTACCTCTAACCACGATAGTGAGCCGATGCCTCTTCACAAACTCGGCGACGATGGTTGCTAGGAAGATCATCGCCATTATAATTTCTACTCCAGACTTGGGCATCTGGAGGCTTGCCTGGAGGAGGTCGCCGCCAGTCACGAGCATCCCGAAGAGGATTGATGAGAAGAATACTGCGGGCGGGTAGAGACCGCCCAGCATGGAGGCAATTATTGCGTGGTAGCCGTAGCCCGGGGAAGCCCCCGGTCTAAGCCTTCCTATCAAGCCGCTGACCACGATCAGCCCGGCCAAGCCGGCCAAGGCTCCGCTGATGAAGACGCCTCTGACCAAGATTGAGCTTATCCCCACCCCCGCGTACCTAGAGGCGTAGATGTTGAGGCCCACTATCTTGGATTCAAAGCCGAAGACCGTGAACTTGAAGACTAGCAGTGTCAGAACGGTCACTGCCATGGCTAAGACCAGATATGCTACTGCGTCTGAGACACCCGGGATTGATATCCTTGCGGTTGAGGGGAACTGGACTGTCTGGGCAAACCCATATCCCGCAGGGTCCTTCCAGGCGCCATGGACTAGAAAGTCCGCGAGCAGGATAGCGGTGTAGTTTAGCATTAGGGTTGTTATTATCTCGTTGGCGCCAAACCTGACCTTGAGGATCACCGGGACCAGGCCCCATGCCCCTCCGGCCACCATAGAGGCCGCGATCACCGTAGGCAGTAGGAGATGCTGTCCCGTGCCGTATCCGGCGCTGTGCAGTACAACGACACCGGTAGCTGCTATCATCCCCATGTATAGCTGCCCCTCGGCACCTATGTTCCAGAAGCCCATTCGATACGAGTAGCACAAGCCTATAGACGCCAGGATTATGGGGGCTGACCTCCTGAAGACCTCCTCAAGCATTATTGGGCTAAGAAGAGCTGTGAAGAAAGACCTGTAGATGTGTAGTGCGCTGAATCCTAGGAGTTGGAAGATGAGGCCCGAGGCTAGGAAGGCGAGGAGCAGCATCCCGAGAGAGACGATTATCGAGTAACGCGGGGTTACTTCAGGCCTCCTCTCAACCCTCACTAATAGCTTGAGGCCGCCGGGAAGGCTACGCCGAAGCACTGGCTGCCACACCCCTCGACATCATCACTCCGAGGAGCTCCGGGGTAGCCTCGCCCCGCCCCACCACACCCACAATCCTGCCACCATACATAACAACAATTCTGTCGCTTAGCTCGAGAATCTCGTCCAAGTCCTCGCTCAACATTAATACACCAACACCCTCTGATCTCAATTTTGAAAGTATTCTCCTGACCTGTTCGGAAGCCGCTATGTCCAGACCCTTAGTGGGGTAGGCGGCCACCAGTAGCGAGGGTTTTGAGGTTGTGAGCTCTCTGCCGAGTATGAGTCTCTGGACATTCCCACCCGATAGCGACCCGGCCCTACTCTTTATGGAGGCGGTGTCAACCCTGAACTCCGAGACAACTTTCTCCGCCACTTCTGCGACCTTCCTCCAATTTATCACACCCAGCCTCGAATAGGGCGCATACCTCGCAACACGGAGCGCCACGTTCTCGTATATGCTCAGCTCCGGGACGATACCCCATTTCTTACCCTCCGGGGGGATGTATGTTAGGCCGAGCTCCATCAGCCTCCTCGGTGAAGCCCCCGTCACGTCGGCTCCGTTGAGAATAATCCTGCCGCGTACCGGCTTCCTAAGACCTGCTATCGCCTCGACGAGCTCTGTCTGACCATTGCCACTCACACCGGCAACGCCGACTATCTCCCCCCGATATACAGTTAGATCAGCGTCTTTCACAGCGAGGACGCCTTCGTCACCCATCACTGAGAGGGCTGAGAGCTGCAGCGTCGGAGCGCCATCAGCCGGGGCGGACTGCCTCTCCTCCAAGCCCGCATCACCTATAAGCTGGGCCCCTACCATCGCTGTCGACAACTCCTCAATGGTGGCCTCCTTGGTCGGCTTGGAGAGGACTATTTTACCGCGCCGCATCAAGGTGACCCTGTCGCTGACGCTCATCGCCTCGCTAAGCTTATGCGTTATGAGGACAATGCTCTTCCCCTCCTCAGCCATCCTCCTCATCGTCTTGAACAGCATCTTCGTCTCGATTGGTGTTAGGACGCTGGTAGGTTCGTCGAGAAGGAGGATGTCTGCCCCTCTGACGAGGAGTTTGAGGAGCTCGACCTGCTGTTTCTCACCGGGTGATAGGTCGCCCACTCTAGCCCGAGGATCCAGCCGCCAGCCATAGTTCGACGCTATCTCCTCGAGCCTAGATTCCAGGGCTGACCACTTCGGAATAAAACCCAGGCCATCATAATTGAGGAAGACGTTCTCCACGACTGTATGGGCCTCTATGAGCCTGAAGTCTTGGTGGACCATCCCTATTCCGAGCCTAATTGCGTCGCGGGGGCTCCTCAGCCTAACCGGAACCCCCCTGACCCTGATGACACCGGCGTCGGGCGTATATATTCCATATAGAATATTCATTAGGGTTGTCTTCCCAGCCCCATTCTCACCGAGCAGGGCATGAATCTCGCCGGCATAGATCGTGAAGTCCACCCCATCATTGGCCACGACACCGGGGAAGCGCTTCACTATGCCGCGCATCTCGACCTTAGGGATGGATGTTGGTGAGGGTCCAGGTCTCTCTAACAGATCCTCAGCCATCGGCCCCAATATGTTAGATGCCTGCCTAGCTCATAAATGGAGATTTACCAGCACCCCTCAAATTCTCATAAACGTGAAAAATTGCACAACAATGCACAATTTATCCATGCTTGAAATGCATACTTTTAAATGTCGAAGGCAATGTAGCCCTTGATGAGCCCAGAAAAAGTCTCCAGAAGGAGGTTCCTATCCGGGGCTTCTAGAGCAGTGGTTGTTGGCGGAGCTGCAGCCGGACTAGTCATAGGCGGAGTCGGGGGATATTTTGCAGGCCAGTCCACCGCACCAGTAGTAACTAAGACCGAGACTATGGCCATAACACAGACCAAGACGATTCCCCCTGAGCCGAGGGGGGTCAAGGCCGGCTACTTCTACCCAGGACCTGCAAAGGACTATGGCTGGTCCTACGCCCACGACTTGGGCAGAAAGTTCGCCGACGCAACAGTCCCGGGGAGTAGCAGCACATACATAGAGCTGGTCCCAGACCCCGAGGCCTCGTCGGCAATCAAGACCCTTCTGGACCAGGGTGTTGACATAGTCTTTGCATGCAGCTTCGGGTTCATGGAAGCGATGGTGGAGGCCGCGCGCAACAACCCCGACAAATACTTCGTCCACATCTCGGGATACAAGAGCGGGGCAGCACCACCACCCAACACAACCACGCCCAACATGAGCACAGCCTTCGCCGAGTTCTACCAGCTATACTATCTCAACGGACTCGCAGCCGGCGCAGTCACCCAGACAGGCGTGGTAGGGTACGTGGGGGCATTCCCAATACCCGAGGTTGTGAGACACATAAACGCTTTCGTCCTAGGAGCCAATGCAACCTACAAAAGGAGGACGGGAAAGAACATCAAGGCCTATGTAGTCTGGATAAACTCTTGGGTCGACCCACCAAAGGCCAGGGAGGCAGCAATAGCACTAATCGAGGATCAGAACGCCGATGTTATAGCCTACACTGAGGATACTCCAACAGTCCTCCAAGTCGCCGAGGAATACACAACGCAGAAGGGAAAGCGGGTGTGGAGCTTTAGCCACTATAGCGACATGACAAAGTTCGGCCCCAACGCACATTTAACGGGACAGATCGTGAACTGGGGCCCCATCTACAGCCACTTCTACAGAATGGTCGCGACCAATAGCTGGGAGCCAGTGGACATCTGGACGAGGCTGGGAGACATGACTCCGTGGAGGTGGAGGAGGCCGATCGAGCAGAGCCTCGCAGGAAAGCCAGAAGGCACAGTATACCTCGCACCACTAAACCCTGCAATCCCAGAAGAGGCTGTCAGAGAGATCAAGCAAAGGTATGAGGAGATGAAGGAACTCTTATTCGAGCCCTTCTCACCAGAGGGCAACCTAGGAGAACCAATCAGGGACCAGGAAGGGAACATAAGGATTGGAAAGGGCGAAAGGGCCGACAGGGAGTTCCTCTGGAGCGACAAGACCATGAACTTCTTCGTCGAGTACATAGAGTCGCCATTCCCGCGAGGATAGATTCCAAAACCACCGCTATTTCTTGTATTGTGGTTGTCTTACCTGAGACTTTACTGAAATTTATATAGACGGGCCTCATAGGTGAGGAAGAATGGCGGTCAAAACAGTTGTATTTCCACGCTGCACCAGCTGCAATAGGCCAATAACACCGGACATGAGGGCGGTCCGCTTCCCATGCCCCAACTGTGCCAAAGTGACCATCTGGCGCTGCGAGGTCTGCAGGGAGCTGGTGAGGCTCTACACATGCCCAGCATGCGGCTTCGAGGGACCCTAGATGGCGCGCGTCCTACTCGCAGTGAGGATAATGCCCCAGGACACGGAGACTGACTTAGATGCCCTGACCAGTGAGCTTAGGGAGAGGCTTCCCCAGGGATTTAAGCTCCTCTCAGTAAACAGGGAGGCGGTGGCCTTCGGTCTTATGAGCCTCGTCGCATGGTTCTCGGTTCCTGAGGAGGAGGGGGTGACGGAGAGGATGGAGAGCTACCTCTCCTCGGTCAAAGGCATCGGCGAGTTCAACGTCGAGGCCATGTCTAGGACTAGCGACTAGGCGTGTAGGTCTACCTCCTCCTTCTTCTCTGGCGACGCGACCTACCCAGCAGGATCACCGTGAGGGATGAGAGCAGGACCACCAGTAGAGCCATCTCTACGGCTAGGGGGAAGAGGCCGGTGGTGTCGAGCGGGGATGGAGGCGGAGCCTGTTTTTCTCGTGTCGTCTCCCGACTAGCTTCGCTGATAACTCGTCCACCGGAGACACTGAAGCTCGCCACCTCAACGCTCTCCTCATTACCCCCAAGATCCTTTGCACGGACATAGACCCTCAGGACACCCTCACCCCCCGGGACCTCGAGCTCAGCTGAGTACACACCGCCGGAGTATGTCATCTTGCTTGAGCTCGACTGACCTCCCAGAGACAGAACAGCGAGGGGATAGCCCTCCGCTAAGTCCCCATCTGGGTCATAGACCCTCGCATACACCCTGATAACCCCCTCGCCGGGAGATTCAGCCCTGTAGTCAAGTATGACTGGCGGCCTCGAGACGCTGGCGACGAGGATTCTCTTCTCCCCCGGGTCCAGCAAGTAGATCTCCGAGACGCCGCGGAGAGCCGCATCTGTAAACGGGTATTGGAGTGAGGCCCGCGACTCCTTGCCGGCATCAATCTCCACCATGATCCCGTCTATCCTCGAGAGTATCACGAGCCTGTCTCCTGGAAGGGCGAAGGCCTCGTCGCCCACCCTGAAGGTGAGGCCAGTCTCTATCCTCGCCTCCACCCCACCAGCCGAGACTCTTAACACGACTCCATCTCCACGAACCGCCCAGGCCTTGCCATCACGCGAAGCGAGCGCGACAGCTCTGCCGTCAATCCTGAAGGAGCGGTAACTCTCTCGCCCAACCTCGACAAGGAGCAGCTCGCCGTCCCTTGTGCTAAGCCAGACGCTCCGACCCGACCCGGCCGCAGCCCTGTAAGGGGGAAGCCCCTTACCCTCAATGCGCCACCTCCAGCGAGCCTCACCCGACGCAGAAAACTGGGCCAGAAGAGGCTCACCCGTGATAGAGTCTCTCTCGACAAAGACAAACCCCTCAGCAACAGGCACAACTATATCCAAATACCCCGCCTCCGTAATCTTCCGCAGGATCCTACCAGAGCCGGCGTCGAGGAAGACCGCTTCGAGGGACCCTTGGGAGTAGGCGATTACAATACCATGCCCATACGACAGGTCGGAGGCCGCAAAACCGATTTCTACTAAATTCACACCCACGTCCGGTACATACAGCGCGACGGCACGCAGCGTCGGCAGCGCAAACCAAAGCCGCCCCGCCTCATCCACAACGAAGTCGCTCGGCCCATGCTTAAGCGGCGGATAATCCAGTACACCGGTGTACCTAATCTCCAACGCCTCAGCCGGCAAGAATAGGCCCCACAGGAGTATGAGGACGAGGGCGGGGCGACGCATGCTACAAGAGATCATCACCGCTATAATAAACCTGAGGAGTTCCCGACAATTATATCAACACCTGCCAGAGGTGTGTTGGTGGGGGAGTTGAGGGCCGTCGTTGTGGCCGACGAGGGATTCAGGATCGTGGAGCTCGAGAGGCCTAGGCCTGGGCCGGGGGAGGTTCTGGTCAAGATGCTGGCATGTGGGCTCTGCGGGACGGACGTTGAGAAGCTGGAGGGCCGTTACAGAGGCTCCAAGCCAATCTTGGGCCATGAGGCAGCCGGAGTCGTCGTCGAGCTGGGTGATGGAGTAGCTGGCCTAGAGCCAGGTGACCTCGTCGTCCCCCACCACCACACAAACTGCGGAGAATGCTACTACTGCCTAAACGGAAGCCCAACCATGTGCCCGAGCTACAGGGAGTACAACTTCTTCCCTGGAGGATTCTCCGAGTACTTCACTGTCCCGAGGTTCATTGTCGAGAGGGGAGGGGTATATAGGGTCCCCTCGGGGCTAAGCCCGCTCCAAGCATGCCTCACGGAGCCGACGGCCTGCGCCCTCAGGGCCCTAAAGAGAATACACGACGACAAGACCCATAGTTATGCTGTAGTTGGCCTAGGCCCGATGGGCATCACATTCCTACAGCTCCTAAAGTGGAGGGGGTCAGAGCTCATAATCGGCCTAGACGTGAACGAGGCTAGACTTGAGATGGCCGGGAGGTATGGCGCGATAACATTGAACCCTCAGAGGGGCAACGCGGCCGAGCAGGTTAAGAGGCTCACAGAGGGCCGCGGAGTCGATGCGTCGATAGTTGCTGCAGGCAGTCCAGCAGCCCTCTCACTAGCCATAACCCTTACGAGGCGCGGCGGAAGGGTCTGCCTCTTCGCCGTCCCACCACACGGCTCCCAGCTGCAGCACGACCTAAGCGACCTACTCGTAAGAGAAATCTCAATAATATCTAGCAACGCTGCTACAGAGCAGGAAATGAGGGAGGCACTTGAGCTAGTCTCGGAGAAGGTGGTAGACGCGGAGGGCCTAATAACTAATAGATATAGGATAGAGGAGTTTGGAGAAGCTATCAAAACATTTAAAGCAGGGACGGGATTAAAAGTTGCGATAACACCATAGTAGGACGAGCAGGCGGAAAGTCTTGGAAGTCCGGTTCGCTGGGTAGTGCGTGCCTCGCCCTAAAACTAGCCTATCAAATTCTGCTCACACGTTATTCCCAGATCTCGCGTATAACAGCCTCAGCTTCGCCCTAGCAAGCACGGATAAATTAATTCTACGCCCACTCTTTTGCACAAAATATTCACCGAGAGCAATATTTACGATGAGGGGTTCGATTAGTTTTTCCAACCCTAACTCATCGTAGACGGTCCTATACCCAGCTACTAGGCCTGAAGCTAGGGTTCCCGGCTCCAAATTCTCCCTGAAGGAGCCGCTATCAAATACAGTAACGTCAAATGGGGCCTTGGACTCTATCTTTCTTAACGCCTTAGAGATTTCCACTTCGAGATTAAATTTCTCCACCGCATTAGAGAGCTTGTCAACAATTATTAGTAGGTCTATGTCTCTCGCCTTCACTGGATAAAAGACGCTACTTCCAAATATCACGAGAGATAATAACCGCTTGCCACGCAACTCCAATGTCCCCTTAACTACTCGTAACACCTCTTCTTGCGAGATAATCTCGCACCACCTCCACTGCTTTCTCAGCTAATACGATCCCCCTCTCAGCAACCTCTTTAGTCACTATCTCGTCGGGGCTCAGCACCTCCCCTCTCATCAGGAATGGGTACCTGGCCCTCGTATAGTATTCCGTGAGATACTCGAGAGATTCTATGATGTGGTTGAATTCCTGCTGCCACTCGCTCTCAAATACTTCGGCGAATATACCTATCAGCCCCGGTCCATGATTATATACGACACGCCTCCTAACCTCAAGCATAGCCTTAACACCCTTCT
>BEHE01000028.1 GCA_002898395.1 Candidatus Calditenuaceae archaeon HR02
GAGGAGCTGCGCTCGAGGCTAATGCCACCTATGCCTGCGATTCAGTCTGTGGCCTCGGTGGTCGCCGGAATCATGACCACCATCGGTATGCAGATACTTCATCAAGGGCGCCTCGGAAAGCCGCCAACAGGCCTCATTGTTTTTGACGGCCTCAACTCTCGCCTCTCCCGCGTCAAAATCTCAAGAGATCCACACTGCATAGTATGCAGTGAAGACTATTCCGCCCCCCTCGAGTTCTCGTTCGATTTAAACGAGACTGTTTTGAAGCTTAAAGAAACACTGGCATCAGCCTTCGGATTCCCTGACCCTGAAGTGTTATACGCTGGGAGGCGACTAGATGACGATGATATCCTAGCCAGGGTTGGTGTGAAGGACAGAGACATTATTTACGTCTCTACGACACGGCTTTTTGAGCCTCTAGCAATCAGGATAGTCTCCCCCACCTGAGTGTTTAGGAGGCGGCGCTCCTAGTCTTTCTCCGAAAGTATCCGCGCCACCTGGGCCTCGTCGATGTTTCCACCCGTCAACATCAATACAACTTTCTTGCCGGCTATGCTGTTGCTCATCTTGTATGCTGCTGCGGTGGCTGCCGCGCCCGCATGCTCAGCTATTTGCCTGACGTGCCTGTAGAGCTTCCTTATAGCTCTCTCCATCTCACCATCTGAGACAAGCACAACATCATCAATCCTTCCACGGAGAATTGAGAAGGGGACATCATATGCCTTAGCCACGGCAAGACCCTCCGCCCTCGTCTCCACCTTATCCCTCGAGACTATCCTCCCTTGCTTCAGAGACTCATAGAAGGCCGGAGCACCCTCGGCCTGAACACCTATTACCCTTATCGAGGGGTCGACCGTCTTATAGACGATGCAAGCGCCTATCGCACCCGAGCCGCCTCCTATCGGGTTGAAGACCACGTCCACACCCGGAAGCCCCCTCAGAACCTCTAGGTGCATGGTCGCCACGCCCGGGTAGAGTAGCGTCTCGTTTATTGCGTGGATATATCTGTAGCCCCTCTCCCGGGCCAGGGCCTCAGCATAGAGGGCAGCCTCGTCAAAGAAGTTTCCATATGTTATGACGTGGGCGCCGAGCTGTTGGAGTGCCTCCTTCTTAACGTCCGACACCCAGCTAGGCATCACCACATGCACGTCAACCCCGAAGAGGCTTCCAGCATACGCTATTGACTGGGCATGATTCCCCATGGACGCCGTTATTACCCCAGTCCTCCTCACCTCCTCAAACATCTTGTACATATAGTAGATCCCGCCCCTGACCTTGAAGGAGTGGGTGGGATTCAGATTCTCGAGCTTAACCCATACCTCACAGCCCAACTCCCTTGAGAGACCCTTAGAATAGATGAGCGGGGTGGGCCTAAGATATCTCTTCAATATCTGCGAGGCCTCGATAACGGTCCTCAGCGTTATCATGCCCAGAAACTAAGCATTCGTTAAATTAAAAAAGATTCCCAGCAACCGTCGACGCCTAGCAGCTTAGAAGAGCTTCCGCGAATCGAGGGTCATTGCGTGTTCTCATAGGTCTGGAAAACCTTTAAACTTAAGGATTGAGAGCAGTGTTTAGGGCAATGAAGTGTCTGGCCAGGCTGAATCGATGATTGGGATCTTGAGCGCGGAGCCCCTTTAAATAGCTGAAAAAATCCTGAAATCCCCGCTATTACAGTCTTTTTCCCGCACTCTAACAACATTAATACAAAACCCTAATATGCATGGTGCTGGCCTCATGGGTATGGGTGTCTGCCAAGTAGATGTCGGAGACCCGTGAGAGTGTCCTGATTACTAGGCTTGTCTTAGACGTCCTGAAACCCCACCAGCCCGATATTGTCGAGTTTAGTAAGAGGTTGGCAGGGGTCAAGGGGGTGAGGAGGGTGGACTCCTCTGTCCTCGAGATGGATGCGGAAACAGAGACAGTCAAGCTAATCATCGATGGCAATGACTTGGATGTAGAGGTGATAGGAGAGACGATTAAGGCTCTGGGCGGAGCCATACATAGTGTCGACGCAACCGTCGTTGAGAAGATAGAGCGCAAGAGGTAGTGGCCCAGCATGGTTTTCGGCTGGCTACGCAATCGTTTGAAGACGGTATTCGAGGTTACAGAGACAAGGGGTGTTGCTCGACGCTATTTTTCACTTCAGGTCTTCGACGGGGCCATGGTGGGCGTCGGGCTGGTCTTCGGACTCCACCTCTCAGGCCCCCATCCGTTCAGAGTTGTCGCGCAGACAGTCGTCGCCGTGTCTATTGCCATGGTTATTTCGGGGTGGACAGGAGCTCTAATATCGGAGAAGGCTGAGCAGGAGGCTAGGATCAGGAGACTTGAGCTCGCGACCCTCACAGCCCTGAGGAACACCCTCCACACGAGGGTGGGTTCTATAGCTGTGCTACTAGTCGCGCTTGTGAACGCCCTTTCACCGGTAGTAGCGCTGCTGACGGTTTCACTACCATACATGATAACGACCCTCTTGGGAGGCGAGACAGTATATGGGTTGATATCCTCCCTCGCAGTCACCGCAGCCCTACTCCTTACAGCCGGCGCGGTAGTCGGTCGGGCCGCTGGGATAAATGTGCTTAAAACCTCAGGCCAGATGATAGGTGCTGGCCTAGCCGCCGCAGGGCTTATAATTCTCTTCGAGACCCTCTTCTGAGATCCAGGCACGGATTAGAAGTCGGTGAGCCTACTCTGACCCCTCTCGCTGCTAAGGTCGTAGACCCTGACCCCGATCCTTCGAAGTTCCTCTTCTAGCCCGCTTAGAAGGGCCCTTAAGAGCTGGCGGGAGACGTTCTCCAACTCGGTTATCTCTTGCGTTTGGTGTGGGAGGGCCATGCTCTTGGTAACCGGCTTCATCCCCCTTGTTACACCTATTAGGGATACGCCTTTGAACCCATAGCCTAGTTCGATGACCCTTCGGTGTAGTTCGCGAATGGCCCCCGCCAGCTGCCCCCATATCTCAGCCTCATCCCGAGTCTGGCGCTTCAGCGTAATCATTCTACTCATCTGTTTCGCCTCACCCCTTGGGGTCACCTGCTCAAAATATTCGCCGCGGCTGGCGAGATAGATGAACCGCCCAACCCTGAATCCGAAAACTTCCATGAGCTTGTCGGAGGGGGTGTTTACAAGGTCGCCGATCGTTTTTATCCCCATATCCCGGAGCCTTTTGGCAGTTTTCACCCCTACATAGGGTATATCCTCTACGGGTTTGGGCTTTAGATACTGGTCCTCTGTTCCGGGTCTTATAACGAGTAGACCGTCGGGCTTAGAGTCGTCTGCCGCCATCTTTGCTAATAGCTTGTTCTTCGCAATCCCTATACTGCAGGTCAGACCAGTCCTCGCCCTAATCTCCTTTTTCAAAGACTCCATTAGACGGGCAGCATTCTCGAAGGAGCCTGCAGCCACCTCGAGCAGGCTCAGAAACGCCTCATCAATGCTAGCCACCTCAATTACGTCTGCGAACCTGCCGGCTATCTCGAAGACCTGATGTGAAAGCGCGGAGTAATAGGGCATATCGACTGGGAGGAACACTGCGTCCACGCCGCGAAGAAGCTCCTTTGCCCGCCAAATTGGAATCCCAGATCTCACCCCGTACCGCCTAGCCACATAGTTGCTGGTGGCTACCACTCCGGAATCCGGTGTCCTGCCAGAATAGACGCAGACCACTATGGGCTTATCCCGGATGGCCGGGTTGCGTAGCTCTTCAGCCTGCGCGTAGAAATAGTCTATGTCTAGGCAGGCTACGGGACCGTTCACTGCGTCGTCCCTTTAGAGCGTATTATAAAACTTTTAACCCTTATCCGACAACCAATCTCTAAATTGTTATTTCACCACCTAAAGCCCAAGAATTTAATATATATTTAGCGGACACATAATAGTTGGTTAGAGAGACTAGTATGGAATCTGTGACATACTCGGCACCCGCCAAGGTCATATTCTGCGGTGAACATTATGTCGTTTACGGGGGCAGGGCTATTGCGTGTGCTATTCCTAAGAGGGCCTACGCCACAGTAGCCCGCAGGAACGACTCGCTATTGTCAATTGAGTCGCAGGACGCAAAGATATCGGCAGTATGGAAGGGGGACAAGCTGGTTAAGTGCTCGGATCAGAGTGCGCCTACGAGGCTGCGCCCACTCAAAATAATGATTGACCGCATATCTGAAATGTATGGTGTCAAGGGATTTTCCGTCGCCATCAAGTCCCAAATTCCCAGAGGGATGGGGCTCGGCTCCTCGGCCTCGGTATCACTCGCAGTGGCGTCTGCATGCCTCGCCGCGAGTGGTCACGAGGCTAATCAGACCGAGGTTTTAGAGATTGCCTCAATTTCTGAGTCTGAAATACATTATAGGGCATCAGGTGTAGATCTTGCTGCGTCTTTGACTGGAGGGTTTATATCCTATGTCAGGGGCGAGAGGCCGCGACCCATACCCGTCGGCGAGAAATTCAATATTATACTTGTAAGCACTAAGAAGGGAAGGAGGACTGGTAGCATTGTTAAGCAGGTCTCAACCCTTAGAGAACAGTTCATCAACGTCTTCGACAGGCTTAGACTAGTGAATGATGAGGTCGCTGCCGAGATGGAAGTTGCGCTGAGGAATCTCAGGTTTGAGAGACTCGGCTCCCTCTTTACGATTCAGCATAACCTGCTTAAGACCATTGGAGTCTCGAATAAGACTTTAGATGAAGCCGTTGAGCACGCTCTTAAGGGAGGTGCCTTAGGCGCAAAGCTCACTGGAGCTGGTGGAGGGGGCTGCGTAATCGCGATAGCACCTCAAAATAGGGTTAAAGAGGTCGCTAAAATTATCTCCACCAAATTCCCCGCCGAGGTCTTGACGGTACCCCATGAAGGGCTTAGGCGAGAGAAGTAACCTTTAACTAGATTTCCGCTTAGCTAGCCTTGTGGCACTTATAACAGTTTCCAGCCCCCAAATCTTGCTGAAGCCCTCGCCGGCCTTTTGCTGGAAGACACTTCCCTTAGCATATGTCGCTATTTCATGTGAGTAGAGAGGATTCTCAGCCATTCTGCCGATAATCCTGGCTGAACCCTTGTAGAGCTCAAGCTTCACACGCCCCGTTACATTCTCTTGGGTACTTTCTATGAAGGCGTGGAGCGCGTCCATGAGCGGGTCAAGCCAGAAGCCCTGATAGACCATCTGGCTCCATATCCTCTCGACCAGGGCCTTGAAGGATAGTGTCTTGCCGTTAAGCGTGATTTTCTCCAAGTCTCTATGGGCCTTGATGAGTATGAGGGCTGCGGGAGCCTCGTAGACCTCCCTCGACTTAATTCCCACCGCCCTATCCTCTATGTGGTCTATGATTCCGAAGCCAGTTCTCCCACCGAGTATGTTGAGCTCCTGTATCAGCTCGCCTAGCGGCATGTCCCGCCCATTTAGTCCTACAGGAACCCCCCTCTCAAAGTCTATCTCCACCATCTCCACCTTGTCGGGTGCATGTTGAGGGTTGACCACGTACTTGAAGGCCTCGTAGGGTGGCTTGACCCATGGGTCCTCCAGCTCAGCGGCCTCAATGGAGCGGCTCCAGAGATTCTCGTCTATGCTGAATCTACTCTGTCTGAAGTCCAGCTTCAGACCCCTACTCTTTGCAAACTCTATCTCCTCGTCCCTGCTCAGGTCCCACTCCCTGATCGGCGCGATGATCCTTAACTGGGGAGCCAAGACCGATATAGTTATATCGAATCTCAGCTGGTCGTTTCCTTTCCCAGTGCATCCATGTGCAACAGCCTCGCACCCTTCCCTCAAAGCAACCTCGACTACCTTTGCCGCAATAAGCGGCCTCGCAAGGGCTGTCCCTAGTGGATACTCATCTTCATAGAGCCCATTCGCCTTGATGCACGGTTTGATATAGTGTTCTACGAACTCTTTCTTCGCGTCGATGAAAAAATGCTTTGACGCGCCTGCAGAGAGTGCCCTATCCTCAATCTCGTCGAAATCCTCGCTCTGGCCGACGTCGACCGTCACAGTTATAACCTCCGCGCCATACTTCTCCTTCAACCAGGGGATCGAGACAGTTGTGTCAAGCCCCCCACTATAAGCTAGGGCGACCTTCATGCTTCAACCAGCACACTACGATGTTTTTTAAGATTATTGCCTCGGGGGTTGAGGGAAACAACAAATATATACCCAGTTTGATCTGGAATACCACGTGGTTAACAAGTCTCTATCAGCACTTCGCGAACTAGTCGCACTGGCATCGGAGAAGCCTCTGATAAAGATGCGCACGGCAAGGATGGTAAAGACATTCCAGTTCAAGCCATCAGACTCCCCACCTTACTACCTCCAAATCGTCAACGGGGTTCTAAAGGTAGGAGAGGGCGAGGCAACTAATCCAGTAGCCACAATAATAGCCACAGACGAAGACCTAGCAGGAATCATAAAGGGAAATGTCGACCCGGTGCAGCTCTTCTTTGCCGGCCGCGTCAAGGTACAGGGTAGCCTATTCGACGCCCAAGAACTTGCCACAATCCTGAGAGACGCGGCACGATAAGCCAGCCACCAAACCTTCGAAAAGATATTTAACATAAACTCGTATTGAGCAAAATTTTTGCAAAAGATGCCGGCGGTGGGACTCGAACCCACGGCAACGGGATTATGAGTCCCGCGCTCTACCAGCCTGAGCTACGCCGGCACTCTGGCCAGCCAAACCCAACCCGCCGGCAATACAAGCAAGGAATTAGCCTCTATTAATCCTTGATGAGCCGCGATATGCCCAAACAGGATTTGGGGGGCGTATTGGATTTAAGGGAGGACACCTGGCCTAGGCCTTCCCATGGATGAGTAACAAGCAGACTAGTTCAATCCTATTCCCAAAAAATACTTTATATCTATGCACATTATTTTACTGGTTTCCCACATTTGCCGCAGAACTTGTCGCCGGGTTGGAGCGGGTTTCCACAATAGCCGCAGAAAAGCTCTCCCCCTGTAGCTGCTGTAGACGGGGCTCCGGGGGGTGGTGGGGATGGAGGCCGGAGAGAGGGTGCTGACTCATATATGTTTGCGGCTGACCTGCCTATGAAGACCATGAAGATAGGCGAGATGATGAGGGCTATGAGCCATCCAACGAACGGTATAGCAGAAAGCCCAGCAAGCACAAGCGTTATCACGAATATTATGATTATCCAGAGAATGTAGTTCCCCCAGCCTGCTGTTCTGATTTTTGACAATATTTGGTCAAAATCAAATGCGGCCCCCATCCTTCCCGTCTTGACCATGTGTACAATCGCCATCAACGCTATTATCATTATTAAGAACACTAGAACCAACCCTATCACTACTAGCACACTACCAACAATTCCGAGCCCGCTGAAAGGAAATAGCACGCCAGCAACAATCGCCGAAGCAGCCCCCACAGAGATCAAGGCGACAGGAACTATCATGTAGACTAATAAGACGACGAAAATTTTTGCACCATCTATCCACAGGTCCCCATATTTCTCGAGAGGTGGTGGAGCTTCTACCCTCGGTGACTCTCTGACAACCCTTGCGAAGTACCCAACCACAATGAAGTTGACTATCGGTATTATGTTCAGAACAACTAGGATGGCAAGCCTCCCGATGTCTTTGAATAGCTTGACAGTGTAGTTGTAGGCATCCCCTAAATTTTCATCGAGCCTCATACCATTACCCACCTAGCTTCGATCCGCAACTAGTGCAGTATATCATGTCTGGCGCATTCACTTTTCCACAGTTGGGACACACCTTCTCCGACGACGGGCTAGTCATGGGTGGAGTCTTTACTATAGCAGACGACTTGACGAGAACCACGTCCCCGAAAGCAATTATTTGAGACGAAGGTACTGCCTCTTCACCCCCCTCGCCCGGCTTATCATATATCAAAACAATCTTCCCCTCAGCATCATACCCAATATCCTTAACTTTTCCAAGCCTGATAGCGGAATCCGATATAATGTCCTTACCTACGATCTCATCCCTTCTGAAGTATCTTTTACCCAAAAATCACCCACCAGTACTTGGCAAATCTAGGTATTTATTCGACACATATAAGTTTTAAAAGTTTGACATGTTTAAAAATCAATTTGACTTTTCATAGATTCCAGTTGGGGGATATCTCGCTATGCTGGCGCGGCCGAAGCCTGATGGTGTAGGTGTCCGGCGTCTCTTTGGCTTTCCTGACAACCCTCACGGTGGAGTGGCTCTCATACAGGCGGATGTGGATAGAGTCTAAGAGAGATGCATACATGACGTATGTCTATCCCAAGACTATAAGAAGTTCTTAAAGAAGATCGGAACATCGATACTCAGGAAGCAGCATCTCATAGAATTATCAACAAAAGCAATATGGTATTACATGGATGAGATAGGAGAGAGGAAGGACTGGTGGAAGATTTGTGAGATGCTACGGATAGCTATCGGCAGGAGAATGAAGCGCAAAGGAAAACCCAACCCCTCCCCCTTTTCTTCCTCCTTGTTACTTGCCTACCACAGTATTTGATGTATTCATAAAGAAGCCTCGGGCGGGATTTGAACCCGCGACCCCCGGCTTACCAAGCCGGTGCTCCACCCGGCTGAGCTACCGAGGCGCACACCTATCGTTTGAAGACCGTGAATTTAGCTATTAAGGATTTTATAGCGAAATTTTATGGATAAGAATGTTCGAGGAAGCATGGCTGGTGGGAGAGTATATGGCACTGGCATTTTGCCATGGTCGAAAGACTGGTGCTTTACTAAGTTATTATCAGCGGTTTGCGAATCTGTTCAGGAGGGGTGGACACACTTATGAGCGGCTTGGGTTTAACTGAGTTAGTTGGAGCTGCGGCCGTGGTCTAGCCTGGACTAGGACGTGGGCTTTCCGAGCGAATATAGATACAATCAAGTATAAGTTACTCGTAATACCTGTTGCAATTTTTAGAGAAATATAATAAGTTAAGTAATGAGAAAGTAAGAAAGTAATATCATTTGAAAACTTAAAATAAAAAGGGAGTGGGTTAGGTCGGGTTGTTTGTTATGGCTTGTAACAATTGCTGTAATCGTATCCTCTTCTTGTCTACTGTAAATCCAATTATCGCAGCGTATCTGCGAATATCTTCCTTGCGACAAATATGCAGTTCATATAATGCTTTCTTCGAAGTAATGTAACAATTTTCAGGCTCATAATAATGGCTTTTAAATCCGCCGTAGTAGATCCTTGAATATATGCCAAGCTGTTGTAAGAGATGTTTTATATAGCGAAGTAGTTGAAGGTTTGTATTTGATATTTTTATTCTTTTCGTGCTAACTATCGGACCGCCTTCTGCGTCAGCGAATCCACGTATGAATGATTTTACACATTCTTGGCAATGTTCTACGTATGGTATTATTGCTGAAATATCGTTGTGGTCTTTTACTCTCATACTAAGAAGGTAGAGTTCTCTACTGTATGCTCTTGCTAACCATGTTTCTTCAGACCTTATGTAATATGCTCTGTATGGTTTACTTCTCCCTAGAGCTACAGCAGCGGACCGAGCAAATTCTTCAGCAAATTCCTTATCCTTCACAGGTAAAAGGACCATGTACTTTTTCGCCTTTACTTCATAGTGTTTATATCCATCCCCTAAATATGCGCCAAGCGTGTATCCTGTCTCTGGACAATTTCTGAGTTTATTCAGTCTTTGATCAGATTTTGGTCTCCCTTTGCCATCATTCTTTGGTGTATGTATATGCCTTAGCCAGTAACTCAGCGTGGACTTCGGGACATCTAAGCTATATTGTTGCTGGAGTATATTCCTTATTTCGTAATACGACGCCCCCTCTTTCCTTAATCTAAGTACTTCGTCATATATTTCTTCGTATTTTTTCATTCCTCCTCCCCTACAGTCCACTGTTACATTGAGTCTTTAGGAGTATAGCAGCTAAGAGGACCATGCATTTATTAGTCTTATTATATTTATTATCCGAGATTTCACATATCTCTGTCTAGGCAGGGCCTTCATACGCCCCCATGGTAACGTGTTGGGGGAAGCGGCCGCTAGGCTGCGCGGCTCTGCCATGTAGAACTGTCATCAAAGTCGGAAACGCTAACTGTATTCGAAAGCACTCAGTAAAATTATCTGAAAACCAACTGGCCTCAGTGGAGTCGTTGATAGCAGTCTTTCCATCACTTGTTCCGAGTTCTCCTCCCGCGTCTTCTCCGGGACACCCTCTAGGCCTGCTCCGTTCACAGCGTGCTCCAAGCATATCTTCTAGCTCTTCACTATACGCTCCGGGAGCAGGATAGAGGTATCCGTTCACCAAAGACACGGAAGGATATCGGCCCTCATGTAGGAGATGCGTATGAGGCGCTGGCTTCGGGCCAGCGCAGCCATTATGGGAGCCTTTCACCCCAAGCTCCGGGCACCCTAAGGCTTACTAACCCTTCACCACCAACACACTCATACGCAGCGCCCCCATCGGGCCGGCCTCCCAGAGGCTCAGGCTAAAACTCCCAACGGCGAGAGCCGCCCAAGCGGAAGCCCAAGCCCAGAAGGCCCGACACAGAACCCGACCACCCTCCGCCCGGACTCAAATATATTATCCGGGCGCCGCCAGCAAAGGTGGGAAATATATGATTCGCTCATCTTAATCAGTGCTGTCAACAGTGACCATATCGGCCCTCCTGGAAGATGTGAGGGCCCTCAACATCTCCTCCCAGACGCCCAGCTCCTGCCAAAGCCTAAGCCTCCTCCAGGCCGTTTTGTAAGAACCGTACTCAGCGGGCATGTCCATCCAGCGGCACCCAGTCGTCAGGACATAGAGTATGCCGTTCAGCACGCGCCTGTCATCAGCCCTAGGCCTACCACCCCTAGGCTTAGGAGGGAGAAGCGGCCTAATCAACTCCCACTCAAAGTCGCTAAGCTCCCTGAACTCCAAGCCGAAAACATATGACCTGAGAGAGCTTAAATAATTTTGAGACGAGTTCTAAGATAAGAACTATCTGGATGAATAGACCGCTCGCTTCCACTATTCTGTTGCTTATAGCAGGTGGCTTTTACATAATTGGTGGGTTCGTTGCAGCTAGCATAGTTGGGTGGCTTGGTGCTTTAACAGCCAGTCTAGGTGCTTCTGGAGTTGCACAGGAGGCGCAGGAGAGTGTTGTAATTGTCATATCTACTGGTTTTGTATCTGGAGGAGGTATTATTGTAGGTGCGCTCCTCGTTTGGACAGGAACTAGACGAAAGGTATTGATTGGTGGTATAATTGCACTAATCTTCAGCCTTATTGGTATAATAAACACTATTGGAGGTCTGATTGTAGGCTTAGTGTTAACTATAGTTGGAGCGGTCCTAGCATTCACATGGAAAGCTCATAATGCTCATACAAGCTTAAGAACGAGCAACTATCATACATCCTCTAACTACATCAATACGCAGATAACAAAGAAGCTTAGAAACGTGCCAGATAGGTGCCCTAGATGTGGAGGATACAATATCGTAGGATACACGGGTATTTATGACTGCTTCGACTGCGGCTATAAGTTTGCTGAAGAACATGTCTAACGCTCTTGCCTCTCTAGTTCAGCAGCTAATAATGCTGCCTTCCATCGTGGTCGATTTTGCTAACGGATAATGTTTTCAGAAATGATGACTGAGTATCAATGAGAACCTTAAAAAAGATTATCTGAGATTCTTAGATATGGTCTTTGACAGTTAATGTACAATAAGGGCCTGTATTATTCTATTATTTCTATTCCCTCATCTTGGGCCTCATAGGGCCTGCTAGTTTAGGTAGTCCCATGAATATGCCAATAAACTATATGTAGTAGCATAAACTCTTCTAACTATGGACGCCTAACATTTATTATTATAAAAATGCGGCCGGCGGGATTTGAACCCGCGATCGCTGGGTTGGAAACCCAGCGTCCTAGTCCAGGCTAGACGACGGCCGCTAGTTTAATTATTCTTTTATGGGAGTTATTTAGGTTTCGCTCTATGATTATATGTAGTTATAGTGCCCAATACCCGGGTTCAAATCCCGGCGGCCGCAATTTTAATAATTATGGCTTTTTCAATGTGGTAAGTATGAGGGGATAAAGGGGGAGGGGGCGGGTTATCGTCTGCGCTTCAACATTCTCTTACCTACCCCATTTGTTGTTTTGGCTCATCTTCCACCAATACTTCCCTTCTCCTATCTCGTCCACATAACGCCGTATCATCTTGTTGAGGGTTCGATACCCCCGCCGCTAGTAGTGGTGCATATAGTTAGGTGCCTTAAATACTCCCCAAAACACCAACAATACGTATACACAAAACAGGGCCAGATACAACACAAAGCAAAGAAAAAAACTCGTGAAGATAAATAAGCTATCCAGAGATATACCCCCGACGAGGGCTTAAAAGCCTCTA
>BEHE01000029.1 GCA_002898395.1 Candidatus Calditenuaceae archaeon HR02
CTAATAGTCAACGATGTCGAGCCGACGTATGCCAAGATTGTTGAAGAGCTCTTGGGAGAGATGATTGCCGTAACTAATATTAGCACACTACTAGACGCCTACAGCATGAATGAGGCATGTCTATACGGGGCTATAAGGCCTAGGGGACGACTCAACGGTGATAGGCGGAGGGTCATAATAACATCACCACCATACGGCCTGCTGGTGAACAGCGAGTTCAGGCCAAGGCTTGAGAAACTAGTCATTACTAGTGGTGGGAATCTTGCACTGATGATTGGGAGACACCTAAGGGCAGCATGGCTAGGAATACTGGCAAGCATAGAGACATCTGCGTGATCTTGGAGCCTGAAAGTAGCAGCCATGCTGACTGCCGCCGTCGTAGCGAAGTACCTGCTGTTGGCATTGATTCTCCAGACGGTGATGTGAGAGGTGTTTCCGGTGGGCCACCTGACGGAGCAGTGGTGGATACTCAACGATAGGAGGAAGCAGGTGAATATATCCAGAGACGGGATGGAGAATGCTGGAAGCACTGCTTACAGTAATACCGGTGAAGGTGATGAAGTGGGGGATGAAGCTTAGAGACCTTGAGCTGAGGATGATACTATACGAGGAAGTTAGGAGACTACGAGCCGAGGGGAAGACTTACAGCCAGATACAGAGAATTATCTACGAGAGACACGGAGAATGGCTTTCAAAATCTATTATAAGCTATTGGTGTCGTAGATGCCATACGCCTGATAAGAAAGGCCTAGGGAGACCTAGAGAAGACCAGAGACTAAACAGAATAACCATATGCTCAGAGCTGGCGTACGTCATAGGCGCCAAGCTTGGCGACGGCTACGAGAAGCTCGAAGGCGAGTATAGATACACAATAGTCCTTGCGGTTAAGGACTACGACTTCGCCGAGGAGTTCGGAAGATGCGCAGCAATAACTTTTGGTAGAGATAGACCATACAAGCCACGCTGGGATAAATATCTCAAAAGATGGGTAGTGAAGGTTAGGAGTAAAGCATTGTATGAAATTCTAAGGAAGCCCATAGACATGGAGAGGATTAGACCATATATTGAACACTACGAGAAGAGCGTAGTGATGTTCATAAGAGGCTTAGCTGACGCCGAGAGTGACGTAGGAAAAGATGGACGAATAAGGATATATAATACTAATAAGCTTATTCTCGAATATGCAGCCGAATTATTAGCAAAGCCGGGAATACATTCAAAAATTTACAACAGAAAAATGAATACAGGGGTCATCATTAAGGAGCGCTATTACTTGAGGAGAAAGTCGATTTGCTATGTTTTGCAAATCCATCAAAAAATCAGTATAATGAGGTTCAAAGACCTCATAGGATCGTCTATCAAAAGGAAGCAGATTAGATTAGGAAAACTAAATGACGCCTAGCCAACCCTACCCCTATTTTTCCTTCTTTAAGATGACACTAGCTTGTTAATGTTATCTTAATGTGGGCCGGGGGGATTTTGTATCCCCATTGGACCGGGCGGGATTCGAACCTTATCGGCCAGCCCCTGTGGAACTGGCTCGCGACCTCCCGCACGCCAAGCGGGCGATCTTCCGCTGATCTACCGGCCCGTATTTTGTTTTTGTTTTGGTGGAATTTAAGCCTGTCTAGATTTTCTGGCATCTATCTCTTTTCTTGTGTTTTTTGCGATCTCTGAGGCGGCTCTGTATAGTATTGCTACATCTACTGAGTAGGCTAGATATTGTATGCCCTTAGCGGCCCATTCCGCGGCTGCTTGTCCTGTCTCGACGAATGTGCCGGTCGCAACCCCCCTCTTCGTGGCCTCCGCCACCGCCTTCTCGATGAGGCCGGTGACTTCTGGGCTTCTCACCTGTCCTGGTATGCCGAGGGACTGGGATAGATCGTAGGGGCCTAGGAAGACCACATCCACCCCGCCCCTCTCCAGTATCTCTGGGAGCCTATTGACGCCTTCAGCGCTTTCTATGTGTATGATGACTGCCACTTCCCTGTTTGAGATCTGGACATGCTCTTTCGGCTCTCTGGCCCCGTATCTCCCAGCCCTGGTGTATGGTGAGAACCCCCTCATACCCTCTGGATAGTAGTGAGCGGCCTCGACAACTCTCCTCGCTGTCTCTGGGTCATCGACATGAGGAACTTGGATACCGTGAGCCCCGCACTCCAGGGCCCTCAGAATATAGGCCTCTTCACTCGAGGGCGTCCGAATGATGGGTGTGGTTCCAACAACCTCGGCTGCTCGGACAAACTCCTCGGCATCAGCGAAGCTGAATGGGCCGTGCTCCATGTCGATGATGACGAAATCCATCCCAGCCTCTCCGAGAATCTCCACAACATCCGCCGAGTTGAGGTAGACGAAAGTTCCTAACAGGGTCTCACCGGCCCTGAGGCGCTCCAAGAATCCCATATTCGAGCCCATCCCAAAGCCACAAAACTCAACATACAGAGGACTACAATTTAACCGCACCTCCTAGTGAGGCTGGAAAGAAGAGCTGTGGCGCTTCGCAAACCCAGGGGAGCCTTTCTCCTCCTCGAGGGGCGTTTATTTAGGGCCTCTATCCTTTATCCTCCAGTGTTTAACGGCTTTTTCCATACCTATAGAGCAGTTGCGGCCGCTGATACTATGATCATACGCATGCTTCTGAATTTTGCCGCTGGTTTTACCTTCATCTCCAGACTTCTCTGACGGTCTTGTCTATCCTGAACTTAACCAATGTGTAGCCTCCGGGCTTCACTACCGCAACATCTCTGTCAAAAGATACTGAGAGCGGACCCTCCACGTGAGCAGAGAGCCTCGTGCTGGAGAGTAGTCTGCCGCCGGTGTCCGTGGAGTTTAGAGATATTTCGTAGCCACCTGTTCTCGGTAGGAATAGCCTTAACTGGGCTTTGAAAGGTGGCTTACCCGTTTCTGGGACCACCTCTACTTCTCCTCCTACGGGTCCTGAAATCGAGGCCTCAATCTTTACCTCATCCACTCCTCTCCCGACGACGCTGATAGGGATGGTATATGTTCCTGCATGGTCAACACGGATATTCGCTGACGGTATGAGTATCTCAGCCTCCTTTCCCTCCCCGATGACTGGTGCATGGACAAGAAGGTCTATGTAGCCGCTCCCTAAGATAGGTGAAGGTCATCGTGCCTGGGAGGTTTAGAGTCTCTGGGAGATGGGGATTGAGCATCAAAAACCCCGCCGTAGCTAGTTCACTGAGCGGCATTCCCGGTAGGATGAATCCAACCCCCCATCAGCCCCATACCCATCATCAAACCAAGCATTACCCTGATAGGCGCGGTGAAAACATAGAGGAGCCCGGCAAGCCAGCTACCTGAGGTCTCCACCTCCTCGTTCCCGAAAAGGAACGTTAGTGTGCCGCCGCGTGGATTGCCTCCCAAGACGAGAACTCCCTGCATATTCTTGTCAACATAAACCCTTTCAATTGTTATTGCTAGGGTGGTTCTAAATGGTGGGATGCCTGAGGGGTTTGAGAGGGAGTATTTGATGGGACCTTCAGCCCTTAGTGAGAGGGAGACCTCTTCGCTGAACCCACCAATCGGGACAACCTCTAGCTCCATATTGTAATTGTTGCCTGTCTCGAAAACCTCTGGAAGCTTGTTTAGAATCCTTATTGCATAGGATGGTCTCTCCAACACGGAGATAGTAAGGCTGACGGCGTCAGTGTAACCGTCTCCAGATATTCCATAGACGTAAAGCCTGTAGAGGCCGGGCTGGCTTTCCACTCCTGCTCTAACCCTTACGACGACATCAGATGGAGGTACAACCTCTGCCTTAGAGAGCGATACCTCAAGCCCCTCTCCTTCAACGACATAACCCAGCGAAACACCTCCCTTTTGTTCTCCTTCAACTAGTATCCTTAGTTCTGCCTCCTCTCCCTTAGCTATGACGGGAAAGTCATCAGAGGTGGACAGCGAGAACGGACGTGCTGCTGCTAAGACCATCTCGTGAATGGTCTCGGTTAGAATCTCCGTCATATGACCATCCGCGGTCTTCTGTATCGATGTAGTTGCCTCCCTGCTTCCCCTCTCAGAGGTGATAACTCCTAGAATCAACAGGCCGGCCACCACCAGTAATACCAGCAGGGCGGCTACCTTGAGGAGCCTAGGCATGATGTCCTATTCATTGGGAGGTTTATTTTATATTTTAACGACTTTTTAGCTTAGTTTTCATGAATCCCGGCTGGCTATGGTCGGCTTAGACGGGATTGTTTTCAGGCTTTCCATAATCTGGTACAGAAGGACTCCATATTTCAGGCAGTATCATTGTTCAGTGGAATTCGGGGCTTGGCAGTTATGGCAGAAAATTTTTCAGATGTCTATGGACGGTTGTACCGAGCATTGCACCAAGCTCCAGAAACTACTCCTTTTCATTAAAACATGGGCGCTGAATATCATTCTTGCCGTGATAAAAGTTGTAAAGCTGTATCCCTAAGCGGCCTGTTCATTGACTAAGTCGATATTGAGGTTTTGGGTCATGAGCTTGACTTCTTCGCAACAGCCTTTTTTTGAATGGGCTGGAAGGATGAGAGTAAACGACCACTCGTTAGAATTTTAACACATCCCCCCACAGCATGACGTCATCTACATCCAAGCCTGCCCATGCGTAAAATCATATGAGGCAAACATTCAGCCACGCGGAAACTTAAGTGGCTTTAGACGAGATGAGACCGTTTGCCTGATGATTGAGGGAACGGGCCAGTTTTGGGCTGTATGATGTAGATCATTCATCCATGTAGGCATTCCCGGTTAAATATTAGGTTAAGATTCTTAAAATGGGCCCGTAGCTCAGCATGGATAGAGCGCTGGCCTTCGGAGCCAGAGGCCGAGGGTTCGAGTCCCTCCGGGCCCGATTTTAGATGATGAGTGTCGCAGAAGTTTTTTGGAATTCGCCGCGAGTCGTACTTGGTGTATCGTATATTCGGTATAAAGAGGGTTACTGTTTAGACAGTCACTAGACGTATGTCTGGATCTGGTGTTATGGAGGGGCCAAAGAAGGGCAAGTATTCCGTCTTTTTCGGGGACCTGCGGCGAGGAGAAACGGTATGATTGGGTAGACTAGTCTAGTGATTGCGTTGAGCAGGTAGGCTATCGGGTCTCCTGATTCAGGCAGCTTGTACCCGGTAGCCACCCATATCGCGAAGAAGGTCAGCGCAGCAATCACTGCAGCCACAACACGGAGAGTATTCCGCCCCCTCACCCAAGGAGCCAGTACACTTAGGTATCCGATTTTAACGGCCAGCCAACCGGCGTTCGGGGCTATGTGTTCTTCAAATGCTCTCCAACCAAGGAATAGGCTCCCAACTCCTGTGAAGGTTAGCTCGTAAAGCTCGAAGATAGCGAGTGTTGAGGCCCTAGCCACTAGGAAGGCTATGAGGAGACCCGCCAGACCACCACTCAACCTCCAAATGGTTACACCTGTGAGAATCACCCCCAGCACGGCTGAGGCAACTGTGAACGGGTAAATCTTCTGCCCTTCACCCTCGAATACTAGATTACCAGCCGCATCGCGTGATGGATTCATGATACCTGCTAAAAAAGTTGCTTCATACCAATTGAAGACCACTAACGAGCTTAGGAGATATGCCCAGTAAGCGACCCACACGCCTCTAATCTGATGCAGCCTCATCCTCTTGATGACGTCATTGCAGGCCTTTATAAGCAGAGGTCAGCCATCTAAGCCGCCAAACGGTACATAAGAGTCCCAGAAGGGGGTGGTGGATGGTGTTTGACATACTCACGTATCCGCTTAGGCTGGGAATGTATCGGAGGGTGCTGGAGTTCAGGAGAGGGGGGCTCTCATACAGGCGGATATGGATAGAGTCTAAGAAGGACGCATATGTGATCTATGTACATCCTGCGGACTATAAGAAGTCCTTGGAGAAGGCTTGAAATCTATACTGGGGGGATACCTCATCAAACTCTCAACAAAGATGATACAGTATTGCATGGATGAGATAAGAGAGGTAAAGGATTGGTGGGAGATTTGTGAGATTTTGAAGAAAAGTATCGGCAGTAATATGATGAAGCACAGACGAAAACCCACCCCCGCCTCCCTTTAACCCCTCATACCTACCACATTGAAAAATCCATAATTATTAAAATTGGGGCCGGTGGGATTTGAACCCACGACCTCCTGGGCCCAAGCCAGGCATCTTAGACCATGCTCGACCACGGCCCCCAAGCGTTGTAGTGGGTTCTTCGCGGATAAATATTATGTGGTGTTTTAGGGTCTAGTTATTTCTGTTTCGCGAGCACTTGTATTCCCGGCATCGGCTCGCCAGAGAGGAATGATATTAGTGCGCCCCCGCCGAGGCTCACGTAGGTGAAGTCGCTTGGCCTGAGGCCTAGGATCTCTATGGCGGTGACAGAGTCTCCGCCGCCAATGAGGGTTGATGCCCGGGACCTTGCAAGCGCCATGTAGACTGCCTGGGTGCCTTTCCTGAACTCAGGTTTCTCGTAAACCCCTAGGGGCCCCTTGACTATCACGGACGTGTCTGGCTCGAGGCCCTTAATTATTTCCCGGTAGTGCTGGATTGTTTTTGAGCCTATATCCTGAATCTCGCCGGGACATGGGAGGCCTTCGCGTAAAACCTCCATCCTCGAGCCATTCTTACCAGCATAAGCGAAATCGAGCGGCGCAATTACACGGTCTCCAATCTTCTGGTCGATCTCAGATATCATTCCAAGGAGCTCTACGTATTTCTTCTTCATTAAGAAATCCTCGGTCGGGCCGCCGAGGTTGTATCCGCGCACCTTTGTGAAGAGCTGGCCCAAGACTCCTCCGGTCAATACTGCTTGGACGCTCTCCGGCCTCTCTTTTAAGAAGCGTTGGAGGACTTTTATACACTCTACGGGCTTGTTCCCACCTAAGGTGAAGACGATCTTATTGGTTAATGCGACCGTCTTGTTGAGGGCGGAGAGCTCCCTCTCCATCACCCTTCCTGCGTAGGTGGGGAGTAGCGCCGCTAGCCCGACGACGGAAGCGTGGGAGCGGTGGGCTACGGAGAATGCGTCTAGGACGAATATGTCGAGGTGGGGGGCCAGCGTCCGCGGGAGCGTGCTGTTAGCGTGCTCCTCGGGGGCCTTTTCGACGTCCTCATCCTCTAGCCGTCTCACATTGTCTAGTAGTATGGCCTCCCCTTTAGAGAGGCCTTTAATCGCGTTTACCGCCTCAGCCCCAACGACATCGGGGATAAACTTCACCTCCTTTCCCACGAGGCTCGAGAGTATCTCGGCGTGCTGTTTCAGGTCTGTGAAGTCTGGGTCGCCGCGCCTGCCTTGGTGGGCGAGGACTACGAGTTTCGCACCTCTATCCATCAGCTCCTTGACTGTTAGCGAGTGGGCCCTGAAACGCTCGTTTAGCTGTATCTTCCCTGTTTGGGGGTCGATGGTTGAGTTGAGGTCTACTCTGAGGGCTACTCGCTTTCCAACTACGTCTACCTGGTCTAGAGTCTTGTACTTAATTTCACCTTGCCCTGCCACGCCCAGACACCATTAAGACTAGGTCGACTAACCTGTTGCTGTATCCCCACTCGTTGTCATACCACCCGAAGACCTTGACGAAGTCGCTCTTCTCGCCTAGGACAAGCGTCTGTGTCGCGTCAAAGATGCATGAGTGCGGGTTGCCTATAACGTCAATGGAGACTATGGGGTCCTCAGTGTATTCTACTATACCCTTCATCCTACCCATAGCCTCCTCCTCGAACACCTGGTTTACCTCCTTCACCGTCACTTGTCTCTCTAGAACTGCTGAGAGGTCGGTGAGAGACCCGTTAGGTACTGGGACCCTCATAGCAATGCCGTGAAGCTTCCCCTTTACTTCAGGTATAACCTGGTGGAGGGCAGAGGCTGCTCCTGTCGTGGTGGGGATTATCGATGTGGCCGCTGCCCTAGCCCTTCTCAAGTCCCTGTGGTAGAGGTCTAGGAGCCGCTGGTCATTCGTGTATGCGTGGATGGTTGTCATGAAACCTTTAACTAGTCCGAAGTTGTCGAGTAGTATCTTTACCATTGGTGCGAGACAGTTTGTGGTGCAGGAGGCACCCGAGATGACGACATGCTTAGACAGGTCTAGAGCCTGGTCATTCACACCCGGCACTATCGTTACGTCCGCATCGCTTGAGGGGGCAGAGATGATGACCTTCTTAACGCCATGTTCAAGGTGGCCTGCGGCGTCTTTCCTCTTGGTGAATAGGCCTGTTGACTCGACAACCACATCGACGCCCACCTTATCCCACGGTATTTCTGAGGGCTTAGAGACTGAGAAGTAGGAAAACTCCCTACTTCCAATCCTAATTCCCCCCGTGTCGGTTGTCTTCACCTCCTCACTCAGCCTACCGTGGACAGAGTCGTACTTGATGAGGTGGGCCGTTGTCTTGGCATCCGCGATGTCGTTGAGAGCCACAACCTCGAAGGCCTTTCCATAGAGCGGGTCCTTGAGGGAGGCGCGGAGGAATAACCTCCCGATACGTCCCATACCATTTATCCCAACTCTTACGGGAGCCACGCCTATACTATATGAGATGTTGTATAAGAATATGGGGGCCTGAGTGAATATACCTGTGTGGACTTGTATGTGGGGTGTGGTGGGGGTTGTGGAGGCTGGGGCGAATAACTTAAATATTGGCGACTTTCAGGCATGATGCAAGGGGTGTCTCAATCGATTACGTCGAGCTTCTTGACACGACGCTCCGGGACGGCGCCCAGACTAGAGGCGTATCTTTAAGCCTAAGGGACAAGCTGAGAATAGCTGAGAAGCTCGACGAGCTCGGCATAGACATTATAGAGGCTGGCTGGCCGGGTGCGAATCCCAAAGACTCTGAGTTCTACAAGGCCGTGAAGAGTATATCGCTCACCCACAGCAAGCTCGCCGTCTTCGGAAGCACCAAACACAAGAACTCGAAGGTTGACCAAGACCCCATGCTCAAAAGCCTAGTCGAGGCGGATGTCCCATACGCAGTAGTATTCGGTAAGAGCTGGCTACTCCACGTGAGAGAGGTCTTGAGGGCCACGCCGGAAGAGAATCTAAGGATGATAGGTGAGACGGTCAACTATCTCAAGGACCACGGGATTAAGGTTATCTTCGACGCTGAACACTTTTTCGATGGTTGGAAGGACTCACCTAGCTATGCCCTCGCGGTATTGAGGGCCGCCAGTGAGGCTGGGGCGGAGACGCTGGTGTTATGCGACACAAACGGCGGCACCCTGCCATCCCAGCTCTTCGACATAGTCAAGAAGGTGGGGTCCGAGATCAAGGCCCCTCTCGGTATACACGCCCACAACGACGCGGGCTGCGCAACTGCAAACAGCCTAGCGGCCGTGGAGGCGGGTGTGCGCCATGTCCAAGGCACATTCATCGGGCTAGGGGAGAGATGCGGCAATGCAGACCTGGCTCAGATTATACCGGCTCTCAGGCTTAAGATGGGGTTCAAGGTGCTTAAGGACGGCGATGTTGAGAGGTTAAAGAAGCTTACCGAGGTTGCGAGGTTCATAGCTAGTGTGACTGGGTTCCACCTCGCACCCAACCACCCCTACGTCGGGAGAAACGCCTTCGCCCATAAAGGGGGAGTCCACATAGACGCCATAATCAAGCACCCGAGAACGTATGAGCACATCGACCCCTCGCTAGTCGGAAATGAAAGGGTCCTCTCCATCTCAGAGCAGGCAGGCAGGTCAGCGCTCATGGACTTGGCTAGGCGAATGGGCCTAAACCTCTCTAAAGATGAGTTGAGAGCGGCGACTGAAGAGGTAAAGAGGATGGAGGCGTTTGGATACCACTTGGAGCCTGCAGAAGCCACTGTAATCCTCCTTATCCTCAAGCACATAGGCATGTATAGGGAGCTCTTCCAGGTCAAGAACTGGTGGGTCGAGTCCGTCAACATAGGCCGAAAGATCTCCAGAGCTATAGTGACAATTTCTGTGAACGGTGACATAGTTACTGCAATGGGCGAGGGGGTGGGGCCTGTGCACGCGCTGGACGAGGCGGTCAGGAGTGGAATCTCATCCAGGTTTCCGGCACTAAAGGACGTCAGCCTCACAGACTACAAGGTCTACGTCGTCGACAGCAAGGAAGGGACAGCAGCATACGTCAGGGTCTTTACAGAGTTTACGTGGAGAGAGAAGAGCTGGATAACCACCAGCGTCTCCAACAACATTATCGAGGCAAGCCTCTCCGCAATAATAGATGGCTATAGATACCTGCTACTAGCTTTAGAGCCGGGACTATTAGATAATAAATAAAAAATCTGATGGCGATGCGTTCTAGCTTGACGGCTCAAACACGTAAGTGATATCAACAGTCACCGTATAAGTTATCTCGCCGGTCATAATGGGTGGTCCACCAGCACCCTGCGCCGTGGGTACTCCCTCGAAACCAATCCTTGCTAATGGTATGGGTACACCGCCCTCGTCTGGGAATGAGACTTGAACCTGCTCTATTGCTTTAATCCTCATGTTGAGATACTCGGCAATCTTTGAGACCTTAGCCGTGACGTCGGAGAATGCGATCTGGAGTGCCGAGTCCCTCAGATTCTTTCTTGTCTCGTCCTTGAGGTCGAACCATGCTCCCTGTAAGTTTGTCGCCCCTGCCTGGATCGCGTCGTTGATGATTTTCGGAGCCTCCGGTATCAGATTGTCCTCGAGCGTTACGGTTACTTGGTTGATGGCGACGTATCCTTCCTGACGACATCCGTCCTTGTCACACTTCCAATCAGGGTTTATCGCTACGTATGACGTCTTAATGTTCCTCTCGCCCACCCCGTTTGTTAGGAGTGAAGAGACAACCCTCCCAGCAACCTCACTGTTCAGGTTGGAAGCCTCCAGCGGTGTCGCTCCACGAGTCTCCACTCCGAGCATGAATACCATTCTGTCTGGTTTTAGCTTAACAATCCCTATCCCTCTGACAGGTACGCGTATGCCAGAGACCCCACCCCCGCTATCTCCCGTCTGCAGGTTGTATGGGACGCTACTCGCACTGCCGAGCATATTCATTGCATAAAGGGAAGCAGCTAGGACAGCAGCTATAGCCACTACGGAGACAGTCAAAGCATAGACAGTAGGTATCTCACCCCTCATTTTTCTTATCTCTCTCACGGCTAATAGGCGACCCGTAGTATATATGAGCCTATGCCAGATACCTAGAAGGCCCACGCCTACGCCTCTGAACTGAATGGATTATCCTCAGCCTCCTATCTTCTTGGTGTTTTTTTGTTTTGTGTTTATGTGTTGTTGGTGTTTTGGGGAGTATTTAAGGCACCTACTATATGCACCACTACTAGCGTCGGGGGGTTTCGAACTCTCAACAAAGATGATACGGCATTACAGGGATGGGATTAGAGAAAGGAAGGAGTGGTGGAAGATTTGTGAGATTCTGAAGAAAAGCATCGGCAGAAATATGATGAGGCGCAGACGAAAACCCGCCCCCTTTATCCCCTCATACCTACCACATTGAAAAATCCATACGCTCATCTCGTTCTCATAAGGGATTTAATTACATATTCTCCTTAGAATTTCCCTTGGCCATGGACCCAGACGCGGTCAGGTCTGTATTCCTTACCGGAAAGGGGAGAGATGTGCATGTTAAAAGATGCGAGAACAGGCATTCTTTTCTGAGGTCATTCCTATCGAGGTTAAGAGAGGCGTGAGCACGAGGCACCTACAGGGATACCTGTCATTCCTAGCACTATTGATCGACATGCCAATAGGTTGGTTCAGTACATTCCTATCCCTTACGATGCCGAGATGAGCGAATCCATAATTATTAAAAGACCCATACCTCTCCTAAAGAACCTCATAAAGCCTCTGTAGGCTCATATCGGAATCATTATTGTTGGATAATTTAAGCAGGAGAGGCCACTAGTATAGGTGTATGTATTCTTCTTTCTTCTCGTCGTATATGCCTACGGCTATATAGACCTCGCTAAACTCGTGTCCACACATGCACCTAATCCTGAAATAGGAAAACTGTTAGGGTTGAGCATCTAGCCGTTATGAACCCATACCTAGCCATCTATCTCTGG
>BEHE01000030.1 GCA_002898395.1 Candidatus Calditenuaceae archaeon HR02
CTCGAATTTTTCCCCAATCGCCAGTAGCTCATCCTCTAGGTCGAGGACGCTCAGCTGGCAGCCGTCGCATGACGCAAACTTGTAGACAGCTATCTTGGGCTTCCGCCTCATATCTCCCTCCTCCCGAAGAGATGCGACACCTCCGAGTAGCTGAAGACGGGGCCGTCTTTGCAGACGAAGTATGGGCCGAACTGGCAGTGTCCGCACAAGCCTACACCACATCTCATGTTACGCTCCATGGAGATGAATATCCTGTCGTCGGAGAGCCCCTGTTTCCTCAACTCAGCTATCGTGAACCTCATCATTATCTCGGGGCCGCAGACGTATGCGTAGGTGTTTTCAGGGTCGAGTGTAACGTATTTGAACAGCGTCGTGACGACGCCGATGTATCCTCTCCATTTTTCATCACCCTTGTCAACCGTTATGAGCAGCTGTGTGTCCAGCCTCTTCTTCCATGCCTGCAGCTCTTTTTTGTAGACCAGTTCGGCGGGGCTGCGGGCACCGTAGAGGATGTAGAGTTTCCCAATTTTTTCACGTTTTCTGAGAAAGTGTCTGATTAGGGGTCGGAGTGGTGCAAGCCCGATGCCTCCGGCGACAACCACCACATCGCGGCCTTCAGCCTCTTTCAGAGGCCAGCCGTTTCCGAAGGGGCCTCTCATGCCCACAGTGTCTCCCGGCTGAGCGGACGCTAATGCACGTGTGACTCCTCCAACCGCCCTCACCGTGTGTTCAACCTGTTTACCGTTGTCCGAGTCTCCGCTGAATGAGATGGGGGCTTCGCCCACGCCGTAGCGGTAAAGCATGCTGAACTGGCCCGGGCTATAGTTTACAGAGCCGTTGAGCGGCTTTATCTTAAGCGTGTAGGTGTCAGGCGTCTCTCTTCTCCTCGACACAACACGGCACCACTTGAATGTGAAAGTGTCAAGCCCTTCCTCGAGCTGAATCTTCTGCTCGGCGATCACGCCTCAACCTCCTCCGCCTTGCCGTAGACGTCTAATAGACGCATCCTCGCCGCCCTCAGCCTATCGGCGACAACCGTCACTATTCTCCGGTAAACCTCGGAGCCGAAAACAGGGTCGTCCCCCATCATCCGTAGAAGCTTCTCACTATCGACGGCTATTGCCAACGTGTTTTCCACAGTCACGGCGCCCGATGTTTTCTTGAAGGGTTCTACGAGTGATGACCATCCGAGGACCTCTCCGCTGCCTATTGTCTCGAACCTGAACTCGCCTTTCGTAGGGATGTGGAAATAGAGGGCTACCAGCCCGTAGACGATGAGATAGAGCCGTTTATGCACCTCGCCTTCCTCGAAAATCTTTTGACCTGCGGAAAACCTGACGAGCGTGGAGATTGAAGCGAGCTGCATGACCTTTTCCTCGGACATGTTCTTGGTGAAGGGGTGGTCTCTCAAAAGTGTCAAAAGCTCAACCTTCTGGCCGCTCATCATGTACCAGCCTCCACAGCCCTCTGCCTGATTTTGGCCGCTTCCTCGGCTATGTCTATGCCGACGGGACACCATGTGATGCATCTGCCGCATCCCACGCAGCCCAGCATCCCGAACTGGTCAACCCAAGTCGAAAGCTTATGTGTAATCCACTGCCTGTATCGGCTGAGCCTGCTCGCCCTAATCGGCCCCCCATGGATATAACTAAAGTCAGCGTTGAAGCACGAGTCCCATCTTCTCCACCGCTCAGCCTTCTCCCCCGAGAGGGGGGTCACCTCCTCGGTTGTTGTGCAGAAGCATGTTGGGCACACAAGTGTGCAGTTGCCGCATGCGAGACACCTTTCCGCAACCTCTGCGTAGACAGGGCTCTCTAGATTGTTGTAGAGAGCTTCTCTACATCCATTAGCTTCAAACTTTTTCCTGAAAAGCGTGCGACTCCTCTCCATGAGCGACGCGGCTTTCACCAACTCCTCCTCAGACGCCTTCCGGGCGCCAACCTGCTCGAGAAACTTCTGCCCATCGTTTGAACCGGGCCTAGCCACAAAATAGTGGACACCATCCTCCAAAACCTCTGTAACGGCTATGTCAAACCCCGAGGAAGCCTCCGGCCCCGTCCCCATCGAAGAGCAGAAACAGTTCTCACCCGGCTCAGTGCAGTTGACCGCGACTATGAAGAGGTTTTTTCTCCTCACGGCGTAAATAGGGTCCACGTAGGGGCCGCCGAGTAGCACCTTGTCGAGAACACTTATGGCAGCCAGCTCGCAGCCCCGGACACCTATGAAAGCCATCTTCGGACTGTCCGTGTTGTGGGGCTTCACCTCTCCTTTACGAGTAACCGTGAGCAGCCTAACCCGAGCCGGGTAAAGAATTTTCTTCCACGAATGGGGCCCCACCACGTAGCCGAAAACTGCTTCATCACCCCTCTTCTCTAGCCTATAATAGCCCGGGCCCTGCCTATCCCTCACCCCAACGGGAAACTGCGAAACTGAGTCAACCTCGTCATAGACTATCGCGTCATCCCGAACCCTCGGCCCAAAAACCGTATATCCCATACCGTGCAGAATCCGTATCAATCCGTCTAACTCTTGGGGCCCAATCACATAATAATCCACATTCCCAAAACTCATGGCTCCCCCATATCCATACTACGCAGGCATCTCATTTAAGTTTGTCTCACCACAGTGATTTAAACAACCTTCAAACCAGCCTTTCTAAGCTTCTCTCTCAGAGACCGTGCGAAAACGGTGGACAACAACTTTTCTGGACCCTTTTTTCCTCCCCCTACCATGATTTCGGCGTCAAAGGGGATGGCGCCCAAAGACTCTACACCAGCTTCAGCGGCCAGACGCCTCGATAGGCTGTCATCCTCTCCCCTGGACATATTCTCCACCACCCCAATTATTCTGTAGTTCATCGAGCCGAGAATCTCGATGACGCGTCTGGCCACGCTGATGGAGAGAGGAGAAGAAGTAGTGACTACGATGGCGCCGCCTACCTGCTTCGTCAGCCGTGTGATGGTTAACAGCTCGTCACCCGTCCCCGGTGGCGTGTCCACCACAAGGTAGTCAAGCCGGCCAAAGCTGGTGAGAGCCATCATCTCCTTCACAACCTCCTCCTTCGCTCCACCGGTCAAAGGCAGAGGCCTCCCTTTCGCAAACAAATCAACCGACATAACCTTCACCCCACCGACAGACGGAGGAATCAAGCCATCCTCCGCCTCCATTGGAGACTCGTCTACACCGAGTAGAAGACATGCCGAGGGCCCGTTCAAGTCAAGGTCGAGAAGCCCGGTCCTGTTACTGGATTGGGAGAGTATGAGAGCCGCCGTCGAAGCAATAGTGCTTTTTCCAACGCCACCCTTACCGCCGGTGACGAGCAAAACATACGAAAATTCGCTTAAACGTTTCATGATCAAGGCATCTCGGTAATCTATACAGCCGTCTCTAGACATAGACGACATCCCGTATGCTCACCCCCCTACCCGACTCTATCCGCAAGTCCTTGCTGCCGCATATCCTACATGCCCCATAAGATGCAATCAGCTCGGGAAGAAAATGTATCACCTCCTTCTCCTGGTCATCAAGGTCTTCAACAACTTCGCCAAAAGACATCACATAGCCACAGGACCCACATATCACACGGGCCCGCTCAACCTCAACCGAGAAAACCGCATCCGCGGCGTCGCTGTGTTTGATAAGCTTCTCCAAAGCTCCCCTCAGCACTTCAAGGTTCAACATGCTTAGCTCCCCGACGAAAACTCTAAAACTCTTCACACGCCTCCCAGAGCTTTTGGAAAAATTTTTCAACGAGTCGACAACCCCCACCGCTATAGTGTATTCGTGCATGTGCCTTAGCATGTTAGGCCCATCCATAACCTTAACTCCAGCCACAAGCACCCCGGCTTAGGAGTTGCACTGCTTTACCGGAGTAGGGTAAAGGCTTTCATCAACGTAACGCAATAGCCACGCATGTCCATGACTCTTCCGATGTGTGGGATGGTGTTGAGATTTTACGTATGGGCTATGTCTTAGTCTGTTAAAATATAAATATTAGCCTAGACATATATTTCCACTATGTGGTGGACGGGTCTCGGAGCCCTCCTACTTATGATATATTTGACCACTCCCTTCCTAGTGGCCTTCCTCCTCATCTTCTACCTATCCATCCGTAGGGGCGGTAGGCCGGCTGCTGAGGGAGGAGGACGTGCTTGGGAGGTTCTGTGGATACTCTTGGTGGGTGGGGTTTGGGTGGTGATAAACCTGACCAGCATAGGCTGGATACCCTCAGGCCTGGGCGGTGCGGACAGGGGTGTGGAGCCAACACAGAGAATAACCGTAGAGGCTCACATGTGGTACTTCAAGCTTGACGCTGACAGGCTTGCACCCTACACCCCCACCGAGATAGTGGCGAAGAGCTACGATACGATGCATGGCGTCGGCATATACGACCCAGAGGGGCGGCTGGTCGCGACGATGATGCTCATGCCCGGGATGGGGGAGAGGCTGGTCCTCACACTGCAGCCGGGAGAATACATCATACGCTGCCTCGAATACTGCGGCGACGGACACGCCGCAATGGTTTCACGCTTTACCGTGGGGTGAGATGAATTGACAGTAACCGAGACTGTTAAGACCTCGCTTTCCGACATAGTCAACATCCCCAAACTGATGTTCTACACATCCATCCTATGGTTCCTCCTTGGAGGAGGCGCAGGCCTCTACATGGTGTTGTCGCACCTATCGGGGGCCACCTATGTCGCAAACTACTACCAGGCTATGACGCTCCACGGTGTTGTCATGGCCTTCGGCGGGCTCTTCCAGCTTATGATGGCTCTCTCACTGATGAGGGCTGGATTCTGCTATGGAAAGCCTGTGAAAGGCTTTGTGGCCTCAGCCTCCTACCTCCTGCTCAACCTAGGTCTTCTAATGGCGGTGGTGGCCACCTGGCTGGGTGTGAGGACGAGCTACACGCTGATGTTCCCCCTCCCCGCCGTGGGAGCGCTCCATGGTCTATGGACGTTAGACGCTGTAACACTTTTCGTATGGGGTGTGGTCCTCGTTGTGGCGGTGGTGGTAGCCCTTTACCCATCGGCACTAGCGAGGCTCATATTCTTCGGAAAGACAAGAGAGGCCCTGATACTTGAGAGGTTCGTGGGTACGCTCAACCCATCCGGCATGGCCAGCATGCTCCCATACATCTTCATAGTACCTGTACTGGGCTCGGCAATACTCCTAGAAGCAGCCCTTATAGGGATGGCCCTCATCAACCTAGTCCCACTAGACGAGATAGCATGGATACTCCACCCCCTGAACTTCAACTACCCCTTCTGGGTCTGGGCCCACAACCTGATGGAGGCCATGGGCATCATGGGCCTGGGTACGGTTTACTGGCTTATCCCCAGATACACAGCTAGGATGGAGAGAGCCGAGGACGCTGCACCCAGACTCTACAGCGAGAAGCTCGGCATATTCGCGATAATCTTCTACGCATCCGCCGCTGTCATGGCCTTCCCCCACCACCTCTACACCATGCCCACATCACAGCCCATAGGGCTCAGCTACACAGGCCAGATAGCCAGCTGGCTGACCGGCTTCGGAGCCGCATTCTCAGTCTTTAACATCTCCGCCACAGCTTACAGGAAAGGGCTCCGGCTCACACCGGCAACACTCGCGGCAATGCTAGGCTTCACCATATACGTGGTCGACGGCTTCATCGCCATGCAGCTGGGGACAATCGGATGGGCCTACAGACTCCATGGAACATACTATGCGACAGCGCATCTCATGACAATTCTGTTGGCGGTGACGCTTATCTGGATAGGCGCGGCATACCACAGCCACAGCCTCCTAACAGGGCGAACACCATCCAACAGACTCGCATACACACATATACTGCTCACAGCCTTAGGCGCTCTGGGGATATTCTACATCATGGCATACATGGGTGCTGAGGGCTTCCCCAGAAGAACATATCCACTGCCCTTCTACTCAGACCCACCAATGGCAGGCATCCTCGTATTCGGCCTCCTCCTAGCAATCGGCCAGGCAGCCTTCCTCCTCAACCTCATCAAAGCTAAGTCCAAATGAAATATTGTAGATAGAGCCCGTGTGAGGTGATGGATTTGGCTAGTAGAGCTGTTTTGATTGTTGTCGTGGCCGTGGTTGTAGTAGCGATTGTAGGCGCCGTTTTCGCGACTGGGATGCTGGGTGGGGGTTCGCAGCAGAGGCAGACCAAGGTTGTGAAGATAGTTAGCAACAAAGACTCCTACCTTGCTCCTAAGGAGTGGAAGATGGGTGACCCCCCGGTCATCAGCGACAGGTACTACAACCCGAGTAGGGTAACGATAAACGTCGGCGACACCGTCGAATACGTCAACCAAGACTCAGTCGCCCACACCTTCACCACGATGAAGGGCAAGGCCCCGGAACAGTTCGACTCGGGCCTAGTAGGCCCGGGCAAGTCTTGGAGATACACGGTCAAGACAGCAGGCGAATACAACATATACTGCACCGCCCACCCCCACAAAGGAGTAGTGATAACAGTCCAACCATGACAATCTTTGTGAATAGGGTTCGGACATCTATGCATGAAAATTAGGAGAATATGCTCAGGACTCTAACCATTTTAGTAAATCGTAAACTTTTCTCCCAAGGTCTGTGGCGTATACTGTTCCCTTGCTTGTGATTCTGATTAGGCCAGATGCTTGTAGCCCGTTTAGAACTTCGTCGGGTAGATTTGCTGCATGTTTTTCCAGCTTTTCGCCGGTGAGTGTGCGGCGGACTCGTCTAAGCACTGTGAGAGGGTAAGGGATTATCGGTATTTTTATGACTGTGTAGTCTCCGAGCGGGGGATACATGACCTGGTCGAACTCTTCTTTCAACCTGTTGTAGTAGCTGACGGGGTTTCGGAGGAGGCTAGGTTTTCTATTTCTCTGCGCAAAGTTTCCAACTTTTCGTTAATAACCTGTACATCAGGCATAATCACGTGGTAGACGCCGTTGACGCCGAAGTAGCTGGCGAGGAGAGCCGCAGTGATTCCCATATCTTTTCTCCCGCCTGCTAGACATAGGTGAACCGCGTCGACATGATGAAGGCTTCCCCCAGATTTAAGACATATTGTTTAGGATAATCACAGTCTTTCAACATATCGTCATCATCGGTTATTTTTATCAATATCGCTTTTAATCCCAGTTTCTCCAATTCCGATAGTTTATTGAGTTTCATTCTTATTTCTTCCAACCGCGAAACATTAAACAACAGCGAATACCCACATGTTGCCGTAACATTACCCAGCAAATCCACGGATACCTCTTCAACACATATATACATCCAAATAGGCTGAAAGAGAAATAGGCTACAGCCAGCTTGTTGACATAGTGCACTGTGACCAAGTGTTTCTTACCAACAACGCCCTTCTAAAACCGTTTACGTAGCCGACGACAAAGACAAATTAGAAAAAGAGAACTCTTTCACAACAGACCTTCAACACCTCGCTTACAAGTTCCCTGATGCACCAGCCGTATCCAAGAAACAGAAAAGCACACCATCAATAAAGATCTTAAAGCCAAAGATGTTATCAAAAAACATTCACCTTCACTGTTCATGCTCTGCAAGGACATAGTTGGTTTCATGATTTCGGAGGAGGAATATAGAAATGAAGCCTATGGCGTCTCCTCATGAAACTTTGGAAGACCATCTCATATCCTGCTTCCAATTTTTGAAAAGCCACTTTATTGACAGAGACTACGCTGCCCATGTGGCCTACTGCTTCCGAATTGATGAGGCGGAGGCTGTGAAGGCATTGAAGACGGCGGTGATCTTCCATGACTATGGCAAGGCGGCTAACGAATACCAGAAGAAAGAGTCCAAGAAACTCAGTTTTCCAAAACACGAATACTTCTCAGCCTCTGCGGCGCACAAATCTATCAAAGAAACTGTTTGGCGGGACGAATGCTTAATGGCTATTGGATGGCATCACATGGCTATGAGGGGCCCGAGCCTCTTAGACGACTTTACGACATGGAAAAAGTTTGGCGCACCCGAGAAAGCCACGTTCCCGGCAGAGTTTGTTGAAACCTTTCGCAAAATTGCAAAGGATAATGAATTGGGGGATATGCTTGTTAATGACCCGCCTCATGAAATAACCCTGCCCGAAGTCAGAAAGACGCTAGAACACATATCAGCTAGACTCTTGAGCCTCCAGACAGGACATACATTCTACCGCCTCACACTCAAGCTCTTACGTCCCCTTCTGATTGTGGATAACCTGGCCGCAGCGGAGAAGCGAGATGGAGTTGAGAAAATTTTTGTAAAAGATTTGCCCGACCCGGCGGAAATTCACCAGATAAGGGATGTGTTGCGAGGCCTGTGCTAAACTGTTTCCACAACTTTTCCCTCATGTAGTCTTATTATATGGTTTACGTGTTCTTCGAGGCCGCCTACGTGGCTTATGATGAATATTTGACTAAATTTTTTGGTGAGGTCAAGGGCTATGTATACGATGATGCCTGACCTTCTTACTTCATCGGAGCTTCCCAGCGGCTCGTCGAGGAATACGAACTCGGGTTTCTGGCCCTTGGCTTCGGGGAGAAGAGCCAATGCGAAGGCAAGCCTCATTGCGAGGAGCATCTGGTCCTCTGTGCCGCCTGAGAAAACCTCCTTGACCCTGTACTGGCCTGCGTCGGGGTCCCAGACCTGCAGCCGATAGTCGTCGTCGAGGATTGCGGCTTTGTATCGGTTGTTTGTGAGAGCCGGTAGAATGATTCCCATGTGTGCTGCGACAAGTGGTTTAACCCTGTTTCTTAGCGCCTCGGCTGTGGCCTGTACGGCTTCAACCGCTTTCCTGACGACTGCCAGCTCACGCTCCAGATTTGCGACAACATTCATCTGTTCGCTGTATCTCTGCTCCACGTCGCCGTGGGCCCTTAGCCACTCATCCAGCTCCAAAACCTGCTGCGACAACAACTCAGCCCTCGTCCTATAAGCCTGAATGTTTTCTGCGAGCTGCTGAACCCTTCTCCTCGTCTCCTCCAGCACATCTCTGCTAAACTCCAGCCCCGGAGGCAGCGTGGGCAACCTTATACCCTCTAGCTGTTCCCGGAGACTGTGTATCTCGTCCTCGACTTGGTTGAGCTCATGCTCCGCTGGCAGGTTTTTGAGCTGCTCCCTGTAAGCGTCAAGCCTCGACTTGAGATTGTTGAGTTCTTGACGGTCTTTCACCGCCTGCTGCAACACGGCTTCGACAGCTTTTGGCAGTCCTTCTCCGAGTTTTTGCCGGAATAGCTCGCCATATCTTGGCAGGGATGAGAAGGCGTTTTTCAGATACGAGGTTTTTACGCTGTGGTTTTGAACAAGGTTTCCCAGTGTGGCCCTTGCAGTGGCATGCATTTCCCTAGCTTGCTCGAGTCGGGCGAGTGTTTCCTGAAGAACCATCATTCGAGAAAGTCTCGAAACCCGTTGAAACACGATGATTAGAAAAACCACTCCAGCAGCAACTAATAGGAGTGCTGGAAGAACGCCGCCGAGAAACAGGAGGACGAATGCTATGATGATGCTTGCTGCGGCTCCAGATGCAAATGGACGGATAGACGGTCTCCGTAACGCTGTTGCTTTAGCCGACGGCGGCAACTGCTGCTCCAAGCTCCTAACCTGTAAGCCTAGCCGCGTCTCAGCTTCACGCACCTCATCAATCTGATAATCAAGATTCCTCAGCTGCTGATACTCTTTCGACAACGATTCCAGCTCTTTTTCGACGAGAGGCAGGTCCCGGTAACGCTGTAAATCGTTCTCCATGTGTTCTATATTCTGTAGCAGTGTTTCTCTCGTTTTCCGAAGCGTTTCCAGGTGTTTTCGTTTCGTCTCTATCTCGAGCTCCAGCTTTTGCCGCCGATTGAGAAATTCATCGTAGTCCTGAAGTGTCTTATACAGTTTCTCCGCTTCCGCATATTCGGCCTCTGTTTTCTCGATGTTTTTGAGCAACTTCATTCTTTCCTCGACCAGGTCTTCGCGTTCTTTCTTCTTTTTCACGTATTCTTCCAGCTCCTTACGCAGGGATTCCAGTTTTTCTTTTTCGACCCGCAGACTGCCCGGCCTCTCCTTAGTGCCCTCCAACTCTCTTTTCTGCTCTTCAAGATTTTCCAGAACGATGTTGAAGCTTTCGAGGTTGAGGAAGACGTTGATTATCTTTTTTCGGTCCTCTTGCCGGAGCTCGATCAGCTTGTTCAGCTCCTTCTGGGCGACGACTGTGCTGGACACTAGTTCGTTGAAGGTTATTCCTCCGAGTATTGCTTCCACCTGCTCGGTTACTTTCTCCTGTCCTACGGCCAAGGGTTTGAGGGAATTGTCTGCAAGGATTTCGTCAAGATTGGCGTGAGGCTTTCCTTTTCTGCTTATTTCTCTTCTTACCCTGTAGCGTTTATCGCCGACGGCGAACTCGAGGACGACATGGGCTTTGCTGGCGCCATATGCGATGATGTCCTCGTTTCTTGTTTTACCTTTTTCCGGCGGCGGCCTGATTACTCTGGCGTAGAGGGCGTAGAGTATTGCGTCGAGGATGGAGGATTTTCCGGCTTCGTTGAGGCCTGATATCAGCATCACGCCATCTGAGAACCTTAACGGCTCATCGAACTTCAGTTTCTTGAAGTTGTAGGCGTAGAGGCTTAGCAGCTTTACCATGCGCCCGCCGCCTCAAGCATTCCCTCGCTCCGTCTAAGCGCCTCCGCCAAAATCTCCCGCTCCTCAGCCGACGCATTCTGCATCAAGGTACTAAAGTAGCGACGCAGCTCCTCCAAGGGAGTGGTTTTCTCCAGTATGCTCGGTTTTTCAGTTGACTTGATCTCGAGACCGCTCTCGTCAACCATGAGGTGGAATAGGCGGGTTTGGGCGTGAAGGAGGAGTTCTGATCTTCTGTATTCGGTTAGTTTTTCGGCTTCGACGACTCCTTTGATGACAAGACGTAGGACAAGCTGTGGGTCGGCATGTTGGTCTATCAGCTGCTTGAGCCGCTCTATTGCATCTTTTTCAGGGAACATGGTTTCTATGGTTTTGTAGGGACGGGCCTGTGTCTTGACGTGGTCAAGTGAGACAAGGCCTTCCCTGTTTAGCTCTGTCCAGACAAAGCCTTTAGGCTCCTCTTCCTCCGCGAAAGAGACTCTCTCTGTGCTACCGGGGTAAACTATCGCCGTGTCGCCGAGACGTTTGACTTGGTGTCGATGCAGGTGGCCGACTGCCACGAGTTGATAGGTTCTTGGAATAGAGCTCAGCCTAACCACCGGTTCTTCGCCATAGACGCCGACAAACCCTTCCACGGGATAGTGTAGCAAAAGAATGTTGACGTCGCCCCGTTTTTCAACCTTGATAGAGGATAGCGGGTCGTCTGCCGGATGTAACAACGGGTTATGGCCAAGGCCCGCCATAACAACCTCGTAACCATCCACTTCAAGAGAAAAATAGACCACGCTGCTTGGGTCCTGGATAAAGTATGCGTATCCGGAGTGACCGTAGACAGCCAGCGGTGAAACGCCTTCTTCGACGCTTTTGGGTGTGTCGTGATGGCCGCTCACCATCACCACCTTAACACCTCTTTCATGCAGCTGCTTCATGTGCTGCATAAGACGCGCCCTGACAAAGTTGCTGGGCTTCACCGTGTCGAAAATGTCTCCAGCCATCAGCAAAAGGTCTGGTTTCTCTCTCTTAGCATGTTCCATAACCTCCTCGAAGCAGCGGAGATGGTCCCGTTTTCTCTCAAACCGTTTGGCGCCGAACATGGTTGCAGGCGGGTCGAGATGATTATCCGCTGTAATGATGACCTGCACGCTCATTTCAGGTCTCCTCAAACTCGCCTTTGAAAGGCTTTCTCCGCTTTTCATCTTCTTCGGCTCTTTTATCGTTTCTCACAAGGTTGAGGGCCTCCCTTAGCTTGGACACAACATCGATGTCGGCGCCGCCCTCCATCGTGGTTCTGGGCCTCACCTTCATCATCACAGGCACCTTGGTCACCTCACCCACCACCACCGCCTCGCCCTGGTTGAGGCTTGGTAGATCGTTTAACAGGTCTTGGCTCATTCT
>BEHE01000031.1 GCA_002898395.1 Candidatus Calditenuaceae archaeon HR02
ACGAGTGGTGGATATGGTAAGGGATTTAAATACTGCTCAAAACACCAACAATACATAAACACAGAACAGGTTAAATGCAACACAAAACCTGAGAAACAAGTCAAGAAGATAGGAGGCTTAGGGTTAAATTTTATATGGTGCGGGAGACATTGATGGGTGAATGTCTTCAATCCGCGTCTCTCAGAAGGAGAAGGGGTTGTGGAAGCTCTATTCGGTAACTCCAGACGGCAAGCTGGTTCGAAATGTTAGCTTCTGCCCTATCTGTGGCCCGGGATACATTATGGCAAGGCACCAAGACAGATATACGTGTGGCAGATGTGGATATACTAGCTTCACCTCCGAGAAGAAACCTCGATAAGCCCCCGCGCGAATTTTCTAACTTCTTCATCTATATGTACTATAACAACTCCCTCCCTAGGCTGTCCATATAGCATTAATGTATTCAGGGGCGCTTCAGCCATAACGACCAAGCCCAACAAGTCCTCCTCACCGTCTACACGGACAATAACCGGACCACACATTCCAAGAGCCTCTACAACAGTCTTATAGGCCTGGCCGCTTATCGTTCCCGGCCTATTCTCACAACTCAGTTCCATTGCACCATCGATAACAACCGGCTCAACCGGTCTGCGCTCAATTTTTCCATCAACTATACATACGTCGGGCTTAAGCCCTATAGAGAGGAGTGTTTTGGTCACCGCATCGCCTACTGCCACAATCATTCCTGCACTTTTTCTGACAACGCTCCTAACCACCTCAGAGGTATTCTCGGGACAGCCCCGCACCAGCAGACCTAGCGGTCTCTTCAGACGTTCCCTAATTTCCTCGGGGATAACTATTTCGTCACTCAACCTTGATCGCGTATCTTCCGGGCTTCACAATACCAAGGAGTTTAGCTATGTCTGACGACTCGGGCAGTATCACGATTAGGAGGCCTGAATATGTTGCAGTCAGATTGGTTGAGCCGCAGTTATCACACCTGTTGCCTGTAACTATTGCCCTGCAATTTCTGCAAGCGCGCTCTCTCGGCAGATCTCATCACTCCCCCGCAACCTTCTCTGCACGGGGTACGCGCTCCCTACGTCTCTGCTCTTCAATCCACTCCAGGTTCCCCAAGTAGGGCTGCCGCGTAGTTATTCCCACTTTTCCACCAGCTAGCGAGACGGCAACCACCCTAGCTCTAACCTTATCGCCAACCCCGAGCTTCCAACCAGTCTGAGACCCCACAAACACGGCGTTCTTCTTGTCAAAATTCACGAAGTCGTCAAGTATCTGCGATACATGGAGCAGAGCATCCAGCGGACCTATCCTAACAAATGCGCCAAAATCTGTTAACTCCACGACCTCACCCTCTACGACCTCCTGGATACGGGGGATAAACACGAGGAGCCTGCATTTGACCCTGTGATAGAGGTTGGGGTCCCGCGGAAGCATATAACCCACATCCTCAACATCTACGCTCAGGACCGTGATTACATATCCAAGCTGCTCGTCGACTAGTCCCTCGTAGAGGGCTGTGAGCTTCTTAAAAGCAATCTCCTTTAGAGTGAGTCCAAAATCTCGCGGTTCAACACCGATCACATCCGCTATTTCAACTATGTAAAACATACGCCGGTGGCTCCTATTAGGGGGTACTGGGAGGTAATAAATCTGATATGACCGCGCATACGCCTCCCAAAACTCCCACCCCACTACTATGCTAGGATGTGAACTTGGAGCCTCCTATTGACGTATATGCATTTTAACCCCTGCTTCCTAAGCCTCTTCTGGAGGGCTGAATCCGTTGTGACAACTGCGTATCCAGTCTTAGACGCCAGCCTAATCAGCTCCTCATCCGCCTCGACCTCTTGGCTGGATTCAATCCTCATCATCCTCTCCGCCATCGAAAGGGCCAGCTCTGCCAGTCTTCCACGCTTTCCTCCTCTTGCTGAGAGCCGCTTAAGCTCCCCTATAACAGAGTCAGGGACCATCGGGACCACGGGCTCGCCTAGCTTCTCCTCGATAAGCTGGAGGATGTTTCTACCACTCTCTGCTAAGAAGAGAAGGAAGCTGGTATCTATTAGTACAGGCAACCCGTCTATCCCACGATTAACCCGTAGCCTATCAGCCGCCAGCCCATCCCAATCTTCCTACATATAGAGACCCTGTCACCTGGCCATGCGCAAAGAGGCTTAGAGAGGTTAAGGGTCAACCGACTACCGTGACGCTTGACAACTATACCACTCGTGACTGCTGTGTACGAGTTAATTACTAGCGGTTCCTTCTCGGATATCTGTTTTACATCAACGTCGCCCTCAACACCGATCACCTTCTCGAATAGAGTATAATCAACCTCTAGCGTCTTCCAGACAGGAGGCAGCTTAGAGGGAGTTCCAGCCATCTCGCCCACCAGGGCATCAGACTTAGTGAGGGCGGGGTCTAGGGAGGTCTCTACGCCGATAAGCCCGCCGCTGGTCGCCTCCTCCACACTCTTACCACCCGCCTGAATGCTGACGACCTCCGTGACAATCGGCTCATACTCGGACGAGCCCTCCTTAACAGGAATGCCGGGTGCTATCTCAACTTCATCACCTACACGAAGCCTCCCCTGAATTATCGACCCGCCTATCACCCCACCCCTAATCATCGTTGCTGGCGTTCCGGGGAGATTAACGTTGAAGGATCTCAATATGGGCATAAGGAAAGGCTTGTCAAGCTGCCTCACGGGCGTGGGGATGTACTTGTCCATTGCATACATTAAGGCCTCGACACCAACCCCCTGCTGGGCCGAGACGGGAATTATGGGGACATCTTGGAGGCCTATTTTCTCAAGATATCCCCTGATCTCATCATAGCTCGCCAACGCACGCTTCTTATCAATAACATCTATCTTATTTTGGGCAACCACCATCTTCGACACACCCATTATAAGGGCGGCCTCTAGATGCTCCCTGTCCTGTGCCTGGGGGAACTTCACCCTAGCGTCGGCCACGAGTATTGCGCCGTCGAAGAGGGCGGCGCCGCTCAGCATTGTTATCATGAGGGAATGGTGGCCTGGACAGTCGATGAAAGACAGCGCCCTAACAAACTCGCACTCCCTGTTATGTATCGGGCAAACAGGCACCGAGTAGTAGTTGTAGGGCTCCTCGCAGAGGTCACACCTGTATTGGACAGCATCGGCATATCCGACGCGAATAGTGATCCCCCTCTTCAACTCCTCACTATGTCTACCCGTCCAGACACCACTTATCGCCTGAACTAGAGTAGATTTTCCATTATCAACGTGACCCAGTGTCCCAATGTTAACCTCAGGCTGCTTCGGCAGGGGGATAGCGCTCATCCACCGCACCCAGATACCCATGCCGCTTATATAGTTGGTCTTGCACAACTTGAAAACATGGGTAAGGCCACATTCACTCCTGGAAGCCTGTATCCAGATCCTACGCCTTGATAAGCAACATAGGCTTGGACAAGTCAGTGTCAACTATAGAGTTGATATAGAAAGACCTGGCCAGGGTTAATATTGTCAGTAGGGTCTAAGGGGGTCGGAGCCTTAAGAGTGTAGCCCCATACATTGCAGAGTTAATGTCTGGGCAGGGTTCTCAGACGCTCGAAGCGAGCCTACCCAACATTTGAGGCGTGGACTTGAAGTCAGGGTTTAGGATACAACTCCTCGCAAAGCTGTTGCGTTAGTCAACATCCATTTTACCATCAGACGACCCTTCACATCTAGGCTATACCTGACTCTTACGGGGTGAGAGCCGATTACTTCCCTCCTCACCATTTGGAAGACCTGCAGTTTCCTCAACCTTTGGGACAGAACCTTCCATGAGATTCCCGGTACCTTCTCAGCTAGCTCAACGGCAAATAGGTCTCCTGTCAGCAGACTACTCAGTATCTGCGGCATCCACTTGCAGCTTAGGACTTCGTGAAGCTCCAGAGGTGTTATACCCACCGATACCGCGGGCTTCACGATTCCCGCCACTTCTCTACCCTTTTCCGTCAGGCAGTACAGCCTCTTAATACCGTCGACGCTGTATATCAGCCCTGATCTTGACAGTGCTTTAATCTTCTCTGACAACACCTTATTCGATATTTGCAGCCGCTTAGCTAATTCGGAGAAGCTGAGAGGATCTTCATAGAGGAGGCTTATTATCGTCAAACCCCACTTACATAGGATAGACTTGGGATAGGGCTCATTTGCTAACACGTTCGCCAACGTGTCCCCCCATGCTGGGGCTGGTGTGGGATTATAAAATTCTATTCTCCTAGCAGGTTACTTTCTGGTAAGATCGTCACCATAAAGACACTCTATTCCTTATAATCTTGCATGGAAGCGTTCGAGATGTGTCGGTGAGTAATATACCGGGCTATGACTATGGGAAGCCTAGCGTGCCTGTGGCTCCGATATCTGATGAGGAGTTCGAGCTTCTGAAGAAGACTGTCATGCTGAGCGCGGAGGACGAGTCATATCTCAGGAAGGCTGGAGAGGTATTATCAGACCAAATAGACGCTATATTGGATCTCTGGTACGGATGGGTGGGCTCTAATCCTCACCTCGTCCATTATTTTGGTAAGCCGGAATCTGGAAGGCCTATCCCCGAATATTTGGAGGCTGTGAGGCGTAGATTCGGGCAATGGATCCGCGATATGTGCAGTAGAAGGTTTGATAGGACTTGGCTTAACTATCAGTATGAGATTGGGCTCAGGCATCACAGGAGCAAAAAGAACAAGACAGATCGTGTAAATAGTGTAGAACATATTCCACTCAGGTATATGATTGCCTTCATCTATCCTATCACTGCAACGATCAAGCCTTTCCTAGCTAAGAAGGGGCACGCCCCCGATGAGGTTGAAAAGATGTATAATGCTTGGTTCAAGGCCGTCGTCTTGTCGGTTGCGCTCTGGAGCATCCCTTACGCTAAGGACGGAGACTATTAGGAAGAGTGGATGGTCTCCAGCCTCCTTTTTCATGCCTGTGTTTCTCGGGTATATCGTACATATTTGCATGAAATCATGTGAAATTTATTATGGAGGGTGAGAGGAGTCGTCTTGTTATTGTTTTCAGACTTTTTGACACATTTGCTTGAATAATGTATAGATGGCTTGACCGTCTATTAGCGACTAGATCGAGTTTAGGTTAGGGGTAGCCATGTTTTTGGAGATATTGTTTCTTGGTCGCGGCGGACAGGGGGTTGTGACGGCTGGGAGGATTATTGCTGAGGCGGCTCTCAGGGCTGGACTGTTCAGCCAGAGTTTCCCAGAGTTTGGGCCTGAGCGTTCCGGCGCCCCCGTGAGATCATACGTCAGGATCTCGGACGAGCCAATCTCCACGAGGGCACCCATGGAGAGTTTTGATGTGGCCGTTGTGTTTGAGGAAAGGTTGTTGGGCCCGTCAATCGTTGAGTCAGTCAGAAGTGGAGGGATTATCGTCTTGGCGGCTGAGTCTGCACCAGAGCTCCCGCGGAGCGATGTCAAGCTATTCGTTGTGGGAGCCAGGCGGATAATCGAGGAGCTTAAGAAGCCGCGCTCGCTTAATCTGGCTATGGTGGGAGCCCTTTGCTCGGTGATAAACACGATACCGCTTAAGCATGTTGAGGATATCGTAGGTAGGAGATTCGGGGAGGAGAATAAGGAAGTCGTGCGGCGTGCTGCCCAGATGGTGGTGAGTGTTGAGCAGACGGCCTGAGTTTCTTATCCCGATAGTCTTTGAGGCCGGGAATACTGCTAAAAGAAGCGTAGCCAGCTGGCGTAGTAATAGGCCGTTGATCGAGAGGCGGCTCTGCACCAACTGTCTAATCTGCTGGATATACTGCCCAGAACCAGCCATATTCCTCGATGATGCTGGGAATGTGCAGATAGACTATGATCACTGTAAGGGATGTGGGATATGTGCAGAGGAGTGTCCCCGTAAGGCTATAAAGATGGTGGTGGAGAATGTATAGCCTTGCATCCTATAGGTTGATGACTGGAAATGAGGCAGTAGCTTTCGCTGTTAAGCAAGTGGACGTCGATTTCATCTCGGCCTACCCAATCACACCGCAGACAATAATCGTGGAGAGGCTCAGCGAGTATGTTAGTTCGGGCGAGTTGGATGCAGAGTTTGTCCCTGTAGAATCTGAGCACTCGGCGCTCAGCGCCTGTATAGGAGCCTCACTTGCAGGAGCCCGCGTCTTCACGTCTACCTCAAGCCAGGGCCTCGCGCTCATGCACGAGGTCATGTACATCGCATCGGGGATGAGGTGCCCCATTGTTATGGCTGTATCGAACAGGGCTCTCTCCGCACCCCTCAACATCCACGGGGACCACTCGGATATAATGGGCTCGCGGGACGCGGGGTGGGTGCTAATATTCTGCGAGAATCCACAAGAAGTCTACGATTATACCATTCAGGCTTTTAGGCTGGCTGAGCATCCTGAGGTTTTGCTGCCAGTGGCCGTCAACCTCGACGGCTTCACGGTATCACATAGCAGCGAGCCAGTCGCCATCCTAGAGGATGAAGTAGTGAGGGCTTATCTCCCGAGGCGCGAACGCCCGCGGCTGGAGTTCGAGGAACCCGCAAGTTTCGGTGTCTTCGCCCTCCCCACACACTACTTTGAGTTTAAGGTTGAGCAGGAGAAGGCCCTCAGGAAGGCAGGAGAGGTCTTGGAGGAGGTTTCAGCAGCCTATCCAAACCGTTCAGGCCGGCTCCTGAAGCTTTCCAAATTTAACGAGGATGGTAGAATCGCCATCATCTGCTTAGGTGGTACTGCAGGGACAGTAAGACATGTTGTGAAAAAATACGGGATGAAGGATTTCTCACTCATCTCTCTGAAACTCTTCTCGCCGTTCCCAAGCGAGGAGCTGTTAGACGCCTTAAAAGAGGCTGAGGGCGTCGTCGTTATGGATAGGGCGACCTCGCCTGGTGCACCTCTCCCACCGCTCGCCTCCAACGTTGCCGCCAGCTTATACGAGGCAGGAGTTCGTCTCCCCCTCATGAGCGTGGTTTACGGATTGGGTGGGAGGGAGCCAACCCTAAAGATGATTGTAGAAATGTTGGAGAAGTCTAGGGAGAGGATTGGTGAAGGCGGGCCCGTCGTCTCTCGGATGTATCTCGGCTACGGGGGTGGGTAGGAATGATGCCGATATCTAAGCTGGCTGACTTATACGGTCGTGAGGGCCTCAGCCCTGGACACTCAGCCTGTCAGGGCTGCGGCGCCACAATCGCCGTTAGGCAGGTATTATTGGCGGCCGAGCCACCCTACATAGTAGTCAGCCCAACAGGGTGTCTTGAAGTGATCTCCACCCCGTACCCCTTCACCGCCTGGCGAGTACCATGGGTCCACGTGGCCTTCGAGAACGCTGCGGCTGTCGCGTCGGGGATTGAGGCGGCTCTAAACGTCCTTGAAAGAAAGGGGATAGGGAGACGCCACAAAGTTATAGTAATCGGGGGGGATGGGGGTACTTTCGATATTGGGTTACAAGCCCTCTCAGGAGCCTTCGAGCGCGGCCATAATATCCTCTATGTTTGCTACGACAACGAGGCCTATATGAACACGGGGATTCAAAGGTCTGCGGCTACACCACCCGGCTCCATCACCACCACAACGCCAGCAGGCAAGCGTGAGCGGAAGAAGGATATTGTCTCGATACTTGTAGGACATGGCTCCCCTTACGTCGCGACGGCGTCACCGCACCTCTGGAAAGACCTCACAAACAAGGTTAGAAAGGCACAAAGCATTGAGGGACCAACCTTCCTCCACATAATAGCCCCATGTCCGAGGGGCTGGTACTTCGACCCTCACCTCACCATAAAGCTCGCTAAGCTCGCGGTGGAGACACGGATATTCCCGATCTACGAGGTGGAGAATGGTAGATACAGAATTAACTACCTTATCTCCAGGCCTAGGCCGGTTGAGGACTACCTCAGGCTCCAGAACAGGTTTGCACACCTGTTGAGGCCCGAGAATGCGGCCCTCCTAGAAGAGTTTAAGCGTTGGGTGGAGGATAGATGGAGCCAACTCCTCAAGATGGCTGAAGCCTTCCCAGCCTGACCCAAATAAGAGTCAAACTTTATCACCGACCAAGCTTATCGGCCAAAACGGATGAGAGAGTTTCCTATAGCTGGTCTAAAGATTATCGTCATGAGAGGGGACATAACGGAGGTTGAGGCCGACGCCATAGTGGTTCCAGCTAACAGCAGGCTCATCATGGGTGGCGGCGTGGCAGGAGCTGTGAAGCGTAAGGGTGGCGCTGAAATAGAGAAGGAGGCAATGAGCAAAGCGCCAGTCCCAGTCGGGAAGGCCGTAACAACAGGCGCCGGAGCGTTGAAGGCGCGCTTCGTAATACACGCACCAACAATGGAGAGACCAGCAGGTGAGACAGACCCTGACAAGGTGTACATCGCCACTCAGGCAGCTGTGAGGGAGGCGCTGGGGCTTGGACTGAAGACTATAGCCTTCCCGGGAATGGGGACTGGGGTCGGCGGCCTCAACCCTCTAGTAGCAGCCCGAAGGATGGTTAAGGCAGTACTGGACACGCTACATGGAAGTGAACAGCCTCTCGAGCGAGTATACCTGGTAGCCTTTGACAAGGAGCTAGAGGATGCCTTCAAGACCGCGGTAGAGGAGCGTGCCGAAAACCCCTAAAAGTCAGTACAGAATCTGGACAAAAAGAGGGCCCCGGTAGCTCAGCCAGGTAGAGCGGCCGCCTCGTAAGCGGCAGGTCGCGGGTTCAAACCCCGCCCGGGGCTAATTAAATTCTAACCCCAATCCTTCGTAGAAAAATCCAACCGAGGAGGCTTGGGCCCTAAAATATCTTGGCTAATATGTAGCCATTACTGCTCCGACTTATCTCCCTCTCAAAGACCCTTAGGGAGGTGGGAAGTATAGGGCTGGCTACAAATACTGTTGTCGATGCAGGGCGTTTCAGCTAACTGATAGTGTCTGGTGCCCATACTGCGGTGTGAAGCTGAGGACTAGGCCTACAAGGGAGTATAGAAAGGGGTGGCCTAAGAGGTATGTAAGCTTCATGGAAGGGATGGTGGACGGATGAGGGATGAACCACCCATCATATCCGTTAAGGGTCAAGCTGTGTCAACAAGTTCTATAGTTCCAGGGCGAGGGTCTAAGGTATGAAATGATTCAGAAGAGGATTTTACGATGGTGACGGGCGGGCCCGATGCCAGCCTACATAAACACCAACGTTGAATTGCTCGATTATAACAGAAAAATTCTTGCCGAAATCGGTATTACGACAAGTCCATTGATAATGTGGGAGAAAAAGGGTAACAAAGCATGGCACCCGAGGAGGTGTGGATAGAGGAGAAGAAGAATGCTTAGTGTGTATATCTATCCATTATGGACTATCAAAGGTTCTTGGAGAAGGTCGGAACATCTATAACTAAGAAGGGGCATCTCGTCGAACTCTTGATAAAGATGAACCGGTGTTGTATGGATGGGATAAGAGAGAGGAAGGATTGGTGGGAGATTTGTGAGATGTTACAGAAAAGTATCGGCAGGAGAATGATGAAGCTCAGACGACCCCCCCTTATCCTCTCATACTTATATAATTTAACGGCGTTGGGTGGGGATTATACCATTCCGAGGTAATGGAGTTTGAGAATAACTTCTACGCCATTGTTATTGAGAGTGATACTTTTAGGCCTTAACTATTCCAGATCCTCTATTCTTGTGGTTATGTATTTCTTCTCACCGTTATTTTTTCTTGGCTTTTTTCTGGGTTTTCTACTGCAGTATGGGTAGTGGTCGCCTTTGTCCCAGCTTGATTGGCAGATAGGGCAGTATCCCTCCCCACACCTATAGTTTGGCTGGATATGCGGTATGTAATAATCCGAGTCTAGCCTCTCTCCAGGCCTATACGATATTCCATCCTCTATCCATAAGTCGATATGGATGGGCTTCTCCCCCTACTAGTAGCTCTGGCTGGAGTAGATATTTCTTGCTCACAGGCATCCTAAGCCTGAAGCCAGCAGTAACATCATATCTACAAGTAAAAGTCTTCCACTAAAGCTGCTAGGGTTTAGCATCTAGCCGTCTATCTCTGGAGGAGATGTGTTGGGGTTGGAGATGTTGTTATAGACCCTTTGGCCGGGGTAGGGGGGTACTCCCCACTACATGTAGGGGGCCTAGATT
>BEHE01000032.1 GCA_002898395.1 Candidatus Calditenuaceae archaeon HR02
GTATGCGTAAAGGCTCTGATAAGACTAGAGGCCCCGGAAGAGCGTCTTGACTTGTGAGGCCGCCTCAGACCCAGAGGGCGAAGTCACAGGCGTCAGCCACGTTCGCTTGGCAGAGTGTCTCAACACACGAGATGTTTACCAGTCCGAACGCCTCTTCAAATAGTCCTGAGAGGAATCCTCTGAAGAAGTGGCTTCTGTTAACACTCGCGCCGGGACGCCGCTTTGAGCACTCGAAAAGCTCCTTAACACTGAGCCGCCAAACCATCTTATTAGCGTCAGCCTGATAGTTCTCCAATACGCACCAGCCGGAAGCCTGAACCTCAGCGAGGGATAGCCTTACCAGCTCGTCACCCGTCAGCGACGTCTCAGTCCTGAGACTTCTCGCAAAAGCCTCACCATATTTATGCCCCATGTCGTATAACAGCGCGTTAGCCGCTTCGCCTAGCCTCTCCCTCAGATGCTCCATCATGTCGCAGAAGTAGTCTACCGCGAATACGACAGCCCTCTTATCACCCATCATGAGGGGGAACATGTGACTATTGACGGCTACGCCCTTAGCTAGCGCACCATTCACCGAGAGACTCTCAACCACACCGATACCGCCCAGGCTATGCTCAATTCCCTCAGGGCTCAACCCGGAGTCCGTATAGTCTACAAAGAGGGAGATGAGCAAGCCTCCGTCGAAGACCTTAACCAGAGATCCTCCCAACACATCGACAGATTTCTTCGAGGCGATGCTTGAGAGTATGACGATAAGTCCTGAGAGGTCTGGCGCGATGGCTGTCAACTCTGCGACGCTTCTACCCTTCCTGACGCAGAGCGATGGCAGAGAGGTTGGGACGCGAAATGTCTTGGCCGAGAGAAGATTCTCTGGGTAGTACTCAGAGCTTATGTCTCGCGGCCTCGCCGCAGCCGGGGTTGTGACCACGTGATTAACACATAAGCACATGCTTATAAATATTGTCAATCAGTTTGTCTTCAATTCTGCCAAGACTTATTTTTGTGGAAAACTTTATATAGGGGAGCACCCTCTAAATTTAACAGATGCTCTGTGACTAACAAAAACCCAGAGTTGGCCAAAGCATCAAAAAGTGTAAATCAGAACAGCGAGTTTATTGAACTCTTAGATGCAATCAAGAGATACGGCCCGCGAAACCTCTCACTCATCTCAATGCTGACGGGAATACCGCGGGAAACCGTCCGGTACAAGGTGAAGAAACAGCTCAAAAACCTCGGATTCGCAATCCAGATGATACCCAATTTCTATAGGATGGGCCTCACAAGGCTCTGCGCAAGACTATCATTCACCAAGGAGGGGCTTAAGATAGCGCGTAGCATGTTAGATGAGCTGGGCAGAAACTCATACCTCTCATACTACGGCAAAATCGCGTTCAGCAATGACTACCTAGTCCTAATCAACCCACCATCAAGATGGGCCGCAATGTTCGGCGAATTCTTCAACAACCTACAAGACGAAGGCATAATCGAGGGCGTCGAGATGAGCGAGATCAAGGAGGTTGGATACCCACACGTATCATACCGCCTCTTCGACTTCGAAAACGGTACTTGGATGCTTGAGGACGGTGTAAGACATACCTGCGAAGGCGTAATCACGATACAGAAAGCCTCGAGCGAAGAGGCCGCCAACTACCTTATAGATTCGACGGACCTCGCAATAATCACGGAGTTATATGGCGATGCGTTTGCACCGCTGACAAGAGCATCATCAAATATCGGCCGTGACCCAAGACTACTAAGATACCACTTCCAAGAACATATTGTCAGAAAAGGGCTTATAGCGGGCTATGTGCTGCACTGGTTTCCAAATGGGGTTAATGCCTCTAACATCTCCAGAATATGGATCAGGGTTAATACACTTCCTAGTACTATACTTCATGAATTTTCTAGGGAAGTCGCATCCTCGCCGTTCTGTAAATTTTATCAATTCTTAAATGATAACACATTGCTAATATATCTGCTCATTGACCGGCAATTTTCATTCGCCGTCAGACACCTCTCGAACATATTCACAGAATATGGCGTAAGCGGTGAGTCTTTTATAGTGGAAGACGCTTTTTCGTTTACATTGACTAAGGAGATGTTTAAAGACGGCTACGGTTGGTTAAAACCGAGGATATCACTACAAGTAATTAATGAGGGGGGAATGGTACCGGAGAGTTAACATTGTCCTAACTTAAGATGGATCCTTCCCGATTGGTGGGCCCTGCATCACTTAGTCACCGTGCTTTACGTGAGTATAGAGGGTTTATAAGGTTTTTCCTTTAAAACAACAATTTTGTTTTATGTTTGGGAATTAGGAAAAGTAAATGGCGGGGTTTAGGGGTGTTTTATGGCTTCTAGGCAGGTTTTTCTCTTTGGTTTAAACTTATTCTAGAGGCCGTAGGCCGGTGAATACCTTTATTTTTCGTATTTGGGTGCTTGTGTTAGGCGGTTAGTCTGAATTGTTGCCAATCAAGGTTAGAGAGGGGCTTCCGAGGGATTTCTGGATTCTCTTACTCTCGCTTTTCTTGATTAATATGTTCGGGCTCGGGTTTAGTCCGTTCATGGCCTATTTTCTCCGCGAGGTTGGTGGGAGTGTTGGTGAGGTTGCCCTTGTCTTGGCAGTCTCCAGGGTTGCGTATACGTTTTTTCTCGTGGTTGGTGGCTTGGTTAGTGATTTTGTGGGTAGGCGGCTGCCCTTGATAGTGGGGCCTATCGTCATTGGGCTCTCATATATCGCGTTGTCGGGTGCCAGGTCTTGGAGTGATACAATAATTCCCCTAACCTTCTCGATGCTTCCTGTGGCCTTCACGGCGCCGGCGGTCTTTGCATACATACCAGATGTGGTTGACGAGTCGAGGTATGGTCGAGCCTATGGAGTCTACTTTGCCGTCATTAATCTAAGTGCGGTCTTAGGATACGTTATAGTCGGCCACATGATTGAAGTGTTTGGATATAGCACCAGCCTCGTCGCGGTCGGCGTTGCATCAATCTTAACGGCCCTCATCAGGGTTTGGCTCAGAGAGCCTAGAAGGACCCGTGTGGATCGTCCACTCATTATGTATCTGAGGGAGGCTTATGGCCAGTTGAGGCGCAGGCTCATATCCCTGCTAATCTTGTCGCGCGGCCTCTACCTTGGACTCGCATCAACCATGGGCTCGGTCATTATCCCGTTATGGGCCAGAGAGATAGCCTCGTTGGGCGAGGCCCAGCTATCATTCATCTTCGCTATAGAGGCGGCCATCTACTCCGTGCTCGCGCCGATAGGCGGTAGGCTGGTTGAGTCTCAGAGGTGGTGGCTCCGCCTCAGCCTCCTCGAGCTCCTGATAAAGATCCCGGCCCTACTCATCCTTATCTCCACTTCGACTTTTCTCCAGCTACTGCTAGTCATGTTGCTTGACTCGGGGCTGGCTATATTCATCATACCTGCCCTTGACTCGCGCCTCTCCTCGGAGCTTGCCAGTATCCACAGGGGCGCCATCTGGGGCCTACAGCAGTCCATCACCTCGGCTGCCACAATCACCCTCATACTGGTTGGCGGGTATGCGTGGGAGCTGCTAGGCCCCGTGAATACAATCTTCGTCCTTCTAGCCTATCCGGTCGGAATGATGTTGCTAATTCTTGCTTTGGCTAGGGCTGGTTATGAGGGCCGGTAGTTTTTCCGGCTAGCTAAATCATCAGCTATTTGTTTGTGATAAAGGATAATCAGCTGACAGTAAGCTAAATATCCCCGAATCTGCCGGCGGGATGGTGATTAACAGAAGAGGTGTATGCGATGGGGCTCGATGTGAAGAGGCAGGAGGCAAGCCTTCTCGCAGGGGTTGAACCCGCCCTTCTGGCCAGCTTCATTAGGAGGATTCTCAGCTACCTAGGAGTCACAGTCCTGAGGCCGAGCATCAATAACAGGGATAAGAGTAGGATTGTCTATCCTCAGGCTGACGCGTTATTCGGGACAAATGGTGAGGAGACGGTCAGGATGCTTGAAGCCCTCACCTCGATGGGAGTCTTTAGGAGGGTGCTTCTGGAGGTCGTCAAAGTATGCCCGAACTGTGGCTCGTCCTCGATAGAGATGCGAGAGAAATGCCCCTCATGTGGTGCAGAGACAACCGTACAGTTCTTAGCGGGGGCAATGCCCGCCTGCCCCTCCTGCGGGGAGAGGCTGGACGGGTCAACGGCTCTACTGACTTGTAGAGGCTGTGGGTCGAGCTTTACGCTTCAGAGCAGCAGGGATGTTCCACTATACATGTATGTTCTGGCAAGCCCTTCTGAGGAGCAGCGAAGTGTTCTGGGCGAATGGGCTGGGAGGGCCCGAACCTCTGAAAGCCTCTCAATGGAGATGGTTAAGGTTATTGACGCCTTTGCTGAGAGGCTGGACAAGGTTCTTGAGGAGTACTTCAAGGCTCGGCCGATGTATCAGGTGTCCCAAACGACATCTGTCCAGCCGCAGGGTGGGGTTACTCACATCCAGCTGGCGCCACATCTTGCAAAGACATACCAGGTTGTGAGGAACAAGGGCAGGGTAACCGCTCTGGACGTTTCTATGGAAACAGGCCGGTCCAGGCCCCTGGAGAGTGTGTATCTGAACCAGCTCGTAGCCCTTGGGCTGGTCACGAAGCATCGGGTTGGGAGGAAGCTCTACTTCACACCGAAGGTGCAGTAAGGTTACAATTATAACGCAGCGCCTCCCCAGCTCTTTCAAGGAATGCCCCGGCTCGGAGTAATCTTCGACCTAGACGGGACACTCATAAAGTTTCCTGAGCCTTGGATAAGGGAGGCTAGGAGGGAGTTTCTAAACTGGCTTGTAAACACTTTCCCGGTGGATATAGAGGCCATAGATGAGCTTTCCATCCCGCAGATAATTGAGAAGGTCGCGGATGGTGACCGCTCAATGTATAGGCTTCTCCGCGGGGTTGCAAACTCGATGTATGTGAAGCGCGAGATGGAGGCTGCTGAGAACGCCGCTGTCAGGGAGGGGGTTGTCGAGCTGTTGGAGGAGCTTAGGAGGATGGGTGTATCGATGAGCATTGCGACTAACAATTGTAGGGATGCTGCGATACTCTCGCTGGACACGGCTGGCATAAGGGAGTATTTTGACTGCGTGGTGAGTAGGAGTGATGTGGAGGAGATGAAGCCGAGCCCCGAGATGCTACTGAAAGCCGCCTACGCGACTAACACCCCGCTCAGTATGGGGATGCACGTAGGAGACTCTGTCGTCGATGTACTAGCAGCGCGCTCCATAGGGATGATGGCCATCTCCGTAACAGGAGGCGTTCACAGTTTAGAGAAACTCCTACCATCTAGGCCGCACTTCATCATAGAGCGGCCAATCCAACTTCTCGAGATATTGAGATAGGCCCAGCCTATAAGCCACCCTCGACCATAGGTGTCACGGGTTGGCCGCAGGGCACTCAATAGTCAAGAATCTAGCGGAGCTGGAGGACCTATTCAGGAGCAGGGAAGGTGTTCTTGCAGACCTACTCAGCCTAGTAGGCTCCGCCCTAACGGCTGTCGAGCCTAGGGGGCTTATTCAGAGAAAGGTGGAGATCAGGGCGGGTGAGCTGATTGTTGGTGGTGAGGCTCTATGCCTTAGGGAGTTTAGAGAAATATGGGTGGTCTCGGTAGGTAAGGCTGCCCCAGGCATGGCTCGGGGAATGCTCGACGTGCTTGACAGGCCTGTTGGAAAGTGTATCGTAATAGCTCCGGTCGGGTCTGACACATCGATTATTGAGGGTGAGGCAGAGGTTCACCTCGCCTCACACCCAATACCAGACGAGTCGGGGCTCAAGGCCCAAGCCCGACTCCTCGAGGAGCTTAGCACCGCATCCAGCGACACGCTGATAATCTTCCTGCTCTCAGGCGGATCCTCAGCACTTCTCCCCGCACCCGCCACCGGCCTCAACTTGGAAGATGAGGCCGAGGTTACTAGGAGGCTCATGAATGCTGGGGCTACAATCGAAGAATTGAACATCGTGAGGAAGCACATCTCGTCAATCAAGGGTGGGCAGCTTGCTAGAATGATGATGCCTGCAAGAGTCTTGTGCCTCATCCTCTCGGACGTGCCGGGTGACAGGCTGGACGTGGTGGGCTCAGGGCCGACCGTCCCAGACCCCTCAACCTTCCGAGACGCCTATAATGTCCTAGTTCGGAGAGGTGTTTGGCATGATGCGCCAGCTAGGGTTAGAGAGAGAATTGAGGCTGGAATGGCAGGGACTGTGGAGGAGACGCCCAAGCCCGGGGACCGGGTCTTCCAGAGGGTCACTAACTTCCTTATAGGCAGTGTGAGTGATGCGTGCGAGGCAGCGGCCCAGGCCGCAAGAGAAATGGGATATGATGCCGTGATACTTTCGAGGAGTTTTGAGGGTGAAGCATCATCGCTGGGCATACTTTTAGGGTCTATTGCGATTGAGCTGGAGGGGAGGGCTGGGGTCCTCTACGTTCTCGGGGGCGAGTCGACAGTGAGGGTCAAGGGTGGTGGTGTGGGTGGAAGGAATCAGGAGTTAGCGCTGGCCGCGCTCACTAGGCTGAGAAGAGATAGTAGATGCTTGGTGGTCTCGATTGGAACAGACGGCGTAGACGGACCAACGGATGCAGCAGGTGCCATAGCCTGTTCCGAGCAGATCGCAAGGGCGGAGAGCCTCGGCCTTGACCCGCTAGACTACTTAGAGAGAAACGATTCCTACACATTCTTCAAGCAGATTGGAGGACATATAGTCACAGGCCCCACAGGAACAAACGTGGGAGATGTGGTGCTCGTTTTATCGCCGAGAATTGAGAGGACCGACAAGCCTTAAATAGGCTCAACTAGGTGCAGAAGCCGATGCACCCTCATCATGCCCACGAACACGCGCATGCCGGTTTAACGGGCTCCCTCATCGCGGATCATGAGACAATTCTCACAGCACTTGACAGACTTGAGCTGAGGCTTAGCGAGATGAAGAGAAGGGGAGCGGTAGATGTTGAGACGTTTAACAAGTTCCTCATCTTCGCCAGGTCCTTCATTGATAAGTGTCATCACGGGAAGGAGGAGAGGTGTCTCTTCCCCTGCCTCGAGAGGAGGGGGATCCCACGCGAGGGTGGGCCGATAGGTGTCATGCTCTATGAGCACGAGCTGGGGCGTAAACTGGTGTGGGAGCTGGACGAGCTCTTAAGATCATATAGTGAGGGGAAGGCGACTCCAGAGACCATATTCTCTAAATGCGAGGAATATATCCAGCTCCTCAGGCAACACATAGCGAAGGAGAACAACGTCCTATTCCCGGCCGGCGAATCTGCCGCGGGGCGAGAGGATGTTAGAGAGGTTACCGAGTGCTATGAGGTGATCGAGGGAAAAGAGGTTGGGCATGAAGTCCATGGGGAGCTAGAGAGGCTGGCCAAAGAACTCTAAACGATATTCACCAGTCTATGTGATGTGGCATCAATCTCTTCTTGTTTAACTATTCTGACAGGGTTGGTGTAATATGACGGGGAGGCTCCAAGCAATGAGAGTTGAGGTCACCCACCGAGCGACTCGTCATCCAGCTCCACCATCTTGTTGTCGGTGTGAACCGCGCCGTAGATACTGTACTCCCCCATCACCACAAGTCATGTGGCGTTGCTGTGGCAGGGGTAGCCTATTGTCTCGGCTACCTTTTAATCCAGCCGTTCTGAACCAGCATCTGCGCTGCTACCAGCGCAAAGGCAGCATCCGTAGCATAGTACTATTGATCATGCCACCTGCCGCGTGTTATTCCAAGCTGGTCATAAGCTCTATCACCGACTATGAGGAATAGTCTGCTGTCTTTGAAATTCACACATCTGTATAGCGACCCTTTTCCAACACTTCCTATGAAAATATTTCAACCCCCTTGAGGCGCCCATGCTCTTAACGTTGGGGGTTTCAGGGCCTTCAGATACGTTATCTCTACCCACTTTTGGTCCTTCGGGATATTAGGTAGAGAGGTCTTTAAGAATCGGGTTGTAGGACACTAAAAGGCGTGCCGTACTCGACCGTATTAAATTTATTTATGGATGTGATTGGATAAGGAGGAGCGCTGGTAGGCCTTCATGGCGTCGCTGGCTCGAGTAGCTGGGTCTATTATTGCGGCTTTCGGCGGGGCCATCCTCGCCCCGCTGTTAGTGTATCTTGGCATTAGCATTCCCTTCCCAGCTACTGCTCTAGGGCTAGTGATTGTGGCCCTAGTCCCGGCGATACTTTGCAGATCGTTCACGACCGCCTCAATAGCCTCTATAGCCGGTATATTGGCAGGACTGATAGTTTGGCTCACGCTCATTTATAACCCAGTTATGGACGCCATCGTAGGCGCCGTTGCAGGAAACCTGCTCGTGGACCCCACGCTGGCCTATATCCTCCTCTTGGCCGCGATGGCGCTTGTCTCTGGAGCCGTGGGTCTCGCGCTCTCACCGCGAGAAGAGGTGATAAAAGCTGCCCTGGAGCGGGAGTCCGAGGAGGGGGTAGCCGTCGAGGTACCGCCCGCGGCCGAGAGTGAAAAGAGTGTTGCTGAGGGCGAAGTCGGAGCTGTGGAACCACATCGAGGAGAGGCGCCTGCCGTGGCTGCTGAGGTTGAGGCCCCCACCGCGGGCGAGGAAGTGGTTTATGTCAAGTGTATCCACTGTGGCGAGCCTGTTCCTGAGGAGGCGGTCTACTGCCCCCACTGTGGCAAAAGGGTCAAGGCATGAGCATCAAGAGGTTTTACGGCTCTGCTGGAGTAGCGCCAGCCCCACCCAAGCTATGAAGGCTGTCACTCCCGTAACCGAGGCTAAGATTAATAGTCTCACTTGTAGGGGCCTCCACACCTCGCTCGGCGGCCTAAAAAAGATTAAGAGATAGATCACCTCCAGCGCTAGACCCAGCCCTATCAGCAAGTATCCAACAATGCCCAGCATCCTCCCCTCTATAGCCAACCCCTCCAACATAACCTCCCAAGCCAGGTATTACGAATAGGTTATGAGTATGGACGTGATGGATGGTGTATGGAGGGCTTGTCTGAGGACGGGATGGAGC
>BEHE01000033.1 GCA_002898395.1 Candidatus Calditenuaceae archaeon HR02
AGGCTCAGCTTTACATTTCATACAAGGCAATGGAGCACGGCTTTAAGCCGGAATTTGTTAAACCTAAAAACACCTCCAAAACATGCCCGATATGTGGCGAGTTGAATAAGCCGAATGGGCATGTGTTCAAATGCGAGAAGTGTGGGCTCCAAGCGGACAGGCATTTGGTGGCCGCTTGGAACATAGCTGCAAAACTTCCGATGTGCCGTCCTTTACCGTTGGCGGCGAAAGCCACCCCTGAAGCCTTCAAGGCTGAGGTGGAACGGATAGTTATAAAGAGTTAACTATCCGACAACGGTTGCTAAAGTATTCTGATATATTCCCTGCCAGCGCCCTCATAAGAGCCTATAAGTATCTGCCTCCAAGCCTCCTTACCATTACGCCGAGCCACCTCAAGCTTCCCATAGGCCTCAATGGAGTCACCCTCCCTCAAAACACCAGCCAACATCATATCATAACAGACAATCCTATCAATACTTCCACCATCATCCTCGACAAAATACACCGCGGGTGTAAAGAGCGACTCCCGCACGTCAACCACCCTAGCCCTCACCCTAGCCATTCCCAACGTGGAATAGACGACCTCGCCATACTCGTGCGCAGGCGCTTCGCGTACACCATGTATTGAGAAGGGCACTCCGCTGTATACCCCCTTGTTTATGACGTTAGATGCGAGTCTGCGCAGTTCATGCGTTGCGACTGGGTATTTTGATGATGCGCGGATAACCCATCTCTCAGGCTCGCTACCTCCCAATAGGGCGACCTCACCTCCGCGATGCAGTTCCTCAAGCGTTTCAAGAACCCTCCACAAATTATCTGTGCCATACACCACTAAGTCTATGTCTGAGTCTCGGTGATGAATCGCGGGAAGAATCGAACCAGTTACGCCGAAACGATCTGTTGGGACGCCTGAAATTTCTGAAAGCAGCTCGACAAGAGAAACTAGAAGCCTTTCAAGCCGGTTGTCGGTGGCTCTACTCATCAGCTCTATGAGTCTCTGCTTTGAGCTGTATACTCTGGTAATCCTGCTGGTTGGTGGTGCTATGACCTTGGCGCCAACAGTGGGGTCTTGGTACACGTAGCTGGGCTGTATCTCCTCTAAAAAACTAATTATTTTTAGAAGCTCGGAAACCGTGTATTGCTGGATTACGCGGACGAATTTTTTCTTTCCATCTCCCCAGATTCCATTACCTGGCACGTATTTGAGGAGGCTCCATACCCGGCCTGCCGGATGAATATCTCCTAAAACCAGGAAGATCCAGCCTTCAGCCGTCTCGAAATAGTCATGGTCCCTGACCGATGCATTGCGTCCTTCGGCTATATGCATTCCCCCTTAAAACAACCTCGCCTCGCAGAGTTATAACTGTATTTTACGCATAACGTTTTCAGAGATGATATAATCCTCGGGCATGTTTCCGACGAATATTCTGACCCCCCCTGTGATAAGGTCAATCTCGAGCCTCCCTCTCGCGGTGAAGCGCTCTCCCGCAAAAACCTGTTCCGCAAACCTGGACCTATAGGACACAACTTCTCCACACCTGTAGGCCTCTTCACCACCCTTAAGCACCTCATCAACAGTGACTTTCAGCTTCATAGGTGTATAGCAGCCGAGTGAGTCTTCCTCCACCACACCCCTCACCTCGACATAGCCTAGCTCCCTCCACCTAGCTGTCCCCCAGGGCTCCCAGAAATCCTCGGGCCGCTGTACAATCTTGGCGGAATAGACCACTCCCCTAAACAAACCGTACGTGGACTTTCTCCCCTCGTGCATGAGCCACACTTCGAGGCCGAGCTTAGAGTCTCTACGCTTAGAGGCCAGGTCTTGTGCATATTCACGCGTCACAGCTCCTGTTACTCCGCGAGCCCTGAGCTCTTTCAAGGCCTCGACGGCCCTAAACCCCCGTGGCTCCACCAAGACTATGTCGATGTCAGACCATCTCTTATGTGCCTTCAAGAGAATAGACCCGGATATTCCTATCGACTCTTGGGGAAAGCCCCCCTCATCTGAGAGGGTTCTCCCAAGCTCTAGTGCAGTGCTGGTCAGCCGGTCAATTGGCTGTAGACTTCTAAATCCCTCCAGTGACGATAGATGCCTCTCCACACTCTCAATAGGAATCTGGGGCAGAACCTGTCCAGAGTGGTCGTCAAAAACAAGCCAGCCCCGAACCCTATCCTCTATGAAAGCATATACCTCTTCTAGGGCGGCGCCCCGTCTTAGACGTGGAAAAGCAACAACTTTGCCGGGAGGGTGTGAGACACCTTTGACAGCCATGAACCCCAGCTCGCTGACATAAATGTAGTCACCCTCAATCAAGTATTCCAAGCCCAAGTCCTATAATGGTGGTGGGTTTTTAAAAGGGATGATGCCCGGACAAGCGCTTTATCCGCCCTCCACCCTATGGCTTGATAACATGGCGTGTAGGGGTTAAGAATGAATCTAGGGCCTTCACCTCTTGCGCATAGTCCTTCATGCCTAGCTCACGGTGGTGCTCCAGTAGCTCCAACGAGTCAACGGTCAACACGGACCACAAATATATCCAACCCCCAACGCGTAGCTTACCGCGCTAGTGGTTACACTCCTTCTACCGGAGTTGCGGCATAGACCGTTGAGTAGGGTGTGAACCCTAGACTCGCTTAAACGCTCAAGGACTAGGCTGAGAGCTGTATCCTCGCCAAAAAGTAGTGAAGCATGCATTCTAAGACGATCAGTTCCCTCACACCCGTGAGTTTCTTACTACTCGCAAAACAATATCACTTGATAAACGCGATATAAACCAAACCAGAAAAGCCACTTAGTTTATTGACATATCTCTTGCCCTACACTATCAATTTTTTCAATAGGCATATTTTTAAATTCATAGAAGACCCGTTTTTCGCTGAAAATGTATGGGTGCCAGCCCGGCTGAGCTTCCAACCCATATAAGGATAGATGTCCCACTGTGGTTCTGGGAGCTATACCACACAGTCATCCTAGTCTTCATAGCGATAGATCTGCTCGTGGGTGTTAGAAGAAAATACGCCATGGGGTTTAGGGAGGCAGGTGCTTGGTCAGCTCTATGGATAGCTGTAGGCCTGGCGTGGGGTGCGTTTGTATACTGGTTTGCATCCCCGGAAGATAAACTGCATGCCCTAGCGTTATACTATGCGGCGTTCGTAGTAGAGAAGAGTTTAAGCATGGATAACTTATTTGTCTTTGCACTGATCTTCAGCTATTTCGCCGTACCGCTTCGAGTACAGCCGATCGTGCTATATGTTGGAATAATTACGGCAATAGTTTTGAGAGCTGGATTTATAGCGGGGGGACTTTGGCTGATCGAGAAATTCAACTGGACCGTATACATCTTCGGTGCGGCATTGATATATGCAGGGTATAAGCTACTGAGAGCTGGAGAGGTAAAAGTAAATCCCTCAAGAAACCCGGTTGTAAAATTTGCTCAGAGGCTCCTTCCCATAGCTGGCTATTATGATGGAGCCAAGTTTATTGTTCGTTCAAAAGGAGATAGAGGATTAATGTTTACCCCTCTCCTACTGGCTTTACTTGCGATTGAAACATCAGACATAATATTCGCGCTAGATTCCATTCCAGCCGTTATAGCCATTACATCGAACTTCTTCCTAGCATATACTTCAAACATCGCCGCAATCCTAGGACTGAGGGCACTATACTCTCTAGTAGCTATCACAATGTTTAGATTCAAGTATGTTGAGCCTGCCCTAGCCGGCATATTATTCTTTTTGGGAATAAAAATACTCATAGCCCGGTTCATCGAAATACCAGTATGGTTGTCAATATCAATAATATTCTCGGCCCTATTTGCCGCGATTATACTCTCGATAATGAGAGGGGAAGTCAAGACAGAAATAGAGGAGTAGGCAGTGGACGTTTAGCATAGGCTTTAAATATGTTGGGGATGTTCTAAAATTTCTTCCCTTAATCTCGCGAAAATGTTAAGGATGATAAGCCTGTTTAATGGGAAATAAAAACAGTTCTATATGGACCTCTCGGTGTCAGATACGCAATATTATGGGGATGGTTACCATCCGCACCTAGGAATAGTATTCTTAACGAGCTAAGTTGGGCTTAGCGCCTTGACCAGTATTTGACAAGACTATGAGGGCCAAAATTTAATTACGCCTGTAGGCATTTTATAATGTGTGGCGGGTCAGATTACACGTCCTAGGAAGATTAGGATTTTGCTTGCTAAGCCGGGGCTGGATGGGCATGATCGGGGGCTCTTAATACTTGCGAGGGCATTCAGGGATGCGGGCTTCGAGGTTGTTTATGGTGGGATTCTGAGGAGCCCTGAAGAGGTGGTTGAGACAGCAATACAGGAGGACGTTGATGTGGTGGCTCTCAGCCTTCACAACGCAGATCATATCCCGAACTTCATAAAGGTGGCTAGACTCCTGAGGGAGAGGAATGCTGGCGACATACTGGTCGTGGGAGGAGGTATCATACCGCCGGAGCATAAACCAATCTTAGAGAAAGAGGGAATTACGGGGAACTTCGGACCTGGCACGCCTCTCCAAACAATCATAGAACATATAGTAGAGAGGGTTAGGAAGGAGAGGTGGAGGGAGGGCGTGTAAAGGGCTGCTAGATTATCATTGGCTCGCTCCAAGTTCCAAATACCTCTCGCCCAACATTCATTATCTCCTCCAACGTCGCGTAGCTCTTTACTGCTTCTATGATGTAAGGCATAACGTTGACGTTTTCGTCCTCAAATGCTCTCCTAAGATTTTCAAGAGCCCTCCGAACCTTCACGTAATCTCTTTCTTTCTTCACCTGCTGGAGCCTCTCAACTTGCTTCTTCACAACTTTTTCATCTACTACTAGATATCTTATAGGCTGTTCGCCGGGGATGGTATATTTGTTAACTCCCACCAGCACCTCTTCGCCCTTCTCGAGAGCTAGCTGTGTCCTGTAGGCCGACTCATGTATCTCTCTCTGAGGATAACCGGTCTTTATCGCCTCGAGCATCCCCCCCAGCTCATCAATTCTCTCGAAATACTTGAGCGCGCCCTCCACCATCTGCTCGGTCAGCCACTCAATATAGTAGGATCCAGCGAGCGGATCTATTGTGTCTGCAACGCCTGTCTCTTCGGCGATTATCTGCTGTGTCCTGAGAGCTACGAGGGCAGCCTCCTCGGTCGGGAGGGCCCAGGCCTCATCGTAAGAGTTTGTGTGTAGCGACTGAGTTCCTCCAAGCACTGCCGCAAGGGCTTCAATAGTTGTTCTGACGATGTTGTTGAGCGGCTGCTGCCAAGTTAGTGAAGCGCCAGATGTCTGGGTGTGGAACCTAAGTGTCATAGACCTGGGGTCTTTCGCGCCGTAAAACTCCCTTAAAACCATTGCCCATATCTTTCTCGCCGCCCTGAATTTCGCTATCTCCTCGAAGAAATAGATTGTTGAGTTGAAGAAGAAGGAAAACCGTGGGGCAAATCGGTCGACGCTCATCCCCGAGCTGACTCCTAGGTCGACGTAAGTGAATCCGTCCATGAGAGTGAATGCGAGCTCCTGTAGCGCCGTGGCTCCTGCCTCACGAATGTGGTAGCCGCTAATGCTGATGTAGTGCCAGTAAGGCATATTATTCGTGCAAAACTCCATCATGTCCCTTATTATGCGGAGGTGCGCCTCGGGTGTAAAGGTCCACTCCTTCTGGGCTATGAACTCCTTTAGGATGTCTGTCTGTGTTGTCCCCCTAAGCAATCTCATAGGTACCCCTTGCTTCTCTGCGACAGCTATTAGCATTGCCAAAAGCACAGCTGCGGGCGCGTTTATCGTCATAGATACACTCACCTTATCTAGAGGGATTCCATTGAAAATTATCTCCATGTCCCTGACCGTGGCGACGGATACGCCGCACTTCCCCACTTCACCTTCACACCTCGGGTTGTCTGGGTCGTAGCCGTAGAGCGTGGGTGTGTCGAAGGCGATGCTTAGCCCCGTCTCACCATGCTCCAATAGGAAGCGGAAACGCCTGTTAGTGTCTTCTGGTGTTCCGAAACCTGCAAACTGTCTCATAGTCCATAACCTACCCCTATACATTGTAGTGTAGACGCCGCGCGTGAACGGGTACTGACCAGAAAATCCTAAATCACTCTCATAGTCAAGCCATTTAACGTCGAGTGGTGTGTATAGAGGCTTGACTTCAAAGCCTGAGGGGGTTTTAAAGAGGCTCCTCCTCTCACCGGCTGCCGCCTCAGTATACCGCTTACTCCACTCCCTAAAACTCTGTTCAAGCCTTTCCAAAAAGTCAATCCTATACATGGGGGAGGCTAGGCGCCTCCTTTTAAGGGTATCAAGCTTGTCTCTCCAGTAGGGAGCACGCTTCACACTGAACTGGCTGAGACGCTCAGATATTACTCCCACGAAACCATCTAGGTCTCAGATGTTTATAAACACTATATCTTCACCTTCTTCATCCACTCTAAGATACTGTCCATCATTTTTCGGGATACGACCTTTGGGTCAAAGCCCTCGGCTATAAGTCTCTCGACTTCAGATACGAATTCCTCATCCGTGGAAAACCTCTCAACCGCGACTCTAAAATCCTCCATAATCAAGGCCGCCACCTCCGCGATAGTCTGTCTTCTTCTCCTAGCCTGAAGCCCGCCACCGGATTTAAGCTGCTCCCATTTTCTCAAAAGTGTTTCAGCCAGCACATCTACACCCTCTCCACGCGTCGCAACCGTCCTCAATACAACTGGTCTATCTCCGCCTCTACCAAGCATAGCCTCAAGCATCGATGCGGTGTATGAGCTTCTAGAGTCATCCGCCTTATTGACAACGTAGACATCACCTATCTCGAGGAGGCCAGCTTTTATGGCCTGGATACTATCCCCAATATCAGGTGTAACAACCACAGCCACCACGTCTGCGACATCGTTAATGGATACATCAGTCTGCCCGGCCCCCGCGGTCTCCACCAATATGACGTCAAAACCTGCGGCGTCGAGAACGCGGAGAACAGCCCTCACATATGCTACAACCCCGCCCCTCGCACCGCGCGTAGCCATGCTCCTGATAAACACGCCCGGCGTAGACGAGATCGACACCATCCTAACCCTGTCGCCTAGCACTGCTCCGCCCGTGAACGGGCTTGAAGGGTCTATCGCCAAGACAGCAACCTTCAAACCATTACCCTTCAGATATTCGCCAATTCTTCCTATGATGGTGCTCTTCCCAGACCCTGGGGGCCCGGAGAAGCCTATGACGGGCCTGCCCCTGAGATGTTTCGCTAACCTAGACAGGATGGCCTCAGCGTCTCCGCCACGCGCCTCCACAATACTGATAACCCTTGCAAGGGATCTGGTATCCCCAGCCAAAACACCATCAACAAGTTGGTCAACACCAGACATCCCCAGTAAAAACATACAAACATCATTCATATGTATTAACTTCTCTGACACACTAATAGGTGCTTTTTAGAGACACCCATAAACAGATGACAACCCAAAACCTCAATAACGCGTGATACATGCTTCCCACCCACTGCGAATCCATTAGGCCCAAGCCTAAGGAAGCCTTGTCTCCAACGACGCCATATGGAAACCACTCGCCTCACAGGACTTCCTGCTCAGTCTATCCAAAAGATTAGGACGTATCCTCTCGTAGGCAAATAAATTAAATACTAAATAGCGCCAATATTACATGGGTTATCGTAGAGGGCCCGTAGCTCAGCCTGGCTGGAGCGTCCGGCTGATAACCGGAAGGTCGTGGGTTCGAATCCCACCGGGCCCATGGCTATGTTTCTAGTTAGTGAGGGTGTGTTGGTTTGATTATAGGTAAGTGGGAAATAGAGTGGGAGGAAAAGAGAGGGGGAGGGGGTTGATATTAGTCCTCTTCTCCTGAGATATTCTTCTAGCCTTATCCTTTTTCTTTCAATGGTGAAGCCAACTTTCTCGTAGAACCTCTTATTAAACCCCTTGCGTATCTTGATGTAATATTTGTCTCTTCTGGATTTGTATAGTTTGCCTGTCCTTGGGTCTCTAAACGGTTTGCCAGCTTGTAGCTGTAGTTTTGGCTCGTCTGAAGTCGTCTCAATACCAATTCTCTCTAGGAGATATACGACGTATGCTAGTAGTTTATAGTCGGTGTTATACACGGTTATGGTGCCGTCTTCAGAAACGTACCCTTCGCTATCAAAGAACCCTCTCAGAAACATTGAGATACATCGCTCACAGTGTTCGACGAATGGTCTTATTCTGTCGATATCGACGGGCTTCTTAAACAATTCATAGAGAGTCCTAGACTGAACTTCTATGACCCATCTGCCATCTTTATTTAGC
>BEHE01000034.1 GCA_002898395.1 Candidatus Calditenuaceae archaeon HR02
GAAGGCGAGCCTGTAAAGGATGGCGGCGAGCCACTTGAGATCAGAACCTTCACCTACTATGACCTCTGGAGATACGTTAATCGTGTCGCCTATGTTATGAGGGAGAAACTTCATCTAAAGAGAGGTGACAGGGTTGCATTCTATATGCCCATGATACCTGAGCTGCCAATCCTGATGCTAGCAGCATCTCGTATAGGTGTAGTGTTTACTCAGGTCTTCAGCGGTTTCAGCGCAGAGGCCCTGGCATCGAGGATTAGCGACATGGGGGCCAGATATGTCTTCACGACCGACGGGTACTATAGGAGGGGGAGAATAGTTAGGACAAAAGAGATCGCCGATAAAGCGGTGATAGAATGCCCGTCGGTGGAGAAGATCGTTCTGATACGCCGAATAAGAGATACAGAGACCCCCGTCGACCCGGCTAGGCATGTCTATCTAGACGACCTCCTCAAAGACGTAAAGCATAACACCTATGTCCAGCCCGAGGAGATGGAGAGCACAGACATACTCTATGTGCTATACACCTCAGGCACTACTGGGAAGCCTAAGGGGATAATTCACGATACTGGCGGGTATGCGGTACTCCTCCACGCAACTATGAAGTGGGTCTTTGATATCAGGGATGAAGACATATTCTGGTGTACAGCTGATATAGGGTGGGTTACTGGCCACTCCTACATAGTCTACGGCCCATTAATGTCAGGCGCCACAGAGGTGATATATGAAGGCGCGCCAGACTACCCTGCACCCGACCGGTGGTGGAGCATTATAGAAAGATACGGGGTCACTATATTCTATACTTCCCCCACCGCTGTCAGGGCGTTCATGCGACTGGGTACAGATTACGTAACCAAGCACGACCTCTCGACCCTGAGGCTGATACATAGCGTGGGCGAGCCGATTAACCCGGCCGCCTGGAGGTGGCTATTTGAACTGATCGGGGGTGGTAGATGCCCCGTTGGAAGCACATGGTGGATGACGGAGACGGGTGGAATACTCATCTCTCATGCCCCTGGTCTGAAACTGGTCCCGCTCAAGGCTGGGACCAACGGGCCTCCACTTCCGGGAGTTGAGGCTGAGGTTGTCGATGAAAACGGCGTACCCGTTCCCACCGGTGTGAAGGGATACTTGATTATTAAGAGGCCCTGGCCAGGAATGCCTGGCCCGCCGACAGGCATGTACGGCGACCCGGAGAGATACAACTCGGTATACTACTCGAGGTTCGGCTACTTTTTCACGGGCGACTATGCCATTAGAGACAATGACGGATACATATGGGTTCTCGGAAGGTCTGACGAAGTGCTGAAAGTGGCTGGACACAGGATTGGGACCTACGAGCTAGAGTCAGCCCTGGTCGCCCACCCCTATGTCGCCGAGGCGGCAGTATGCGGTGTGCCAGACGACGTGAAGGGAGAGGTGCCCATCGCCTATGTCGTCCTCAAGGCTGATGCCCCCTCGTCGACAAAGACTATCCAAGATGAGTTGAAGAGATGGGTCCGGGAACGTATCGGCGCCATAGCGGAGCCGAAGAGCATCTTTATCGTCAGTAAGCTACCGAAGACCCGGAGTGGGAAGATTATGAGGCGTATAATGAGGGCGCTAGCAACAGGTAAGCCAATAGGAGATATAACCACGCTTGAGGACGAGGCTGCGGTCGAGGAGGTGAAATCCGCCTACGAGGCATTACTCAAGGAGATAAGCGGAAAGACAGAATAGCAGGCTCTTCACAGATCAGTCGGCGCAAACGTCAATATTTTCGGCCCCTCCTCAGTCACCAAGAAGTTGTTCTCCACCCTGACTCCACCTATGCCGGGGATATATAGTCCAGGCTCCAGCGTAACCACCATTCCAGGCTTCAGAGCATCAGTGGACCCTGGTATGAAGAATGGCGGCTCCTGTCCATCCAACCCAATTCCATGCCCCGCATGGTGGGGGAAGTATTCACCATATCCCACCTCCTTAAACGTCTCGCGAATGGTACTGTAGACCTGGGCCCCTGACACGCCGGGTCTAAGCTTCTCCATCCCCCTCTCCAGAGCCCTCAGAACTGTCGAGTGCAGCCTCCTCAACCCCTCGCTCGGCCTACCACCGACAACATATGTTCTACAAGTATCAGACCAGTACTCCCTAGTCGTTACCCATAGGTCAAAGATGAAGGGCTCTCCCTCTTTGATGGTCCGCGGGGTGGGTGGACCCCCTACATCTACCGACCTCTCCCCTGAAACAAAGTCGCCTGCGAAGTATTGAAACGTTCCTACTAGCCGGCTGAGCTCCTTGTGTATCTCACTATAGACTTCCACCTCTGTCCTCCCGGGTGTGACTAGGGATTTAGCCATGTTATATGCCCTGTCTGCGAGCTCGCAGCTTCTCTGGATTAGCTCAAGCTCGTCCTGATGTTTAATCATCCTCATGGCAAGGATATCCTGTGATATGTCAGTCAACTCGACGCTCCCTATCGCTCTCACGAGGGCTTGGTAGAGCGAATATGGTAGATTCCACGCATCTGCTCCGACCCGCCTGGCCCCCGAGAAGTATTCTTTGACGAGCGCCTCGGCCTCCGCCGCGACAAAGCCTGGATAAGCTATCATCCGCTCCTCGAGCTTATAGTTCTCAAAAGTCACTATGTCGCCTCCAAAACTGGCCGAGGCTATCCCCCTATCCGTGGATCCCGTGAGTAAGACTGGCTCGCGACCCACTCGTAGGAAGAGGTAGGTTGGCAGCATGAGTCTTGCGGTCAAGAAGCCCGTGAAATAGTAGACCTCCTTCTTCCCAGAAATGACTGCCCCGTCCAGTCCTCTATTCCTAAGGAGGCTCTCGAGCTGCTGTGTTCTGGCCTGAGGACCCTTAGCCCAGGGCATATCTTATCAACCGAGCTAATGATTACACAGAATATATGCGTTCCCGTTGCGACCTAATCTATGCTACCCCAGAATGTAGTCGCATATTCTTGGTTTGTGGGGAAGAAATTATCTAGACCGCCCATGTGGGATGAACCTCTTACCAGAAACCGTAGGTAGTTGGAGTCTAAAACAAAGCCCCTGTGACGAAGACAACACCATCCAACTTAGGTGATGAAAGCTTATCTGCTAACTCAGGCTGATGTGATGGTACAACCCCTACATGCATGAGGCCGTCTCTAAAGCTGCCAAGGGATAGTATGTATTTGTGTCGGAGAACAAGTCTGACACCTATGATGAGGTCTTTGTCGTAGGCAGGCCCATACGTTGGGGCAGACCCTCAACTATCCCACTTATCGTAACGCGGGTGTTCAAGACTCTCAACCTCCCAGGCCTCCAGACGCCGCTCTCAACAGTCGCAGCACCCGCTAAGTTTCCCTATAGACATGATGCTGATGAATTAGTTTGAATCTGTTGGGAGACGGAGAAAAGTCATTAACCCTTCCATTGGATACATGTGTTCAGGTTGTTATCTCGCCTACTCTTTCCTCTCTACCCATCTCCCTGATCTCTATGGCTATCCTCCTCCCCAGTGAGACTGGTTTTCTGAGGAAGAGCTTCGAGTACTGCCCTCCTATTGCCATGTGAGCGTTAGTCCCTCCACCTATGCGTGGGGCTACGTCGTAGACGACTAGCTGGAGCTCTGGCGTGACAATTGTCTGGAGGGTGAAGGGGCCTATTATTCCTGGAGGCTCCACCCTCCTTGTCGCTTCAACAAACCTCTCGCCGATGCTATATGCCTCCTCTAGAAGGCTTTCCCGGAGGGTGACGGGGATGTGTCCGACCTCGACCATGCTTATCCGTGGACTTATCTCCAACTGCTGCTGGGCTGGCAGATGCAGTATCCCGTCTAGGTTGCTCTGAATCCTTCTATCCACGCTGAGGATCTCAAGCCTCTGTCTGGCCACGCTGTAGAAGTAGTTGATATTGAAGTGGGCCCCTATTATGAGCTCCTCAGCCACACTCCTTTCCAGCTGCTCCTCCGAGATTATTCCCCTCTTAAGCGCCTCATCAATTTTGGCATAGAGGTCGTCACGTCCTGATGCAAATATGAAGGCCCTCTCCTGGGGTCTCCCCGCCTCCTGAACCTTGAGGAGGGCTGGTCCAGAGACCTCGTCTATTTTCCAGACAGAGGGGTGCCTGATCCCGGCCTCGTCCAGCAGCCTGTAATAGTTCTTCTCCCCTCTACGCTCCTCCCATCTGAGCATGCGCTTGTTCCCGAAGACAGGGACTCTGAGCTCCTTCTCGATCTCGTCGTAGCCCACGTAGACCGCCATGCTCCTGTTGGGGACGATTATTGAGCCCTCCTCCAGCAGCTTCTCCTGAATTTGTGGGCTGATGACGTTTCTGTAGCTGTCGAGGACTATACACTTGTCAACCGTTTCTTTGGCGGCTGCGTAGATCCGCTCCCTGCCCTTCCTACAGATGGCTATCGTGGGGAACCCCTCATCCTTCGCCCCATCGAATACGTCGAGGGCGGAGTGGCTTGCGATACATGCTATACTCAGCTTCAAGGCTATGTCAACACCTCCCCGAGCCTGCCCTGCCCCTCAGCCATCTTAACCTCCAGGGCTATCCTCCTCCCAACGGTCATCTCGCGCCCCCAGTACAGGGCAAGATAGGGGCTTCCGCCCAGGTATACGTTTGTCCCAGCCACTATCCTCCCTGAAAACTCAAAGACGATTGGCCTCAAATCCTCGGTGATAACAGTCTCGAGGCAGAAAGGGCCGATCATCCCAGGCGGTATCAGCCTTCTAGTGGCCTCGACGAACTTTTCGCCCAGTTCGATAAAGTCCTCGAGAAGCCTTTCCCTGGGATAGACCTGTAGGTTTCCAGTAACTACGAACCCCTCCTTTAAGTCTCCTATATTCCGCGGTGTTAAGCGTCTAAGCCCATCAGCGTTGGACTCGTACCTTATGTCGAAGCCAGTCAACTCCAGCCTATCCATTATGGGGCTCTGGAAGTAGTGGGCATACATCGTAGTGCCGACGACGTATTCTTGGAGGAAGACCTCGTCGGGGGCGGCAACGAGGCCTTGGGTTACCATCCTATCTAACCAGCCTCTAACTTCCTCGGGGTTGCGCGTGACCAAGTAGCCGCGCCCACCCTTCGCGCCCGGGAGCTTCGCGATTACGAGCCCATCCACCTCCTCGATGCTCCTAAATACTCTCGGGACAGGTATCCCAGCCTCCTCTAAGAGACGGATCTTCAGCCGCCAATCAGCCTCCCACCTCACTAGTCCCCTGAGGCCGAATACTGGTATTCTCGCCTCTTCGACCACCCTTGGCGTCAGATACTCAACCGTGCCACCTGTGAGGATCATGAAGTAGCCCTCATCGGCCAGCTTGTCGAGCAGTGATGGACCGTCATAATTGAGCAGCCTCACCTTGAGTGTTGGGAACCTTGAGTAGAGTCTCAGCCTGTCCTGCGGCCCAAAGACCGCCACCTCTATCCCCTCCTCGCGGAGGCCGAGTGAGAGCTGGATGGCCGAGTGCCCCGCATAGATGGCAGCCCTAGGCATATCCCTATCCAGAACGCCCCCTAAACCCGCAATTAAAAATCATGGCCTGTGCCGCCGTCCGTGGCTTCAGAGTAGGTATATAACGTTGCAGCCTCATATAAAGAGGTTAGAATAGCGGGTTAAGAAAGTGAATAGAAGAGATGGTGATGGGCTATAGAGATTAAGGTTTTAGGCGGGGCTAGGGAGGTAGGAAGATCGGCCATACTGGTGAGGACGGCGGGCGGAGCCAGGATACTGTTGGACTATGGAGTCAGGATAGATGACCGGGTAATCCTGCCTGGCCACGTCTCGCCCAGGGATTTAGACGCAGTATTGATATCGCACGCTCACCTAGACCACGTGGGGGCAGCCCCACTTCTGCTAATCAGTACCACGCCCAAAATCTATGCGACCGAGTCAACTGTCAGACAGGCCGAGATTCTGCTTAAAGACATGTTGAAGCTCAGTGGGTATTATCTCCCCTTCGCAGGCTCAGAGGTCTCGAAGTTCGTCAGGTCTGTGCAGCGGGTGAGATATGGTGAGAGGTTTAGGGTTAAGGATGCTGAGATCGAATTCGTCGATGCTGGCCACATACCTGGTAGCGCTCAAATAATTGTCAACGCCGATAAGGCGCTCCTCTACACCGGCGACTTCACACCCGTGAAGACTAGGCTGCTCGACGGTTGCGACGATCCGGGTACAGGGTTTGACGTGGTCATCACCGAGTCTACATATGCGCGCGAGGCCCATCTGCCTCGGAAGACGTTGGAGGATAGGGTTGTAGAAGTGGCGAGGGAGACCGTGAACCAGGGCGGCGTGGTCGTCGTCCCATCCTTTGCCGTGGCTAGGGCTCAGGAGGTGGCCTGCATACTCTATGCTCATGGCTTCAAGGAGCCTATATGGATTGATGGCATGGCTAGGCAGATTCTCGAGCTCTACATCGAGGATGAGACGTATGTGGATGGGGTAGAACTGTTGGCGAAGGCGAGCCGGAAGGTAAGGGTTGTGAAAGGTAAGAGGGATAGGGAAACCGTGTTGGATGAGCCGGGGGTGGTTGTTAGCCCGGCGGGAATGCTGAAAGGAGGCCCAGCCGCTTACTATGCCGCCAAAGTTGCAGACGACCCTACATCCTCTATACTGCTTGTAAGCTTCCAAGCTCCTAACACGCCCGGTGCCAAGCTCCTGGCCGAGGGGAAGCTCGCGGTAAATAGCTCAGAGCTCAAGGCGGCAGCTAGGGTTGTACAGTATAAGCTTTCAGCACACGCAGGCCAAGCGGAGCTCAGAGACTATATCTCGAAGCGCGGAGACTCGGGGACGGCGATCACGATACACGGCGACCCAGAGGCTTGCGAAGCATTTGCAGCCTGGATAAACGAGAACACCGGTTATAGGGCGGTCAACCCAGCTGGGCCTGAACCTATTATTCTATAGGTATTCGTTAAAGCTCCTATAACCTCTACGAATATGGCCTGGATGGTGTATGGGCCCGAGAGCATGGGGCCGAAGAGTATTGTAGGTATCCCTGGCGCT
>BEHE01000035.1 GCA_002898395.1 Candidatus Calditenuaceae archaeon HR02
GATAAAAGGGTTCGGTGCTCGTCTGAGAACTCCTGCTCCAGATAGTCAGGCAATAGCTCCCTCACCTTTAGGTTTTCAATTAAATGTCCAACGTCCCAACCATCCTTCACAGCTTCCAAGTCTTCCAAGAGGTCGCTCTCTAGCCGCCCAGTATACCTGCCCTCGAACGATGCAAGCACTAGCCATCTAACCAGCTCGCGTTTAAACTTCTTATCAACCTGTTTGCTCTGCGACAGATACTTGTTATGCACGATTATCGCGGGCATGACTGGGAGATAATGCGATACCAAAAACTTCGGCCTAGCCCCGTATTCTTGGAGTATGTCTAGGACCTTCTGGAAAGCCTCGGATGTATTGTTTAGGTATTTGAGCAATGTCTCGGAATCATGTTTAATCAGCTCATCCAGAGCCTGCTTAAACTTCACCTTAAACTTCACCTGACCGGTTGCGATGGCTAGATAGGCCCGTATAAGCGGAGGGGCGTCGACATCGTAGCCTGTGTTTTGCAGACGGGTCAGCAGCTCCTCAAACTGGTCTCTAAACCTCCTGCCATGTTCACTTATGATTTTGCCGGAGAGGAGAGCCAGGACGAGGTCGTGTAGCTTGACCTTTGTGCCTTGGCTGTTCAACGCCACAAACATTCGCGAGATTCTCTCGAAAGGCTCGAGATGGTTATCACTGTTCCAGTTTACCGATACCTCCATGAATGTGACCCTATAGTGGTAAAAGTTCTGCCAAAGTCTCGTCAGGCTACTGATTATTTTCGGCTGCGGCTCGGGTGGTTTCTTCAAAAATTCAGAATAGTCATTTACCTGCAAAACCTCTACTACGCTGTAAATGTGGCCACTCAGCTTAGCCTTGCCCCGACCGAGAATGAATTTCTCATTCAGCGCATCGAAGAGAAGGTTAATCCTCTTTACCTCATTGTTGATGGTTATTTCACCGTTCTTTATCAGGAGGAGTGATGTCAGCCTCTGTCTGCCATCAATTACTATGTATCGGCCGTTCTTCATGCTCATGCCGTCTGCTACCGGCCTGAAAATTGGTTCCAGCTCATCCCGCACAACTGGCGGTATCTCTGCTACGCATATCGAGCCTATCGGGAAGCCGTTATAAATGGAGTCTGCGAGCTCCAGTATCTGCTTGTTTCGCCAGATAAAAGGCCTCTGTATATCGGGGACGATGTATTCGCCCTGCTCAAGCTTTGGCATCAAATCTCTAAGCAGGAAATCCATGGATAAACCACATTGATTGCTGACATAAATCTTTTAAGGGTGTCTGATTGAAACCATTAGACGCCAGTAATGCGGAGTCTTATCATAGCCATCTTATTGAATTAGAACAGCCAATCTCAGTGAACTTGTATATCTGTTGAATGAACCGAGGAGGTTATTCAACCAGAATATTGTCGACGTAATGAGCTAGTCGGAGAGGAGCTGTGGGGAAAACATGAAACTAGAGAATTAGCTTAATGTCCTAAGCTCTACTCTCTAGGTCTGCAGTGCTCTGGCTATTAGTTCAACCTTATTTATATCATCTCTCCCGAGTTCTTTGTAGTAGACATGTGTCTCGTAGCTGAAGAGGCCTTTCCTGACAATCGATTCCGGTGATTTGTACCTCATCTTATGCGCCCATCTCCGTAGCCGACTTTTTCAAATCCCAGTGATAGTGCAGCCTGTGTAACATCCTCCCTATTTAGCCGAGAGACTATGTTGTCGCTTCCAACCCACTGATACCCCACAACCTCTCTCCTCAGAAAGCCTCTGGTAATAGCCTGTAGCTCGGCCTCCCCGCTGGGAGGGTTTTTCAGTTTGAACTGGAACTCACAAACCACCTCCGACCCTCTCCCCCCTCGTGCCACCGAGTCCATCCCCTTAATCGTCCGCCTTACGAAGAGCGACACTTCTGAGAATAGCGCGTAGTCTGTTTTGGCTGTGATGGTTGTGATGGATTTCGACAGCTCTATCGGATTCAAACCGAGGCTTCTGAGGTTTTCCATGAATACGGCTGGTAATTGCTCAGCCGTAATCTCAATCACATTTTAAGGTGAAAAAGGCCCAGATAAATATCTTCCAATGAAACATCAATGGGACCCAAGTTCTAAGGACACAGGTAACCGTACATAGCGTCAACAGGTTGACACCAAAAGGGGGATAAACATTAATTTCATGGCTGTATGCTTGCATAGTTTGCCATGCCTCGGGAAGCTAACGTGGAGCCTCTCAGCCGTGTTTATTCCGAGCGTTTGCGAACTCTGGCCTCTTCTGGCCGGCGTCCTCCGTTCCCGGCCACCGTCCGCCGTGGGCTTACCGCCAACGCTACGGCAAAGCGGTGGTGTACTCCATCAAAAGTAGAATGCATGAAGTCGGAGGAATTAAGACGCAGCGCACCCCTGCTCCGTTCCAGCTATCTCAATACCATAACAAGTATATTCTCTGATGAGATTTTTTAGACCCTGATGACGAGAAGAAAGCCATTTTTCGATTTCTAAGATTCCTGCAAGTGGTTGAAGTCTTAGCTCTACGGATAGTTTCAGGTATTTTTGTATCGTCCCTTCGACTCCTTTGGCAAAATTCTCGATTTCTCGGGCGACCGTTTCGATTGTCGAATCAGACGGAAGTTTTCTGTGAGATATCACAATAGGAACCCCTAGTCTAACCTGAAGAAACTTCTTCAGCTCATCCGCTATGGCTTCGCCTTTCTGTTCGTCTGCCGAAATGAAGTAAAACCTTCCATTTGTCCGTATTTGTTTAAGCAACTTTTTCTTAGGATATTCGTCAATACTATTATACAACTCTGGTAGGTTATTATATTCTTTCTTACAGATATTCTCTATCCTGGCTAACAATCTCTGATATCTATTCTTGATTTTTTCAATCTCCGCGGAGAGCTTTATGTATCGAGCCAGGGTGGGTATGTCTCCGAATAGTCTAATAACCAACTCGTTTCCATGTATTTCTAAAATCCCATATCTTTGCAAAGTCAGATAAGGTTCAGTGGTTCTCAGCATCTGCTTCAAATAGTCCATCTTGAACGTCTTTATGCCGTATTCGCTGGGTCTCATGCTTTTCCCTGCGGCATGCCATAGTATGGCAACCTCACGAGGTAGGTACCAAACACCGCCCTCCTTCTTGATTATGATATCCGACTTTTGTAGGTTTGCGCACATCCGCTCCACTACTGGAAAGAAAGCGGGTCCAAAAACTTCGAGCCCCTTGCTGTTTTGGATTTCTTCTATGATTTTTTCCGTCGAAAGACCGTAGTGAATCGTTGAAAGTACCTCCATAATGTCCTGCTCGACGTTCTTGATGGCTTTTGCATCGATAACAAGTTTTGTAAATTCAGTTACTTTGGTTCCGAGAGTAATAACTCTCGGTTGATGCGCGCCCCGAAGCTCCGAAGTAAGACTCCTGCTTTCTTCTACGAGCGCTCCTGACTCCACTTGTGGCACTTTAGGCTCGTGCTCCATGCAGCATCCCGTAAGGTCTATAAGTAATGCGCCCCTCTCCCTCTTCCTCCTACCCGCCTCCGTATCGCCGGGTCTCCTGAGCACCCTCCCTCTGACCTGCGTGTACGAGATAGGAGACTTAAACCTTCGGGCCAGAATCAGGATTTCTAGGTCTGGCACGTCGAACCCTATGTCTGCCATGTTAACAGTTATCAGAATCCCGCGGTTGGTGCTTCTGAACCACTCCATCTCTCTGACCGCGTCCTCAACCTGGTAATGCGCCACCCTCACGAACTCGGCGTAATCGTTCCCGAGTTGTTCGAGGATATGTTCCCTCAACCAACCTGCCTCCCTTATATTGGCGGCTACAACTAATGCTTTAACACTTACATCCCGGTTTAATTCCTCCACTATCTTTCTCCCATACTCCTTCGCCCTTTGAGGTACAGCGTAAATCCATGGGTCAATGTCGGAAGGCGCGTCGAAGGTCGTATGCGCGTATCGGAGAGTCAGCTTGTCTATCAAGACTCCAGACAACATGGCCTCAGCCGAGAAGGTGTGGTAGAGAAGCCTTTCGTTTAGCAACTCCAGAGCGTCTATCGTAGGAGTAGCGGTCAGCCCGATGGCAAACCCTCCGCGCTCCACGGCTACATCCTTAGTCATGCGGATTGTTGCGGCTATCTCGTCCCCAGTGGAGGTATGGTGAACTTCATCAAGGATTACTCCCTTGATGGCAAACCTTCCCAAGACAGTTTTGCCATGCCTGTGTAGAAGCTGAGGTGTCATGTACAACACCAGGGGCGAATCCCGTCCTATCTGCCATCTATCGAGTTCGGTACCGTTCTTAACGTCCACCAGAACGCAAAGTCCTTCAAGGATGTTATCGAATTCTCTAAGGAGCTGCTCGCGGATGACTACGCGAGGGGTAAGTACTAGAACTGTGTCCCCTCTGGCCAACACACCATTCTCGATAAACTTTCTAACGGCCGCTGCGGCGAGTCGCGATTTTCCGGTGCCAGTAGGCATTTGGACGACCCCGACCCTCCCTTGCATAATCTGCCGCAACGCCTCGCTTTGGAAAGTGTTAAGCGGCAGGTCGTCTGTCAACGCTACTCACCACTATAATCACCCATTGTTATAGTCTCATAAGCGTTATCCCATACTCGGGTTGATGAGTATGGATGAATGGCTATAGATAGCCAGCCTCTATTCCAATAAATCCATCTATGTTGTAACAACGAATCATGAAAGCCGGAGACAAGACCAAGTATTTGGGAGTGATTCCGGCTGTGCTTCTGGCTGTCTTTGTAGCCATCTTAGCCATGATGCCGCCTCAGACCGAGATTGTCAATGTGTCTACGCGGCAGGCCTCAGGACAACAGGCTCCGGACTTCACGTTGGAGGTTATCGACGAGAGGGGTTTGACCGGGGAAATGTTCACTCTCTCCAGCCTAAGGGGGAGACCGGTTCTGTTAGACTTCGTTTTCGAGTGGTGTTCCCACTGCAACAACATGGCGCCTATCATGGAGAGGCTTCATAACGAGTTCGGGGACAGAGTAGCCTTCGTAACAGTCATGGGCTCGCAGGGGACTACGCCCGAAAAATCAGCAGAGTTCATAGCAAAGCATGGGATAAGCTGGACGGCCGTATATGACCCTGGGATGACGGTGTTCAGGGATTTCCGCATTACCGGCACACCAACATACGTCTTCATAAGACCCGATGGGAGAATCCTCAGGATACTGCCGGGGGAGCAGCGGTATGAGACCCTCAGGTTCGTGGTGGAGGAGCTTCTGACAGGCGCTTAGGCCCTAAGGGCTTTTATTTATGGATGCCCAGCACACAGCCATGAGGGCCACGACCCTAGCCATCCTAGCTCTTCTAATTCTTCCACTCGCGTATGCGCAGACAGCCGGAAGAGGTTTCTACTTCCACGTGACCGATTGTGGGACGGGCCAGCCCATAGCCGGAGCAGTGGTCATAGTTACGAATGGCAGTTCTGGCGATGTGGCCAGCACCAACTCGACGGGCTACGCGTTCGTTGACATGCCTAGCGGCGTATACACCTACTATGTCTCCATGCAGGGGTATAAGACGAGGGGCGGAGAGCTGCCGTTCACAGCCGGCATGGTCTTCGAGATATGCTTGTTCAAGGCCACGGAGGGTTTCTGGAACATTGTTCCGACTATGTTGATGTGGCAGGGCGACATCCACGCCGGCGGCAGGGGCTGGGCCATGCTGAGGCTTAAGAACCTTGAGGACGGGGTGTTCAACATAACCAGGCTGGAGATATGGGTTGGG
>BEHE01000036.1 GCA_002898395.1 Candidatus Calditenuaceae archaeon HR02
GTTGGGTTCGAAGCCGTCAACCTCTACCGCGGCGGAGGTATGGAGAACTCGGCAAAAGCTATAGAATACGCCTCCAGGCTGAAGGAGAGATATAGGGAGGACTGGATATACGCCAACGCACGTAGGGCGGTGTACGAATGCGCAGGGCATGGGGTCACCCACATGCGTGCCTTCGCAGACGTGGATAGCAGGGCCGGCCTGGAGGCTGTCAAGGCTTTGCTACGGCTTAGGGACGAGTGTGCCGGGGACATGAGCCTGCAGGTGGTTGCCTTCCCCCAGGAAGGCCTGCTTAAAGACCCCGAGGCTCAAGAGCTTCTGCATCGTGCTGCTGAGCTTGGATGCGATGTCGTAGGCGGCATACCCTGGATAGAGGAGACGGAGGAAGATATGGCGAGGCATGTGAAGATAGTCTTCGACATAGCCGTCTCCTACGACAGGGATGTCAGCATGCTCACCGACGACGCAGGCGACCCAACGTTGAGAACAACCGAGATGCTGTGCCTTGAAACCCTTAGACGTGGTTGGATGGGCAGGGTTTCAGCATGCCATGCGCGGGCGCTCGCTCTGTATCCGAGGCATAGGCTCTACCGTCTTATGAGCTTGATGAGGAGGGCTGGGGTGAGTCTGGTGGTCTCACCCCATACGGGTAGGATTTGGGCTCCAGTACGGGATATGCTTGGAAATTCTGTGAATGTGGCCCTAGGCCAGGACGATATCAATGACGCATACTACCCGTTTGGGAGGGGGAAGATGCTGGAGGTAGCATTCCTGGCCGCCCACCTTCTCGACATGATGACCCCCGGAGACGCTGAGCTGTTGATTGAAATGGTTACCGAGAGGGCGGCTCTGGCCATGCGTATTGGGGAGCACTCGGTTGAGGTGGGCTCGCCCGCCGACTTGGTTGTCCTCCCATGCAAGACCGTCTTCGAGGCCGTGTGGAGGCAGCCCGACCCCATATACATGATAAGGCGTGGGATGGTAAGGCTGGAGAGGGAGCCGGATAAAACCCCGTAGCACACTTCATCACAGATAGCTGGGGACTTCCATGAGTGATTTGATGGCGGCGGCCTGGGCTGGCCCGTATCTCTCAGCCCTAGCTGACTGCCGGTTTATCCATAGGGTCTTAAGCCCGGCGGAGGACGAGCCGACTACGTCTATGTATGAGCCGGCGACATGCATTATCTCGTCTCTGTTCACACCTATTCTCCGGATGGCGGCCTTGTAGATGGCTGGAGACGGCTTGTAAACGCCGGCGTCATCGCTGGAGACTATCCCATCAATCACCCCGCCCAACCGCTCTGCAAGCCTCACCAGTGTGTCTCGGTCTCCGTTGCTGAGCATGAAGATACGGTAACCCATCATCTTAAGCTTTCCCAGTGCTGGTGCAGAGTCCTCGTATGGTGGAAGCATCCTCCAAGCATCAACGAATCCCTTGACAGTCTCCTCATCAGCCTCAAAGCCGATATGCTCCGAAGCATAGAGGAATGCGAGGCGGGTGAGCTCTGTGAATCTCCTCATCCCACGCCCCAAGCAGTTGTCCAGAAGCATGTATAGGAACTGCCTCTCCCTGAATACGTTGAGGAGCTCTTCCACGCTCTCATGGCCTAACCCCACACTCCTCTGGAGATATTCCCTGCAGCCTCCTCTCCAGTCGAAGAGTGTCCCGAAGACGTCGAAGGTGACCGCCTTAATCAACTCACCCCTTACAGCCAAGTGGTGTAATTAAGACTTTGGACAAAATACATCATAGGATGTGGGGCAGGCCTTAGAGAGGCGCCGGCGTCAAAATAGCATCGCTCATCTGGAGCTCGTAAGGGATAATAGGGTACTGAACCATCTGGTTGGCATGTTGATTAAGAGTGTTAGGAATAATAGGTATCCTTGTAGGTGTTTCTTGCTGACCCCTCTGAATTTTCGTAGGAAGGAGTGTCTGTTCTCGCAGCGGTTGACGTGGACTTCCCCATCCACGTATTTTTCCGAGTGCTTTATCCTCAAGTGGCGTATGCCGTGTACTCGTCGTTTATAATTACGCGGCCCCTCGATGCCCTGGAAGACATATCTCCTTGGACAACTCCTCCTCGGAGCCTAGTATGCTAGGGGGTATTATGTGGTGGGGGTGCGGCCCCCACGGGTGAGGGGCTCCGGCGATAATACACTTGTATTAAGCAGATGGGAAGCCTTTTTTAGTCAATTTCTCCCTTTTTACCTGGGTGAATTAGTTGACCTTGGTGATTAAGAAGATAGACTCGGAGAAGGTTAGGCTGTTTAAAGCCGAGGCGGTTAAGAGGGGTCTCCTCCTTCACCAGGCCTTGGAGGAGGCTATAACTCTCTGGCTAAACGCCAGCAGCTCAGCAGTGGAGACGGACTTCGAGGTGAACAACAGGGTCTACGAAGCTATGAAGGAGGAGTTGAGGAAGAAACATACGGGCAAGTTTGTGGTCGTAGCTGAGGGGAGGCTTGTAGGCGTCTTTGATGAGAAGAAAGAGGCTCTGGAGGCCTTGCATAGCCTAGGTAATAACATCAATCACGCTATACTGACCCAGATAGGGGTGGATGAGGGGCGTCGGGGAGAGCTTGAATGGTGGGGCGGATCTATAGAGCTTCAGAATGCACAGGGTACTTAGCTGCCAAAAGACACCCGGTTCCCTCTCTAACCATAACGCTTTACAACATAACAGGGGATAAGGTAGCTGAGGATGTGAAGATACCGGTGGACACGGGCTATGAGGGGCCGATTATGCTGACCTCAGAGCTTTATAGATTCTTCATGAAGGCGGAGCTACCTAGAAGCCTTTGGAGAAGCTAGAGGACCTTATCGGGAACAATAACCATGCGTACAGCTAGAGCGGTAATCAAGATTTTTAACCAGGAGATGGAGGCATTCGTCGAGACGCCTCTTTTCGGTGAGGGGAAGCTCCTGCTAGGCAGGGAGATACTCAACAAACTGACAATAATAATCGACGGCAAGAGGGGAGAGACATGCGTCTCAAACGGTTAAAACATCTCCGACATTGAGAGAAGGTGATCCCTGTGCGTGTTTGGTTAGCCGAGTCTTGGGATTATTCCGTCGAAGTCTTGGTCGAAGCTCATTATATGGTGTATCCCCCTCCTTTTTACCAAGGCTACGGAGGTGCAGTCTGTAAAGCTCAGGCCCTTTCTCGAGTAGCGTTTAAACAGCTCCCATGCGTCTGAGAAAATTCCGTCATCCACCTTGAGGACCGTCATCACTGGCTTAACCCCTATGCCTAAGATGAAAGAACCTAGGCTTATAGCAAGCTCTGGCCTACCGGTCTTGCGGAGAGCAAAGGTTACAGCCTCGTCGAAGATGTAGTCCGATGTGTAGACTGGGCCAAGGTCGCTGGATAATGCTTCTTTGAAAAGCTCAACAGCCCTAGCATGCATAACATCGCGCCTGTTGTGAAGGGCCACGATAACTCCTGTATCTATGAAGACGCTCAACGACCTAGGCACCGTATAGAACCCTGTCTATTTCCCCCTCAGATGTCTCCACCCCCCAGTCGGCTGAGATGGCCTCCAAAACCTCATCAGCCTCTTCATCCTTTAAGCGCCTCACACGACCGAGACGTCTAAACAGCTCCTCCTTCCTCTCCACCGCTATCCTAACAACCTCCGCTAGCAGCGCCTCCTGAGACACTTTGCATCCAGTAGCTAACGTCGCCTCAGCTTGCAGAATATCAATCATCCTCTTAACATCACGGCGCACCTTCACAGACTCAGAAGCCACCACACATGAAAAATAGAAAATTCTACAAAATATATTTTTCTACTGCTAATAACACTTTTCCGCTTAAATCCCCCCTTCTCTTTCGGCTCCTATGCCTTTAGACTGGCTTCGTCTAGGTGCTTCTCGGGTTTTCATGTTGCTCATTTTACGAAGGTCCCCTCAACCCTATCAGATAGTATGTCGAATAGCTGCTTCGATGAGTATGGCTTAAGCTCTATCGAGAGCCTGCCTAGGGAGCTCCTCTCAGCCAGGGTCTAGCAACTTCTCGTAATCCCTACTACGCGCGGTCACTACCACAACGTTAACATCACCACCAATAACCTCCGTTATCCGAGTCCCCACATCAGCGCCATATCTCCTCACGTAGTAGTCTATCTCGTCGAAGCTAAACAGGCCATAATCCTGTTTTTGCCTAGATAGCTCCTCACCCCTATACCTTAGGTGGGGCGGCAGGTAGCTCGGAGAAAGCCTAGACCTATCCCTAAAAAGCACCAACCCATCAACTAAGGCCTCCTATGGTGATATTAATCAATAAGAGATGACTGAAAATGCACAGAGAGAGAATCTGAAGAAAGGAATAAGAACGGAGATAAAGAGTTTAAGGAAGGAATTAGAGGAGAGGGATAAGGTAATTAGGTCTGAGATCAAGAGGGCTGAAGATACATTAGCAACAAGGATAACTAGCTTAGAGGAGAAGCCATCCAGCAGGCTGGATTCAATAGAGAAGAGGCTTGATGTAGTTGAGAGAATATCAATACTAGAGTCAAAAGTGAGAGGCATAGAGCAGAGATTAAGGACATAGACAAAACATCTTGCTCTGGTTAATTTTCTATTTCCTTCATTAAGCTATCTATTCCTATTATCTCAAGGGCTGTTATCCTGTGTGTTTTATCGTCTGTGAATAGGGTTACTATTGTTTTGAGGGGCAGCGGCTCGCCTACTTCGGTAGATTCAGGCTCTGCGAACCTTACGTGCAAGAGTTGAGTCCCTGGGTCTAGGTAAGCCTCAATGACCTCGCGCGGGAAACTTATACCAGACTTTTTCTCCATAGCCTCTAAGAGCTTTCTGATGTCTATCTGGAGTAGGCTGGTCAGGGCCATCGTCTCTCTTTATATCTTTTATATTTCCGCTTGCTTATAAGGTATGCTGTCGCAACCTCCGTGGCTATAGTTATTACGCAGAGAAATTTGTCATTAATCCTACGTAAGAAATACCTAACATCCCTTCTTTCAAGGTCATAATGTACTTCATCAGGATTGGCCAGTACGTGAAGAATGTATCTACGTATTTCTTTATTATTAGAAAGCCCAAGCATCCTGACCCAGTCCCCATGCCTCCTACGAATATGTCTTAAAACACGCTCCGATAGGATGAACCGATTAGATTCCTCATCGTCACGTCGATTTCTAATACTGGACAAGTTTTCTAATCTCATGCGTGAAGACTATATATT